>JADGQF010000370.1 GCA_017882045.1 Anaerolineales bacterium
GTGCTGGGCACGCAGGCTTTCTCCAGCCACGCGGCGGCCCTGGCCTCGGACGCTTACCCGGCGATCCTGGCCGACTGGCTCCATCTGAGCGCGGCCGGCCTGTGGACGGGCGGTCTGCTGGCGCTGGCCTTCAGCCTCCTGCCGCCGGCCTGGCGCCGGCGCCATACTCCGGCCGCGGCGGCGCTGCTGCGGGCAGGCTTCCGGCCCTTCGGGGGCATGGCCGCCATCAGCGTCGGGGTGCTGGCCGCAACCGGGCTCTATAGCCTGGGACGCCAGGTAGCCTCGCCCGACGCGCTGCTGACCACGCTCTACGGGCAGACTCTGCTGGTCAAGAGCGCGCTGGTGCTCGGCGCCGGCGCGCTCGGCCTGCTCAACTCGAGCCTGTTGCACCCGCGCCTGGCCGCGCCGCTGGCCCGGCTGTTGCGGCGGACGGACGGCTGGACGCCGGTCCCGCCGCGACGCCTGCCCTGGTTCGTGCTCGGCGAGGCTGGACTGGCCCTGCTGGTCCTCCTGGCGACCGGGATCATCACTTCCTCGGTGCCTGCGCACGGGCCGGCCTTTGCGCCGCGACCTGCCGGTTCGGATACGCTGGGCGAGCATGCCGCCGACCTGATGGTGATCTTTCACGCCGATCCGAACCAGGCCGGCAGCAACACCTTCACCGCGGACGTGCTGGACCGCAATGGCCCGCCGGCCGGCGAGCTGCGGGTGAACATGCGCTTCACCTTCCTGGGACAGGACGTGGGCACCGTGACCGCGGCGTAGGCGAGCGCAGCGCAGCCGGTCGCAGACGGCCGGTACCAGGTCGTGGGACGGCAGGTCAGCCTGCCCGGCCCTTGGCAAGCCGACGTGGTCGTCCGGCGGCGGGGGCTGGAAGATGTGACGGCGCATTTCCGCTGGACGGTGGCGCCCCTCTCCCGGCCGGTCGTCGTGTCCGACCGGCCGCTGGAGCCCTACCTGACGCCGCTCGCCGCCCTGATTTTCTCAGCCATCTTGCTGATCTGCGCCCTACTGTGGCTACGCAGATTGCAGATGAATAAAACCGTCGACGGCGGGATTGCCGCCCCGCCAGATGCTTGGGGACATTGACAGGAGCAGAAAAATGTCCAGACAGCGTATGGTCAAGATCGGTCTACTGCTAGCGATTGTGGCGTGCCTCGTACTGGTCGCCATGCCGGCCCTGGCGTCGGATACAAGGTCCCACCAGGTAACGATCCCGGGCGAGGATCGCTTCACACCCTACTCACTCACGATTCATGTAGGCGACAGCGTGACGTGGGTCAACACTGACACTGACGACCACACGGTCGTTAGCGATAACGCCTTCAACACGGCCGACCACCGCGGCTTCAATATGCTGTTGCCGGGTACGGACAGCAACCACGGTAAGCCGGGGAAGTTGACCCTTCGCTTCGACCGGGCCGGCACCTTTGTCTACTACTGCCGGTTCCATTCGCACCTTGACGGCTCCAACCAGCCGGTTGCACCCGGGCCACGGGGCGGCATCCAGGACGCCAATGGCGACTTCGGCACACCTATGACCGGCGTCATCTTCGTGCTGCCCAACAGATAAGTAGCGATCGGAAGAGTGGCGGCTCCCACGCCCGACGGCAAGGGAGCCTGCCGGTGGAGGCTCTCACGCCCGGTGGCGTGGGAGCCTGTTCGCGTCTCAGAGGGGCGCCTCTATGGCCCGGCGGAGCTGCGTTTTTTGTCCCGGCGTGGCACGATAGTGCGCCAGAAATCCGTCGAGGAAATCGATAGGACTTTTCTCACACGGGCTTGAGGGTCAGCCACTCGCCCTTGCCCACGGGCAGCAGCGCAGTCTGGTAACCAGGAGTGCCTGTGACGGCGGCTGCAAAAGGCGCGAGCTCGGGGGCATGCGAGACGGCATTGTCGACCACGATCAGGCCGTTAGGGGCCAGCACGCGCCGCAGGTCCGGCCAGTAGCCGGGGTACTCGTGGCGCTCGGCGTCGAGAAACAGGAAATCCACGGCGGCGGCGGGCAAGCCGGCCAGGAACGACCCGGCCTGCGCCTGGGTCACGTTGGCGGCCTGCTGCTCATTCTTCAGCCGCAGCAGCGGGCTGGCCGGCCTACACGACATCGCCCTCGTGCACCATCACCTCCGCCAGCACCCCGCCCTGCGGCAGGCTCAGCAGCGCGCTGCGCTAGGGGACCAGCTTGCCCTCCGCCGTCACGTTGCCGTCGGCCCTCACGGCAGCCGGCGCGGCCGCAGTCGGGTTGGCGGGCGCGGCGCTCGTTTTGGCAGGAGCCGAGCAGCCGGCGCTCAGCACGAGCGCGGCCATGACCGTCAGCCTAAGCACAATAAGCCCAAATTGCCTCTTCCTGAATCCTCCACCTTTATTCGTAAGCGAGCACCTCGCGCACGGTCAGTCGTGACGCGTTCAGGACCGGCAAGGTGCTGGCAAGGATCGACAGGACGACGACAATTATCAGCCAGATCAGCTGGTGTGTCAGCAAGGGTAGGGCGTGCGCCAGCCATTCGTTGACGATCTCACCGTCGGCGATCAGTACTGTGCGCTTCACGCGGCGGGCCAACGCCGAATCGTGGGTGACCATGACGATGGTCTTGCCCTGTTTCACCAGCGCCTCGAACATGCTGAACACCGATTCGGCGGTCTTGGAGTCCAGGTTGCCGGTCGGCTCGTCGGCCACGACGATGGGCGGGTCGTTGGCCAGGGCGCGGGCGATGGCCACCCGCTGCTGCTGGCCGCCCGAGAGGGCCGAGGGCAGCTTGCCCGCCTGATCGGCCATGCCCACCATGTCCAGCAGCCTGAGCGCACGCGTCCTGCGCTCGCCGGCAGGGTAGGTGTGGCAGAAGTCCATCGGGAGCATGACGTTCTCGAGCAGCGAGAGCATCGGCAAAAGCTGGAAGAACTGGAAGACGATGCCCAGGTTGTGGCCGCGCCACTGTGCCATGCGGCTCTCGTCCAGTTGGTCGACGCGCGTTCCCGCCACGTCCACTTCGCCCGAGGTCGGCCGGTCGATGCCGGCCAGCATGTTGATCAGCGTGGATTTGCCGCTGCCCGACTTGCCGATGATGCCGACGAACTCGCCGCTGCCGGCCCGCCGTCCTGACAGGCCGGGCCGCTGGTGTCGCCAGAGAACGCGTGCTTGTTCGAGAGATGAAACATGGGATGCCAGCCTCCAGGCGCAGCCGGGTTGAACCGGGCGGTTTCGTCGGGATAACTGCATCCGACTGTACCAGAGAGCGCACTGCCGCGCACCATGCATCCGGCCAGTTCGGCACTGGTCAGATGGCTAGTGTGTGAGTTGGTGGGGGAGTGGGGGCGACCTCGGTGGACCGGCCGGAGAGGCGGTTAGAAACCGCAGCCACCATCGCGAAGCCTGCCTGCGCAGGCTGGCAGAAAGAGCACTGCCCTCAACCCTCTAGCCTGCGGAGGCAGGCTTCGCATGGGTTGCCGCGACCTTGGTCGCCGGGCCGCGCGCAGGCTGGCAGAAGGCACCGCCCTCGGCCCTCTAGATTACCCGCGCCAGATCAGCCGATGCCCAGCACGTCGCTGGCCAAGGCCAGAACGAGCAGCAGGCCAGTTATGCCTGCGGACAGCGCGGCGCGCCGGTAGTAGATCCGGCTCGCGCCGCCGGCGGCGGCAGGCGCGGGCGTCGCCATGCTGGCGCGATAATAGAGCACGCCGCCGGCCACGATCAGGGCGGCCTCCAGCGCGGCGCTCAGGCCCGGTTGCGCCCAGAGGCCCAGGCCGAGGGTGGGCAGCCCGCCCACGTTGCCGGGCAGGATGGGCAGATCAGCCCGATGGACCAGCAAGTCGAGGATCCAATGACTGAAGGCGACGCCGCCGATGACCAGCCCGCCGCGCCGGCCCCAGAAGCGCGCCGCGACCACGCCGGCCACGGCGGAGTTGAGCAGCGCGCCGACCAGCGAGTG
>JADGQF010000461.1 GCA_017882045.1 Anaerolineales bacterium
CCGGCACCTGGGCCGGCGACCAATCCGGGAACTGGAGGGGCTGCCCAGGTTGGGGCGTCCCGACCTGGCGAAACTGCCAGGCGCCGGCAATTGATTTGAAGTGCATGTGATAGTACCTTTCGTTGAAAGTTACAATGGGTTGGATTTGATAAAGTCGATCAACTCGTCTACCTGGGTGAAGGCCAGGCCGGTGACGGTGTCCGCCGCGCCATAGTAGACGGCGATACGGCCCGCTGGAGCATCATACAATGTAAGCGAAGCCGTTGCAATTCGTGTCTGCAACGTCTTACGGTATCCCATAGAGTTGGACCTGCAGCCCATAGAACTGCCGCTGCTCCAGCAGATTCAGCTCCTGGCCCAGGGCAGCAGGGATCAAATGCTGGGGATCCGTGTACCAATCGTGGCTGTAGATCAGCCAAACCCGCCGGCGCCCCTGGATTAGATCGTGCAAGCGTGGCAGATCCGCGCGGGTCATCTTCGGCTCCAGAACGCCGCGGTCGAAGAGGTCGACCGGGGCGCCGTGCTCCGGCAGGGGTCGTTTATTGTAGCGGTAGTAGAAGTCGAACGGAATCTGCGCCCAGGTGGCGTTGAAGAGAAGCAGGTCGCCATCCTGCACCTTCTGGCCGACGTAGGCCGCCGCTTCCTGCCATTGCTCCTTATCGAAATGGTAGTAGTACTGGTTGAGCGACAGGCCGTTGACCGCCACCAGCAGGGCCAGGCCGGCCAGCACGCCGGGGCGGTAGCGCAACCGTCCGAGGCCGGCAGCCAGCAGGAGGTAAAGCGGGACGGAAGCCCAAATCAAGGTGCGGTCGTAGAAAATCGGCCGTTTCAGGCTGACCAGCCACTCGCCGGCCAACGGCGTGGCGATCAGCGTCAGCAGCAGCGCGCCAATCGCCGGGCGCCTGCGTAAGGCGACGATGCCCAGCACAGCCAACAGGGCGAAGCCGGCCCAGATCACGTCTATCCAGGCAGGGCGGCGCGGCAGCATATCGCTCAGAAAAGTGCCGAAGGTGGCCACTACCGTCGCCAGGGCCGGCTTGGGGATCCAGAATTCGGCGTAGACGCCTCGCGCCTGAGTGACAAAGCCCGGCAGCCAGGGGCTCCAGAGCAGAAACACGCCGAGTTGAGCGAGCAACCAGTTGCGCGGGGAAGGTGGCCCCAGGCCGGCGGGCCGCGTCTGAATCACCTGGGCGGCGTCGGGGCTCGAACGGCCGGCGTCGTCGCGGCTTGGGTTCTGACTGCGCAGGCCAGGAGACAGCCGCCGCCAGAAGATGAAGCCGAACACGAACAGGTTCGTGGCCAGCGGGAACAGGACGGCGCTATTGTGACTGAGGGCGGCGGCGGCGGTGAACAGCATGTAGGCCAGCCAGGCCAGATCGGTCTGGATCTCACTCAGCGGCAGCCAACGCCGCCGCCTGGGCGCCGTCACCGACGCAGTTGTCCCGCGCAAGTCGTGCTGGTAGCCACCGATTTGGTCAGAAGCGCGGCGCTCAGCGGCGCGGGCGTCGCGCCAGGTGCGATAGAAGGCGGCCAGTTGTGAGCCGATGGGCATGCCGGCCGAGCGGGGATCGGTGAGCAGGTAGACCAATGCCAGCATCGCCAGGGACGCGTTGAAGGTGAGCAGCGTGTACATGCGCGTTTCCTGGGCAAAGCGCACGTGGAACGGCGAAACGGCCAGGATGAGGGCCGCCAGCAGGCCGGCGGATGATCCCAAGAGGCGCCGGCTCAGACAGTAGATCACGGGGATGGTCAGCGTGCCGAGCAGCGCGGAGAGCAGGCGCACTGTGCCGGCGCTGTCGCCCAGGTACATCCAGAAATGTAGCAGGGTGTAATAGAGGGGCGGGTGCTGGTCGATGCGCAACAGCCAGCCCCACATCTGCCCCAGCGGCTGCCAGCCCAGCCAGACGCTGAAGGCTTCGTCGAGCCACAATCCCTTGTTGGCAATCTGAAAGATGCGCAGCCCGCCGCCCAAAAGAGTGATGCCCAACAAGACGAGCGGGGCAAAGCGGGCGAGCGTGCGACGATGCGCGGGTGCGACCTCCGTTTGGGGCCGCACGAAAGCGGGAGAGGCGGATGTTCTGGGCAAAGTTGACTACTTGTAGTCGGCCTCGATCTGCTTCAGGGCGGCGGTCAGCTTGATGTTGACGTCACCCATCACGTCGGCGGCCTTCTTCTCATTGTTGTTGATCGGGTCGACGGCCGATTTCACAACCTGGTCAAGTTGGTCAAACTTCACCAGCAGGTGGTTTGGTGATTCACGCCCGTACTTGATCGCGCCCAGGGCAACTTCCTTGACTTCTTCGGGCTTCATGCTCGGGAACTGCTGGTACCACTTCTCGGCCAGGCTCAGGCGCACCGGCGGGGCGCCGGTCAAGTTCATCCACTGCTCCTGCACATCAGCCGACACCAGGTACTTGAGGAAAGCCCAGGCTTCCTGCGGATGGCCCGTCTTACTCGACAACATCCACGGGTCGGTGAAGACGACGTCGCGGCGGTTGTCACCGCCCCAGGGCAGCGCGGCGACGCCCCATCTGAACTTCTTCTCGAGGTGGGCGGCGCTGTAGTTCCACCAACCCCAGCCGCCGGTGAAGCACATGCCGACCTTGCCAGTCTGGAAGAGGTCACCGCCGCCCGAGATGGCGTTGCTCTGGGCGGGGTCGGGAGCATAATGGAGCTTCCAAACGATGTCCTGATTGGCCTGGAAGCCCTTGACACACCCCGGCTTGTCGAGGTAAGACTCGCTGGCGAAACCGGTCTGGTAGGCGCTGTCGGGATAGAGGTCCTGTCCGAACAACCAGCAATACGCGTCGTTGGGCCAGGCGTCGCCAAAGTAGCCGAACATCGCCCTCTGCGGATCATCCGTGTCTTTGGTCAGCGCCTTGGCCTTCTCGAGCAGGGCATCCCAGGTCCAGGTCTTGTCATCCCAGTTGGTGGGCGGGTACTTGACACGAGCCGCGTCGAACGCGTCCTTGTTGTAGAAGATGAAGGAGCCCGTGGTCAGGATCGGCAGGCCCATGACCTTGCCATCGA
>JADGQF010000462.1 GCA_017882045.1 Anaerolineales bacterium
AAAAAAGAGATCGAACCTGTCCACTTCAATCAAGGGAGTCAGGTCGGCCACCAGGCCACGCTTCACGTAGTCCTGGAAGCCGCTGGGACCCCAATGTGACCAGATGTCCGGCGGGGCGCCGGCGTCTGTCATGGCCTGCAGCGTGCTGTCGAAGTCAGGCCAGGGCGCGACAACCAGGTCGATCTTGACGCCCGGATGGCTGGCCTCAAAGCCTGCGATGATCTCGTTTTCCCACGTCTGCTCTATCTGCTCGGAACGCACCAGCCAGATGATTTGGATCTCCGGCGCGGTCCCCAAGGCAGGCATGAACGGCGGCCGGCTGGTCGCCTGGTCGCCAGTGACCGGCGCGGTCCCGATGGCGGGCGTAAGTGGCGGACGGCTGGTCGCCTGGTCGACAGTGGCCGGCGCAGGCCCGACGGGCCGCGCCGCTGTGCAGCCGCCGAGCACCAAGGCCAAGACGATCGCAACAAACAAAATTCCGCTACGCATACCCCATCGCGGCTCTTTCTGTACTGAAGACATTGCCACGGCGGGCCCTCCCAAAAGCAACTCCCAATCAGTTTGCTCTCATGAGCATGCTCTTCCTGCCGTGCAGCAGCGGGACGTCGGCCATCAAGCGTTTGGTGTAGTCGTGCTGGGGATTCTCCAGTACCTCCTGCACCGGGCCCTGCTCCACCAACTGGCCTTGATACATCACCAGCACGCGATCGCTCATATAGTAAGCCTGGCCCAGATCGTGTGTGATGAAGAGGATGGTCATATTGTGCCGCTTGCGGAGGTCCATCAGCAAATTGAGCACCGTCACCCGCAGCGAGGCATCCAGCATGCTGGTCGGCTCGTCGGCGACGAG
>JADGQF010000371.1 GCA_017882045.1 Anaerolineales bacterium
CCGGGCGCTGATACCAGGCCGGGCAGGAGGCGCTGGGGGTGGGAGCAGTGGGGGATTGCGGGGTGGGTGTGGGCGCCGGCTTCGGCACGGGCGAACTGTTCTGCGCCATCTTGACACTCGCGGCCAGCGCGTTGGCGACCAGGAACAGGACGGCCGGCAGGGTGCGGTTCACGATTCCTCCTTGAACTGTGAGCGAGCCTTACGGAAGCCAAAACGTGATTATATGCACACACTCTCTTTCTGCAAATAGAAGGACAGACTGGAAGTGACGCCGAGCCGATCCGAACGGGACGGCGGGTCACAGCGTACAGCGCGGCTTTGCCGTAGAAGTAAGTGCAGGGTACAGCGCCCGGTTAACCTGCCCGTAAACGGTTGATAACACAAGCTTAACCAACGGGCCGGCAAAGTATTGTATCCTCTGAGCGAAGAGCGAAGGATGGGGCCCAAAGGCGGCCCGAGGTGACAGGAAGACAGGCGTGGCGCCCCGTGCGCCAGGGTGAAGATAAGGTGTAGAGTAGTTAAGATGACACATTCAAAGTTGGCGCTACTGGCGGTGGTTCTTTTCCTGGTGGTCGGTGTGACGGCTGCCAGTTGGGTGCCGGGTATAACGGCCTTTGGGACGGCGCCGGCCTCGGCTTTAACGGCGCGCTCGCTGCCTGTCAGCTACCCTGCTGCCGGTGCGGCAGCCGCGCGGGCGCAGGGTGTGGTGACGTCTACGTCCGCCGGCCAGACAGCCGTGCAGCCGCTGAGCGCGCAGGCGGTGACAATCCAGATCCAACCGGGCGCCGACGCCGAGAGCCAGATCCTGGAAGCAGTCTATCAGAAGGTTAACCCGGCGGTGGTCCAGGTGGTGAACCTGGCGCAAGCCAGCGCGCGGCGCGGGCAGAGCCTGGGTGTGCTGCCGCAGGGCGAGGGCTCGGGTTTTCTGTGGGACAAGCAAGGCCACATTGTGACGAATGACCACGTAATCTCGGGCGCCGACAAGCTGCAGGTGGTCTTTGCCGACGGCACCGAGGCGGACGCCACGCTCGTCGGCACCGATCCCGGCGGCGATATCGCGGTGGTGCAGGTCGACCCGGCGTTGGTGAGCAATCTGCTGCCGGTGGACCAGGGTGACATGAGCCAGGTGAAGGTGGGCGAGCTGGCCATCGCGCTGGGCAATCCCTTCGGTTTCCAGAACACGATGACTAAGGGCATCGTCAGCGCCCTCGGCCGCAGCATCCCCTCGCAGACGCAATACAGCATCCCCGAGGCGATCCAGACCGACGCGGCGATCAACCCGGGCAACTCGGGCGGCCCGCTGCTCAACGAGCTGGGACAGGTGATCGGCGTCAACGACCAGATCCAGTCTGCCAGCGGCAGTTCTAGCGGCGTCGGCTTTGCGATCCCGATCAGCATCGTGCAGAAGATCGTGCCGGCGCTGATCAAGAGCGGCAGCTATCAGCACGCCTACCTGGGCATCACCGGCGACACGTTCAGCCGGTCGTGGTCGCAGGCGCTGGGCCTGGCGGCGAGCGCACGCGGTATCTACGTGATGGATGCGGCGGCAGGCGGGCCGGCGGCGCAGGCGGGCCTGCAAGGCGGATCGCAGGATACCAATGTGGTGCTGAGTGTCAGCCGGCGCAGCGCCCTATACCTGCCCCGCGGCGGCGACCTCATCACCGCCATCGATGGGCAGCCGTTGACGAAGATGGACGATCTGTTGCTCTACCTGGAGGAGCACGGCACGCCCGGCCAGAAGGCGACCTTGAGCGTGCTGCACAACGGCAAGCAACTGCGGCTTACCGTCACGCTGGGGGTCCGGCCCGACCAGAGCTCGCTCCAGCAGCAGTTCGGCGGCTCGCAGGAGCCACAGGCGTAAGGGCGGGGCCGGCGCCAGTATAGGTAAGACGGGAGACCGTTCAGAGATCCCCCCGGACGGCCGGGGGGATCTTTATTTGGGCCAGAATCTCGCCTAGAGAGACTTCGTCGGGGTCGACCCAGTGGATGGCGGGGTCGTCCGGGCGGAACCAGGTGGCCTGTTGGTGCACGAAGCGGCGGGTCTGCTTCTTGATCAGGGCCAGCGCGTCCGCCAGGCTCAACTCGCCGCGCAGGTATGCGCCGATCTGGCGGTAACCCAGGCCGGTCATGGAGGGCAGGTCCCAGGAGTAGCCGGCCTCGACCAGGCGGCGCACCTCCTCGACCAGGCCGGCGGCCAGCATCGCGTCGACGCGCGCGTCGATGCGGGCGTAAAGCCCGGGGCGGGGGCGGGTCACGCCGAGCTGATAGACCTGGTAGGGCGGGGGCGACTTGCGCTGCAACCGGCTGATCGGTTGGCCGGTGACCAGGCAAACCTCCAGCGCGCGGATGACCCGGCGCAGGTTGCGGTAGTCGATGCGCCCGGCCGCGACGGGGTCCAGCGTGGCCAGGTAGGCGTGCAACGCCTCGGCGCCTTCGGCCGCTGCGCGGGCCTCCAACCCGGCGCGCAGGGCAGGCTGCGGCGCCACCTCAGGGATGCTCCAGCCCTCGACGACGGCATGGATATACTGCCCGGCGCCGCCCACCAGCATGGGCAGGCGTTCGCGCCCCCGGATCTCGGCCACCAGCGCATAGGCCATCCGCTGGTATTCGGCCGCGGTCAGCACCTGGTCGGGGTCGACCACGTCCAGCATGTGATGCGGCGCGGCCGCCTGCTCCTCGGCGCTGGGTTTGGCGGTGCCGATGTCCATGCGGCGGTAGATCTGGCGCGAGTCGGCGGAGATGATCTCGCCGTTCAGCGCCTGGGCCAGGTGGACGGCGAGCGCGGTCTTGCCGGCGGCGGTGGGACCGACGATGACGAGGAGGGGGGCTGCAGCGGCAGGAAGGCCGTGCGGGCCGGTGTCTGGCGTCCTCATGGCTGACCCTTCATCCTCCGACGGCGTCCCGGTAATGGCTCACGCGGCGCGGCCGGCCATCCCGGTCGAGCTCGACGGCGATCACGTCAACCCGATAGGGGCCGGGCCACGCGCTCTCAAAGACGTAGGCCTGGGCCATGTCGGCGAGCTGGCGCTGTTTGTGCGGAGTGACCGAATCCTCCGGGGGACCGAAGACAGGACCGGCGCCGGGCGGGCGGCCTTGCAACGGGGTCGACGGCGCGGCCGGCGCGACCCGGCTGCGCACTTCGACGAGCGCCAGGCAAGCGCCGTCACGCGCGACGATGTCGATCTCGCCGCGGCGCGTGCGCCAGTTGCGGGCGAGGATGGTGCAGCCCTGGCCGGTCAAGTAGGCGGCCGCGATATCCTCGCCCTGCCGGCCGGTCTGCCGGCGGTGGTCGCTGCTCTCAGGCATAGCTCTCCCATCGACGCCGGGCCTCCCCGGCGCGCCGGCACGAGCCGACCGTGCCCTTGGGCGAAACAAGCTCGGTGCCCAGGCGCAGAGTGAGGGGCTGCAGACCGCTCTGGGCGCCGGCGCCCATCCCGCGGTCGCCGGCAAATGGCCCGCTGCCGGCGACCGCAACCAGGTTGCCCAGCACGCCGGCTGCGCTCGTCTCCGGCCCGGCCGCGCCGCCGGCCAGGGCGGCAGCCGTGGCCTCGCGGCGGGCCGCCAACGCGTACACCTCGAACACCGCCGCCTCGTCGAGCAGCGCCCGGTAACCCTGGTCCATCTTGCTGCGCCCGCTCCAGTCGGGGCCGAGCAGGCCATCACGATCGCGCGCATGGTCCCAGCCGTGGTCCAGGCAACGCAAGAGGGCATCGCAAAAGGTGGTGTCGCCGGTAACATCGGCCAGGGCGAGATAGCCGCGGAACATGACGGCGTTGAACCAGGGACTATCCGGAAAAATGCGCACGCCGTCGACCTGACGCCCGGCGAAGTGCTCCAGGCTGTTGTGCGCGACCAGCCGGGCTTCGTCGAGATACTGCTCGAAGCGCGTGATCTGGTAGA
>JADGQF010000372.1 GCA_017882045.1 Anaerolineales bacterium
GGGCGCTTGCGGCCGGCGTCCGCCGGCGGCGCGGCGCCGCCTGACTGCGCGGCGCGCCCAGGGTCGCGCAGATACTCCTCGATCGAGGCCGCCGCCTTGCGGCCCGCCGCGATGGCTTCCACCACCGTCGCCGGCCCGCTGGTGACATCCCCGCCGGCAAAGACGCCCGGCAGGCCGGTGGCCAACGTCGCCCGCCGGCTGACGATCAGACCGCGCTCGGTCGCCGGCGACGGGCCGGCGGCCTCGAGGTAGGCGAGGTCGGCGGATTGGCCGATGGCGACCAACACCTGGTCCGCCTCCAGCACGCGCTTGACCGCCGGATCGAAGGCCGGCGCGAAACGCCCGCGTTCGTCGAAAACCGCCGTGCAACGCACCAGCTCCAGGCCCTGCAGCTTCCCGTCTTGCACAAGAATCCGCCCCGGTCCCCAGGAGGGCAACAGCTTCACCCCTTCCTGCAGCGCCCCTGCGACGTCTTCCTCGAGCGCGGGCATCGTCTCGCGGCTCTCCAGGCAGGCCACCCACACTTCCTCGGCGCCGAGACGCCGGGTGCTGATGGCTACGTCGACCGCCACCCTGCCCCCGCCGATGACCAGCACGCGCCGCCCGACGGGTTTCGCCCGGCCGCGCTGGATGTCGATCAGGAACCCGAGGCCCGAGTCGAGCAGCGCGTCGTTCTCCATCCGCAACGCCTTCTGCTGCCACAGGCCGGTGGCCAGGAAGACGCTCGCATAACGCACGCGCAGGTCCTCCAGGCTATGGCCGGGGCGGCCGATGTCCATGCCCAGCTCGAAGCGGATGCCCATGCCGGCCAGGGCCTGGACGTAGGCCTGCACGATGGCTTTCGGCAAGCGGTAGGCCGGGATGCTGTAGGCGAGCATTCCGCCGGCCTCCGCATCTGCTCAAACACCGTCACCTGGTAGCCCGACCGCCGCAGGAAGTAGGCCGCCGTCAGCCCGGCCGGACCGGCGCCCACGACCGCGACGTGCGCAACACTATGCGAAGCAACTTGCTGCTCCAGGGTGCTCTCGGGCGCGCGGTAGAACTCGCCGGCGCGTTCGAGCGCGTAGTCGCCCAGGAAGCGTTCGACCTCGCGCACCGACACGGGTTCGTCGCAGGTCAAGCGGTTGCACTCCGACTCGCAGGTGTGCGGGCAGACCCGCCCGGTGATGGCCGGCATCGGGTTGGTCCGCAACAGGATCTCGGCGGCCTCGCCCGGCCGGCCGGCGCGGATCAGGCTCATGTGGCGGGGATATCGGTCTGGTTGGGGCAGGTGGAGACGCAGGCCGGCCCATCGATGCACATGCCGCCGAAAATGGAGTGGTAGCGGTTCTCGCCGAACAGGGCGTTGCACTGCTTGCCGCCCTTGCGCAGGCAATGGAACCCGTTCTCCGGATAACGGTAGTACCAGCAGCGCGGTTCCTGGCACAGGTTGCCGGCGATGGCCGCGACCTTGCGGATCTGCGGCGAAGCCACGCTGCGCGCGGCCTGCACGAGCAGCGGATAGCGCGCGCGCAGGACCGAGTGCCCGGCGATCTCGGCCAGGGTGGTGAGGCCGCCGATGCGGGCGCCGGTGTGCGCATCGCTGGGATCGACCCGCACGTAGCGCAGGCTCTGCAGCGGCTTGAGGCTGACCACGAGCTCCGGGTAGCCGTCCCGCCCGGCAGCGGGGGCCCCGTGTACGGCGTCCTTGAGCGCGCCGAGCCGGTCGCTGCCGCCGGCGATCAGCGCCGCCCGTTCGCCGTATTCGCGCAGCAGGGCTTCCGCCGTCTCCAGCGACCCGGCCGCGACGCACTTGAAGGGTTGCAGTGTCATGCTCTCACCTCAGATCCGGCCCAGCGCGGCCAGCACCTTTTGCGGGGTCAGCGGCAGCTCGTCGACCCGGACGCCGAGCGCGTTGTAAAGCGCGTTGGCGATCGCGCGCGGGTGCAGGTCACCGTGCCCTCCCCGATGCCGCACGCGCCATACTCGCCCGCGCCGCGCCATACCTCCACCAGCACCGGCTCGATCTCGGGCATGTCGGCCATGGTCGGGATCTTGTGGTCGATGAAGTTGAAGTTCAGCGGCACGCCGCTGGCCCGGTCGTAGACGATCTCTTCGGTCAGCGCCTCGCCTATCGCCATGCACTGCCCGCCGATCTGCTGCGCTTCGGCGCCGCCGGCATACATCACCGTCCCGCAGTCGTTGACGATCACCAGCTTGAGCACCTGGATGCGGCCGGTGCCGCGATCCACCTCCACCTCGGCAAAGCTGGCGATGTACGGCACGCCGGTCTTCTGCGCCGCAGGCCTTCTGCTCACCTTGACCGCCAGCGGCGTCAGGTCGCCCTGCCACAACAGGTCCTTGACGCCTATGCCGCGCTCCGGCGCCGCCGCGCAGGCGATCCGGCCGTCGCGGATGGTCAGCTCCCCCGCAGGGGTCCCCAGGACGGGCGCCGCCAACGCGCACAGCCGCTGCTTCAGCTCCTGCGCCGCCACCGCCAGCACCTCGGACTGCAAGAAGGCCACCGCGCTGTCCGTCTGCACGCAGTCCTTGAGGCTGGTATTGGTGTCCACCGCCGCGACCCAGCTGATATCCTTGGGCCGCACGCCCAGGAAACTCAACGCCGCGGCGCAACCGAGCACATTGCAGGTGTTCGATCCCGTGCCCGTCTCGATGGTGGGCGCGTCCAACGTGACCGTGCAATCCGGGTGCAGGGTGATGCCCACCTGGACCTGCCCGCGGCGCAGCTCCTGCCATTCGGCGTGCCAGCCGGGATGGAACGAGAATCCCACCCCGCGCACCCTCTCCCCCTCGTAGAGTGGTCCGGCTCCCGGCGCATACCGCTTCTCGCGCCAGCCGATGCGCTCGGCCCCTTCCCGCAACACGGCCACCAGGCTCTTGTCGGGGATAGTCCCCCACCCGTGCCCGAAGTTGCGCACGGCCAGGTCGAGCGGGTCCAGCCCCAGTTTCTCGGCCAGCACGTCGCCGACCAGGCCGAACGCGAAGTTGAACTGGGAGTTGTGCCTACCCCGCGCATCATGCAGCCGGGGATCCGGTCGGTGTAGACGCCGTAGGATTCCATCTTGACGTGCGGGATGTGGGCCAGCGCGACCTCGGCCACCTCGGTGCGGGCGAACTTCAGGGCGGACATCGAGTGGTCGGCGTGCGCGCCCACCTCGCCGATTGACTTGAGGGACATCGCCGTGATCGTGCCGTCGATGCGGGCGCCCGCCTTGCAGTGGTAAAGCGCCGGCTGCCGCGTATCGTGGAAGCTGTCCCGGCGCGTGTGCTTGAACTTGACCGGCCGGCCGGCCTTCCTGGCCAACAGGGCGGTGAAGAGGAAAAACGGCTGGTCGCCGGTGTCCCCCCGACCGAACTGCCCGCCGACATAGTGGCTGACGGTGCGAACGTTGCCGATCGACATCCCCAGCATCTGGCTGATGTGCATGCGCGTCTGGTCGGCCGCGTAGGAATTGGACCAGATGGTCAGGCGGTCGTCCTGCCACTGGGCCAGGCAGCACCAGGGATCGAGCGAGCCCTGCGTCGGGTTATGATGGCTGGAGTCCGTCTCGACGACGACGTCGGCCTCCGCAAAGCCAAGCTCCACATTTCCTCGGCACACGAACACATCCGGACCGCCGACCGGGTCCTCGGGCAGCACGTTCGTGGGCCCGATCTCCGGGTGGATCACCGGCGCGCCGGGCTGCATGGCCTCGTACGGGTCCAGCACGAACGGCAGCACCTCCCATTCGATCTCGACCAGCCGCAAGGCCTGCTCGGCGATCTGCTCGCTTTCGGCGGCCACGGCCACGCCCACCTCGTCGCCCACCCAGCAGGCATACTCGCCCAGCACGCGCCGGTCGCGAAACTGCCGCCACATCATGCGCTCGTAGCCGACCGTGTCCACCGCGTCGGT
>JADGQF010000019.1 GCA_017882045.1 Anaerolineales bacterium
AGCGCCGGCGCATTGGGCTGAGCATGCGCCAGAACTCCGAGGACGGTTACGTCGAATTTGACTGGCGCGCCGAAGCACAGGCTGCTCTGCAAGAGGAGGAGTCTGTAGATTCCGAACCTGCGCTCGAGCTGAACTAAACCGCCCGACTGCGGAAGATCCTACATCAGCATCTTGAGAGGCCCGGCCGCAAGCTGGGCCTCTCTGCGTGCCCGGCGCATACGTCGATACGTCGGCCGTCATACGTCGGCCGTCATACGTCGGCCGTCATACGTCGTCACCACAGAAAGGCCTGACTTCTGCTGATCGGGCTCACGGAAGCCTGCTTACGACGCAGTTTGACGCCTGTGATATAATGTCAGTCAGGGTCGAGCGTCAGGTGGGTCGTGTGAAACGAGTGTACGTTCACAAGAACGATTTATGTGCTGTCCTTTGGTACCATTAGACGTGTATCTAAGTGACGAGCGTTGGCATCTAATTCATTGGCTCAGCTAAGTGAGCCGGTATCGCGGGACAGCGTGAGCATGGTAGCCTAAGCTGCACTGCGTGTGCTGCGCGAGGGAGAGGAAACCCGGCCAATTCTGGACGGGTCACAAGGTAGCAGTTATCCGGCCATCTCCCAGAGTAATAAGGACGGAGTATCATGGCTGACAATCTAGAGCGTTTCACCAAGCAAGCGCGCCTGGTGCTACAGGTTGCGCAAGAAGAAGCGATACGGCTGAATCATAATTATATCGGGACCGAGCATTTACTGTTGGGGCTGGCGAAAGAGGAACATGGTATTGCGGCGGGCGTGCTCCGCGAGGTCGGTGCGACGCCAGCCGACGTGGTGCGGGCGGTTGAGCGCATGGCGCCGCGCAACCCGCGCCCGCCGTTCGGGAAACCGGCCCTGACGCCCCGCACCAAGCGCGTGATTGAAATTGCGGTAGAAGAAGCCCGCCAGATGGGGCATCCCAGCATTGGCACAGAGCATCTGCTATTGGGCCTGGTTCAGGAGACCGAGGGGATCGCGGCTGAAGTGCTGCGCAGCCTGGGTGTCAACCTCGACAAGGTTCGCCAGATGACGAATAAAGCGATTTTGGAGAGCCAGGTGCAGGAGAAGACCACTCGCAAGCGTGAGAGCAAGACTCCTCTGACCGATCAGTTGGGGCTTGATTTGACCGCGCGCGCTGAGGAAGGCAAGCTCGACCCGATGATCGGCCGCGAAAAGGAAATCGAGCGGGTGATCCAAATCCTCAGCCGGCGCAGGAAGAACAATCCGGCTTTGATCGGTGAGCCGGGCGTAGGCAAGACCGCCATTGTCGAGGGGTTAGCTCAGCGCATTGTCAATGGTGACGTGCCGGAACCACTCATGGACAAGCGCGTGCTGATGCTGGACGTTGGCTCGCTGGTGGCAGGGACGATGTATCGTGGACAGTTCGAGGAGCGCCTCAAGAAAGTGATCGAGGAGATCTCGAACAGCGACGCAATCCTGTTTATCGACGAAGTGCACATGCTGGTCGGCGCCGGGGCTGCGGGAAGCAGCGTGGACGCAGCCAACATTCTCAAACCGGCCCTGTCGCGCGGCGAACTGCAATGTATCGGCGCGACGACCCTGGATGAGTATCGCAAATACATTGAAGGGGACGCGGCTTTGGAGCGGCGCTTCCAGCCCGTTCTCGTCGAAGAGCCTTCCATCGAAGAGACCATCGAGATCCTTAAGGGCATCCGCTCGACATACGAGCAGCATCATCAACTGAAGATTACTGACGAGGCGCTGCATGCCGCCGCCCGTTTGTCGGCCCGCTATGTGCCGGACCGCTTCATGCCCGACAAGGCCATCGACCTGATCGATGAAGCCTCCAGCCGGGTGCGCATGTATAAGGCGCCCTATGCAACAAGCTTGCGTGAGACGTTCCGCGGGCTCAAGGCCACCCGGAAGCAGAAGGAAGAGGCCGTCGAAGCCAAGCGCTTTGACGAGGCCTTGGACCTGCGTTACAGCGAGATCGAGATGGAGCGCAAGCTGGATCAGATGCGCAAGGGCTGGCAGGACGTAGCGCCGCAGCCGCAGGTGACCGAGGAAGATATCGCCGAAGTGGTGTCCATGTGGACTGGTGTGCCGTTGCAGCGCCTGGTCGGCGAAGAGACTGCCCGGCTGCTCGAGATGGAAGGCTACCTGCACAAGCGGGTTGTCGGCCAGGAAGAGCCCGTCCAGGCGATCGCCAAGGCCGTGCGCCGGGCGCGCACCGGCCTCAAGGACCCGAAGCGGCCGATTGGCACGTTCATCTTCCTGGGTCCCACGGGAGTCGGCAAGACGTTGCTGGCCAAGAGCCTGGCGGAATTCCTGTTCGGTTCCGAAGATGCCCTCATCAAGCTGGACATGAGCGAGTTCATGGAGCGGCACAATGTGAGCCGCCTGGTCGGTGCGCCTCCGGGCTACATCGGCTATGAGGAAGGTGGCCAGTTGACCGAAGCTGTGCGCCGCCGCCCCTACAGCGTAATCCTGCTGGACGAGGTGGAGAAGGCCCATCCCGAGGTCTTCAACATGCTGCTGCAGATCATGGAAGACGGGCACCTGAGCGATGCCAAGGGACGCCGGGTCGACTTCCGCAACACGATCCTGATCATGACGTCGAACATCGGCGCCAACCTGATCAAGCATGCGACGGGGCTGGGTTTTGCCACCTCGCGCGACGAGCAGAAGAAGCAGGAAAACGAGTATCAGACGATGAAGGACCGGGTGATGGGGGCGTTGAAAGACACCTTCCGGCCCGAATTCTTGAATCGTATCGACGGGGTCATGGTCTTCCGCAGCCTGACCAAGGAACAGATCACGAGCATCGTGGACCTGGAACTCAACCGGGTGCGCACAGAACTGACCGAACAGAACGTCAAGCTGGAAGTCAGCGACGAGGTCAAGAGTTACCTGGCCGATACCGGGTACGATGCCGACTACGGCGCTCGCCCGCTGCGCCGGGCCATCCAGGACCAACTGGAGGACCGATTGAGCGAGGCTCTGCTGGGCGGACAGTTCAAGGCCGGCGACACGGTATTCGTGACGCTGGGCGAGGACAGGAACATTGTCTTGACGACCCACACGCCGGAGGGCAAGAGCGAGGTCGCCGAGATCTTGCAGGGCTAAGGGCGATGCGGCAATAAGCGATTCAAGGGACCAGGCTTCTGTCAGAAACCTGGTCCCTTTATGTCATCCGTCATCCTTCTCACAACCCTCATCTGTATTATAATGCAGGTGGCTGTTTGATTTCTGGAGGAGGTATCCCTGCGAATGGCCGCAAATCGTTCGCGGTTTTCCGTCGACTGTCGTCGATCGCTCCCCGTCGTTCTCTTTTTCGCCCGGTTGTTGCTGGCCTGCTTGCTGATTACAAGCTCGGCTGCCCCGCTGTCCGCCGCCGCTGCGAGCGGACAGACAGACGCAGCCGCGGTTGCGCCTGTCGTCGGCGAGTATGTGCCGGCAGAAGTCCTGATTGGCTGGCAGGCCGGCACGGCAGCCGCGACCGGTTGGCCGGCGCCGGCACGTGCGGCCCAAACCCCCGGCACAACGGAATACCAGAGCGCTGTGCAGACCATCGCCGCACGTACCGGGTTGAGAGTGCTGGAAGCGCACCTGGGCTACGCCGCCGCCCGCCTGGCTGTCCCGGCGGGGCAAGAACAGGCGGAGATCGCCCGCCTGGTGAAGCTGCCCGGCGTGCGTTATGCCGAGCTCAACTATATTGCCCGCGCCGCGGTCGTCCCCAGTGATCCACTTTATTCGCAGCAGTGGAACATGGCGCGCGTGAATGCTCCGGCCGCCTGGGACCTGACTACCGGCAGCAACTCGGTGATTGTCGCTGTGATCGATTCGGGCATCGACTCGGGGCATGCGGAGTTCACGGGCCGGCTGCTGGTCGGGCCCGGGAGCGGCGCGCACGACTTCATCGCGGGCGATGACTATCCCATCGACGACTTTGGGCATGGGACCCACGTGGCGGGGATCCTTGCGGCGGGCATCAATGGGGTCGGCGTGGTCGGACTGGCGCCTCACGTGCGGATTTTGCCGCTCAAGGTGCTGGACTCGCAGGGAAACGGCACTTACGACAACATTGTGGCGGCGATCAACTGGGCGGCGGATTGGTCCGTCAACTTTCCGCACCCCGGCGACCCGAATGCGCGTGTTCGGGTCATCAACCTGAGCCTGGGTGGGTTTGCCCCCAGCCAGCCGTTGCAGGATGCGGTGAGTCACGCTATATCACAGGGCATCGTGGTGGTGGCGGCGGCGGGCAACTGCGGCCAGGTTTGTCAGGGCGCGGTCAACCCGGATTACTACCCTGCAGCTTGCAGTGGCGTGCTGGCGGTGGGCGCGACCGATCGGAGCGACAACTGGGCCAGCAGCTACTCGGCATACAAGTCGTATGTGGCCCTATCCGCGCCAGGCGGCATCGATACTGACCCGATCCTGAGCACTCTCCCCTACGCCATAGCATCCACTGGTTATGGATACGAATACGGTACCTCGATGGCGGCGCCACTGGTCTCCGGGGCAGCCGCCCTGGCCTGGAGCCTATGGCCCGCAGCGGCGCCGGCTCAGATCTCGGCCATGCTGACCGCCTCGGCCGATAAGGTGCCCCTGAACGATGCCGTTTGCGCTTACGACAACATCGCGTTGCAGCACAGCCCGTGCTTCGGTTACGGCCGGCTAAACGCGCTGCGCGTCGCACGTTCGGCCTACCCGCCATCCCTCCGTCCGGCCTTTACCCAGCCTGTCTTTCTGTTCGACCCCAACGAGGCAGTGGCACAGCGCACCTACACTGACGCCCTGCTCAACCCGAGCGAACGGGTGGCTACGTGGCAGGCCACGGTGATCAGCGGCGCTCAATGGTTCAGCAGCGTGCCCGATGGTATGACCGGTCCCACCCCGAGTACCTACAGTACGCCCGGGATACTATCCCTGACGGCGCAGCGCGGTCAGCTCCAACCCGGAATCTACACGGGCGTGGTGCAGGTGCGTAGCGTCTTCCCGCCCGGGTTGGCGGCCAACTTCAACATCACCGCAACCCTGGTCATTTCCAGCTTGCTCTATCACGTTTACTCACCGGTGCTCGCCAAATAGGGGGATCAGGCCAGGCGTTGGCGGGCGTAGACCGCCGCGCCCAGGACGCCCGCGTTGTCACCCAGCTTGGCCGGCACGATCTTCACGTCTTTTGCATTGCGTTGGTTGATGAAATACTGGTAGGCGACGCGCCGGATCGGTACGAGAAAGTCGTCGCCCAACGCCACCACGACGCCACCCCCCAGGATGACCATTTCGGGGTCGATGAAGTTCACAATGGAGGCCACCAGCAGACCCAGGTAGTACTGCGTGCGGCCGATGACTTCCCCGACCAGAGGATCGCCCTTCTTCAGCGCTTCGGCGAGAATACCGCTCGTAAGCCGGGTCTTGTCTTCACGTTTGAGGATCTCCGGCACGAGGCTCTCCCTACCGAGGGCGATGCCGGCCAGTATGTCCCGTTCGATGGCGGTGCGGCTGGCAAGCGACTCGGCACAGCCCCGGCGACCGCAGCCGCACAACGGCCCTTCCGGCAGCAGGATCATATGCCCAACCTCGCCTGCCGTCTTGCGCCAGCCCTGCCACAGCATGCCGTCCAGGATGATCCCGCCACCAATTCCCGTGCCGACAAATATGCCTATGAGGTCCTTGACGCCTTTTCCTGCGCCCAGAGCGGCCTCGCCCAGCGTACCAATGTTGACGTCGTTTTCAATGAACACCGGCATATCGAGCGCCCTGCTCAGTAGTTTGGCGAGGGGCACGTTATCCCAGCCGAGGTTTGGCGCGCTGATGACAATCCCCGAATCCGGGTCCAGCGGGCCAGGTGTTCCTGAAGCGATCCCGGCGATGTCGTCCAGCTTGAGCTTAGCGTTGGCGACGGCATCCTGGACTGTCCTCACGATCCGCTCGATCACTTTATCCGCGCCGTCAGCCGGTTTGGTGGCACGCTTGGCCATACCGATGATATTGCCCTCTTCGGTGACGACGCCGGCCAGGATCTTCGTCCCCCCCATATCCACACCGACCACGGGATTGTTGAGTCTCTTGCTGCCCATCGGAAAACCTTTCTAACGGAGATCGTCGCGATTGGACGCTCAATCGCCAATAGTTGCTCGCCGTAGCTTACACGCTCTCGCGCCGCGCGGCAAGCTGGGCGCGCATGGCTGCGTGCCGTGCACGGGTAATGAGGAAGCGGGGTGAATTCGGGGATGGTCGCCAGGGCTTCGTTATAAATGCGACAGGCGAGCTCCAGCATATTGAGGACCATGCACGCGCAAAGGCCGCATCTGTTTCCGATGCGGCCTTTGCGCGTGCGAATGATCGCGGAACTCAGGCGACCTGTTTTAGCAGAGGCCGGAACTTGTAGCCGTATACGATCTGTCCTTCTTCACCTTCCTGGCTAAGCTTGCGTGTGACCATCTCCACCGGCATGCCGATGAAGATCTCCCCGCTCTCCACGTCGGTGAGTTGAGCGGTCAGCATAGGTCCTTCGGCCAACTTAACCAGCGCTACTGTGTACGGAGTGTATTCTTCGAAACCCACCGGCGCGTTCTGCACAGTCGTATAGGAATAGACCTCGCCGCGTCCGCTGAGAGTCGTCCACGACTGGCGCTGCTCTGTGCAGTGCGGGCAGACGTCGCGCGGTGGGAAAATCGTATTGCCACAGATCTCACAGACCTCGGCCTTCAGGCTGTAGCGCTGTTGCCGAGTTCGCCAATTGCCTGGAATCGTCATGCTAAAAATCCTCCTCAGGGCGATAAGCTACCCTGAATTCTAGCCGTGTGCCTCCACCAAAAACTATCAGCTTGGCTAGATTTCTCACAATCGGGTCCGGTGATAGCTTTTGACAGTTTTCTCCAACTTAGATTGCTCCAAGAATGTGGGTGATAACGGTCGCCCCGCTGCCGCCGATGTTTTGCGTCATCCCGATGCTGCAACCCTGGACCTGGTTGGCGCCGGCGTTGCCCGTCAGTTGTTGGACGGCCTCGACAACCTGGTAAATGCCGGTCGCCCCGACCGGGTGGCCGCGGGCTTTGAGCCCGCCCATCGTGGCAATTGGCAACCGGCCGCCGATGGCGATCTCGCCTTCGCTGGCCAGGCGAACACCCGCGCCACAAGGTGCAAAGCCGGCTGCCTCCAGCGATAGGGCCGCCATGATACTGAAGGCGTCGTGAACCTCGAAGAAATGAATATCGGCCGGCGTGATTTGTGCCTGGACGTAGGCCCGGTGGCTCGACTCAGCGACTGCGTCCAGTACCAGCGGGTTACGCCGGTCATGCACGGCCAGGCTATCGGTCGCCACCGCCGACGCCAGAATGCGCGCCTTCGCCCGGCTGCGGAACAGGTCGGCGGAAGCGAGAACCACACACGCCGCACCGTCGCAGACAGGACTCGAATCCATCAGGTTGATCGGGTCAGCGATCATTGAAGCCTGTGCGTAGGCCTTTTGAGTGATCGGGCTGCGGAACATGGCGTACGGGTTGTTGGCGCCGTTGCGGTGGGCGTTAATCGTGAAAGCCGCGAAGTCCTCTTTCGGGACCTTGTACTCGTACATGTAGCGCCGCATGAGCAGGGCATTCAAGGCCACAAAACTGACGCCCTGGCTGACCTCATATTCCTGGTCGGCGGCTGTGGCCAGGGCGCTGGTTGTGAAGTCACCCAGCGTGTCGGTCATTTTTTCCACGCCGCAAACGAGGACCACGTCATGCATGCCGCTGGCCACGGCCATCAGGCCGACCCGCAACGCGGCCGCGCCCGACCCGCAGGCGGCCTCGACTTTCATGGCTTCGATGCCGCGCAAGCCGACGAAATCGGCAATCAGCGCGCCCAGGTGCTCCTGACCGACCAATTGGCCGGAAAGCATGTTGCCAACGTAAAGCGCATCGGGTCTCTCGACGCCCGCGTCTGCCAGGGCAGGCATTATCGCGTCATGAGCGAGGTGGCGCAACGATTTTTCCCAGAGTTCTCCCACCGGCGTTTGGCCGGTGCCGATAATCACAACGTCACGCATAAACACTCCAGCCTACTTCATTTGTAGCTTGTGCCGATAGCGAGCATAGGTCGCGTAGTCGACGTATTTGCAGCGGGCAATGTAGTCTTTCGTCAGCGGCGCGCGGTCCCGACGCTCGGCGATCTTGTCGGTGACACGCAAAGAAAAGGCGTCCGAGCCGGCGCCGGAGCCGAACGAAACCATGAAGATGCGCTGGCCCGGCCTGGCCTCGTCCAACACGGCAGTCAGCCCAATCAGAGAGGAACCGGCGTAAGTATTGCCGATCACCGGCACTAACAGACCCGCTTTGATTTGCTCGGGTTTGAAGCCCAGCATCTGCGCCGCTCGCTGGGGGAATTTGGTATTCGGTTGGTGGAACACCGCGTAGTCGTAATCGCCCGGCTGCGTGCCCATCTCTTCCATCAGCCCCTTGGCGGCGCTGAGCGTGTGTTCAAAATAGGCCGGCTCACCCGTGAAGCGGTGCCCGTGGCTGGGGTAATGCGCATAGGCCCGGCGCCAGAAGTCCGGCGTATCGGTGACGTGGGAGAGCGAGGCCTCATAAACGGCCAGGCTTTCCGCACCCGGACCGAGCAGAAAGGCCGCGCCACCCGAAGCCGCGGTGAACTCTAGCGCATCACCCGGCCTCCCCTGGGCTGTGTCCATCCCGATGGAGAGCACATAGCGTCCCATGCCCGAGCCCACCAGGCCGATCCCCATCACAATCGCCTCGCTGCCCGCCTTGCAAGCGAACTCAAGGTCGGCGGCTTGAATGTGCGGGGCCGCGCCGATGGCCTCGGCTACAATCGTGGAGCTGGGTTTGACGGCATAAGGGTGAGATTCACTGCCGACCCATACCGCCCGGATCTCCTCGGGAGCAATGGCCGCACGCGCGAGCGCATTGCGCGCGGCTTCGATCGACATCGTGACGGTATCTTCATCCAGACCGGCGACTGCCTTCTCCTTGATGGGCAAGCCGCCGGTATCGCCCCAAACCCGAGCGACCTCGCTGGCAGGCAAACGGAAGCGCGGGACGTAAGCCCCGTAACCCACTATTCCCACTTCACGATCTGGTTTTAGCATCTAACGCCTACTCCTCGCCCCGATTGTCCCGCCTGGCACATCTGAGGAACAGGATATTCTCCATTCGCGCGGCAGTCAGTAGTTTGCCTTCTCATCATCTGAATTATTGTATACCTATTGTTTAGTTATGGTCTAGATTTGCTCTGGCGCATGTTTGCAAGCAACTGCTGCGCACGGTCGCCTCGCACCGCGCCTTCTTGCACCAGGGCGTCCGCGACCTGGTCTACCTCATCGCCGACCGCGCCCGCTGCAATAGCCACCTGGCGGGCATGGAGGGCCATATGTCCCCGTTGGATGCCTTCGGTCGCCAGCGCACGGATCGCGGCCAGGTTCTGTGCCAGGCCGGCCGAGACCATAATCTCGGCCAGGTCGCGAGCAGTGGTCGCGCCCATGATCGCCAGAGCGACCTGCGCGCACCGATGGACACGCGTTGCGCCGCCGACGACTCCGACTGCCAGGGGCAGCTCCAGCTCGCCCACCAGGTTGCCGGCCGGGTCGATGGACCACGTGGAGAGCGAAGTGTATCGCCCGGCGCGCGCGGCATAGGCGTGTGCGCCCGCCTCGATCGCCCGCCAATCATTCCCCGTCGCCAGCGCAACGGCGTCGATCCCGTTCATGATGCCTTTGTTATGCGTCGCCGCCCGGTAGGGGTCGGCGGCGGCAAAAGCGTACGCTTCAACGATATGCTGGGCGACCAGGGCGCCGGCGGTGTTTTCGGTGTCCAGCTCTTTGGCCGGAACAACGCAGCGAGCACGCGCCAGGCGGCGGTCGGCCAGATTGGAAAGAATGCGCAGGTTCACGCGGCCGCCCGTGATCTCCTCGACTAGTGGCGCCAGGGCTTCGCAGGCCGTGTTCACCATGTTGGCGCCCATCGCGTCGCGACAGTCGTATAGCAGATGGACGACCAGCATCGGACCACGCGGGCTATCGCGCAGAGTACGAACCTCGACGTCCCTTGCGCCGCCGTGCAGGCTGACGATGACCGGGTCCGTGCTGTTTGCCAGGTCCAGCAAGCGCTGCTTCTGGCTCTGCACTTTTCGCCCGGCGGCCTCCACATCGGCCAGCTCGAGGACCTGGATCTGGCCGATCATCAGTGACTCACCGCTCTCGGCGTGGAAGCCTCCGCCGGCTCGCGCCAGCCGGGCGGCGTAACTCGCCCCCGCGACCACCGAAGGCTCTTCGATCACCATCGGCACGAGGACATCATGACCGTTAACGACGAAATTAGTGGCAATACCCAGCGGCAGGGCATACGTGCCCACCACATTCTCGACCATTTTGTCTGCCTGGGAGAGCTCCAACGCCCCCTCCAGCGACGCGACCTGGGCGGGAGACAGCGATGCCCAATCTGCCAGGACGCGTTGCCGCTCCGATGGGCTCAGTTTGTAGAAGCCACTGATGCGCGAACTGCGTCCCATGACCACCCCCTCACCGCGAATGACCGGCGCCGCAGGCGCCGGTCATTGACCTTTCCGAACATCTGCGCCTGTATACACAGGCACAATCCAGGGATAACACAACTGAACTCTCAAAAACTATCAGGTCTTACGGTCCGATGCGCGAAAGCGGCAGGATGACGGCCGCTACCGGGCCGGTGAGTAACTGCGGTAGGAGACCGAGCAGTATCCCTGCCACCACCAGAACGACCGAAAGCGCGGCCACGCCGAAGGGCTCGCGCTCGACCGGGGAAGCGCTCAGCTTGCCGAAACAGGCCCGGCCGGCGCGCACCGTGCCGACCAGCACACCGGCCGCGCCGATAAACAGGATCAGGCTCCAGCGCCTGTCGATCTCGCCGACCAACTGTAGCAGTGCCCAGCGCGAGGCGAATTGCGCGCTGAGCGGGAGCCCGGCCAGTGCCATGCCACCTGCTATGAGGGCTGTGACGGCCCACGGCAGGCGAGAGGCTGCGCCGGCAAGTCGGTCCAGCCGGTCAGATTCCATATGGTGCCGGATGATTGCCGCGCCGGTCGCCAGGGTCAGCAGGGCGATGGTGCGTGTGACCAGCAGCCAGATGGCGACCGGGACGCCGGCAGTGCTCCGCAGGGCCATGGCCACCAGTAGGACGCCGTAGTCATAGACCGCAGCGTAACCGGCAAAGCGGCCCAGGGTGTCCTGCGTCGCAGCAAGGGCGCCGCCCACGAGGGCCGTGAACACTCCCAGCCACAGAAGCCAACTGGCGCTGTCGACCGCCGAGGTCAACCAGGGATAGGTGACCAGGAAGCGCTGGAGCAGGAAGAGCGTGGTAGACTGGCCTCCTATCCAGAGGAATGCCGCGACAACCGGGGGCGCCTGTCCTGCGACTGCTGGCATGGCGACGTGCAGGGGCGCGGGCTGCAGCAACAGGACAAAGCCGGCGATCAGCAGCCAACCGGCGATCCGATAAGGGGTCAGGTCATCCGGATTCAGCGGCGCCTGCTCGATATACCAGGAGGCGAGCAGGAACATAGGCACGGACAGGGTAGGAAAAAGCATCTGGCGCCAGGCGCCCCGCGTGTCGCCGGCTTTGCCGGCCTGGATCAGAAACACCGCCAGGATGGCTGCCAGCGTCAGCATGAGCGGGGCCAGGGTCAGGGGCTGCATGAGAGCGGCCATTCCCCAGAAGGCCACCAGGGCCAGCCCGAAAGGGTAGAACGTGCGTCCTTGGTAGGTGCGCCAGGCCAGGATGAAAGTCGCCGAGGCGGTGGCCAACAGAAAGACGAGCAGCGCCCTGCTGGCCGGGGTGATCTGGAGTGAGAGATCCTGCAGTTGGATCTGTTGGCCCATGAAGACCGGCCGGCCGGCGAGCAAGGCCGGGACCGCCAATGGTGAATTCCAGAGCAAGAAAGCCATAACGGCGGCGACCGCCGCCGCCACGAGCGCGCTTAGCGCCTCGAGGCGGCGCAGAAAGTAGAGGGCAGCCGCGGCTATCAGAAGCCCCGCCAGCAGTAAGACCGGGCCCACGATCATTGCTGCCACCGCCGGGAGCCGGCCGGGGAGGCGGGCTCGACACTGGCCAGACCCCGGGACACGGTCAGGTAAGAAATGGCGAGGGCCAGGAGCAATTGCCAGCCCTCGAGCATGCCGATCATCAGTCGGCTGCGGGTCAACTGGAAAAAGATCAGCAGGAAAGCGGACAAGACGACGAGCAGAGCCACGCCTGCATGCAACGGCTCCTCATGTAGCGCCAGCCCCATCACGCCCATGAGGGCCAGCCAGAAAATCGCGTCGTTCAGTAAAGGGCTAACCATGGGCAGTGTCGGCAAATCGCCGCGTACGATAAAGAAGGCCCCTCCCGCCATTGCCACGGTCAGTAGGCGGAAACCGGTCAGCGAGGCCAATTGGGGCCAGCCGCTTTCCCGTCCGGCAGAGGGGCGCGTCACGTATCGCAGCTGGCGGGCAGACATGAAGAGCATGACCGCGATCAGGCCTCCGACGACGGCCTGCAGCAACGCCCATTCAGTCGGAATGGTCTGGCTGAGCAGCAAGGCGAGCACCGCCGACATCAGGGCATAGCACAAGAGAACCAGGCGCCAGTCGCGCAAGATTACGATCAGCGCAGCAGCCGTACCCATGAGCAACACCGAAGGCAAGCTCATCAGAATGCTGATCTGGCGCACGAAATTGACCGGGGTCATTTAGCCTCTCAATAATACCCACAGGATCAAAGCCGCGAGGAGCAGCCACCCAAGATAGCCTTCTCCTTCACCCAGGCTGGCGAAGTAGCGCAGGCCACTCCCGGCCACCGCGAAGCCGAAGGCTAAGGCCTGATAGAACCACTCGAGCCCCACCAGCCGCGTGATGCCTTCCTGCCAGCCGCGCATGCCCGAAAAGATCTGTTCCCGCAGCAGGCCCAGGCTCACGCCGGCTATGCCCGACAGGATCAAGACACCCCATACCGAACGCCGTGCCTCAGCCATGATCTGCATCAAGGGCAAGGCGGCCAGGCCGGTGACCGGGCGGCTCAAGAGCGAACCCAACTGCCGGGGCGCGACGCCCCAGGCGACCGTCGGGACGGCGAGCAACACGACGAGGGCGCCGAGTCCGGCGAAGGAGAGCAGGGTGTGTCTCTGGCACCAGGCGCTCTGCAGCAATTGGCCAAGCTTTTGCCCCGCGGGCTGCCCGCTCTGTGCCAGCCGGATCGAGCCGGCCAGTGCGCGCCGGTAGCGCTGCAGCGCATCGCCCGGCCGGACGGCGGGAAACGGAGCGGGCGCCAGCGTGCGCCACAGGGTGGCCACCAGCAGGGTTTCGGCGACGACCAGGATCACAAACAGCAGCAGCGCTCCGGGGATACGGACGGGCAAGACCAGTGCCGAGCGGGCCAGGAAGCCGGGTGTGCCCGGTAGCCCCCAGATGGCCAGGGCGCCAAGCCAGCTCGGCCATTTCCAGCCCCAACGGGCGCGTGTCACCTCGCCGGCAATCAACAGTGTCAGGCCCAGGCAGAAGGTGATCAAGCCCCAGGCCAGGGCCGGCGGCCCCGCCATATCGGCCATATAGGCAGCCATGACGACCAGGCTGGCTCGATTGATGGCCACCCAGCGCCAGGCTGTCTCCCGTCTTTCGGCCGTCCAGGCTGCCAGGGCACTCCCCAGGAGGGCCAAAGCTCCCAGAGCCGCCCATTCGGGGCGGCGCAGAAAATCGGGACCGGCCACCGCATGCACGCGCGCCAATAACCACAGGCCGGTCAAAGGCACCACCAGGTGCAACGCAATGCGGTCGCCGGGATCCAGGTGTTGGTCTTGAGTGAGCCAAAGATGAAATGGATAAACGCCCGCACGGATAAGCGCCGCGAGCCACATGAGCGCCAGTTCCAGGCGGTCAAAGGGTCCCGCCGACAGGGTGTTGCGGATACCATCCTCACCGAGCAGCAGCAGCACGCCGAGTAACAACAGACCTGCCAGGCTCAGGAAACTCCAGGACCGGCCTGCGCTCTGCTCCTGCCGGCCGGGGCCGAGCCGCATCGCCAGGGCAGCGTCAAGCAGGATCCAGCAACTGGCCAGGGTGACCAGGTTGGCCGAGCCGACGAACGCCAGGGCCGCCGCGCCGAGATAGAGCATGCGCGGCCAGCGGTTCGCTCCATCAGGACCGGACGGGTCTTCTTGCAGAAGGAGCGCCGCAGCGATGAGGAGCAAGAGCAATAGCGTAACCAGCCAGCTCCAGCCGTCCAGTTGCCAGCTCAGCTCACTGCCCGCGACGGTCAGTGGTTGCCATGTCCAATGGATCCCGGCGATGGCCGGCGGAAGAGCGGCGTGTGGCAGGGGTCGGCGCAGCAGGACCAGGTCGATACCGGCAGCGACGACAGAAAGCAGGCCGATTGCCAGGGGCGAAATGCTTAAACTCTCGCCGGAACGGGTACTCTCGGCGGAGGACCGACCGGAAAGACGCGAGACCAGATCCGGTATACGGGAGCGCGCAGATACGGGGACCGGACGGCCATTGCTCAACCAGGCGCCGAGTTGAAGCAAAAGGCCGCCCAATACCAGGATCAGGGCCGGGCCCAGTGGTTGGAGGAAGAGAGTTGTCAGCATGAGAAAGGCAAACTAGGCCGCATTCTACCGCCACGCGGCTAAATGAACAAACTGGAGATGATTGACACGCACCGGAGCACGGATGTAGAATCAGGCGACCACAAGCACAAGGAGGAATTTGCCCATGCAGCCCCTGGTTGAATGTGTCCCTAACTTCAGTGAAGGGCGGCGCCAGGATGTGATTCAGGCGATCGCAAACGCGCTGCGCGCACACGCCGCCGTGCGCGTGCTGGACATCGAGAGCGATGCGGACCACAACCGCTCCGTGATAACCCTGGTTGCGCCGCCTGATGCGCTCGTGCCCGCCATGTTCGATGCGATCAAAACCGCCGCCGCGCTGATCGACCTGGACCATCAGCGAGGCGAGCACCCGCGCATCGGGGCGACCGACGTCGTGCCCTTCGTGCCGCTGCAGGGCGTCGAGATGGACCGCTGTGTGGCGCTGGCGCGCGAGCTGGGCTGGCGCGTCGGCAACGAGCTGAGTATCCCGGTGTATCTCTATGAGGCAGCCGCGACGCGGCCGGACCGGGTGAATCTGGCCGATGTGCGGCGAGGACAATACGAGGGTTTGAAGGCCGAAATCCTGACCAACCCGGAGCGCGTGCCGGATTTTGGCCCGGCGTGCCTGGGCCCGGCCGGCGCAACCGTCATCGGCGCGCGGCCACCATTGATCGCTTATAACGTTTATCTGACGACCGCAGATGTGGAGATTGCCAGGCGCATCGCCAGGGCGGTCCGCAACTCGGACGGCGGTTTGCGTTACGTGAAAGCCCTGGGGTTGTTGGTCGACGGCAGGGCCCAGGTCAGCATGAACCTGACCGACTATCGAAAGACGCCCGTTTTTCGGGTAGTCGAACTGATCCGGCGTGAGGCCCAGCGCTATGGCGTGGGCATTGAGTCGAGCGAGTTAATCGGCATAATCCCGCAGGCTGCCCTTCTCGATGCCGCGCAGTGGTACCTGCAACTGGACAATTTCAAGCCCGAGATGGTGCTGGAGAACCGGCTGGGTGAGTGACCGATCCTCACTGTAGGTGGCGCCCCGCGCCTGGCGGCCTGCCGAGCGGTAGAGCCGCCAGCGCGAGGTTATGGCGTCGTGGTGTCACTGGCAGCCGGGGCTTCCTCCAGCGTGCGAATCAGGTCGGTGTGGCTCACGATGCCGACCATCTGTTCGCCTTCCATAACCGGCAAGGGATTGGCGCGATTTTCGACCATCACCGTCGCGACGTCCTCTATCTCCGCATCGGCGGCGATTGTTTTGACCGGAGTGGTCATAATGTCGCGAGCGGTGAGGCCCAGGACGTGGCGTAAGATTTCCTGATACTCGCGTTGGCCGCCCAGGGGGATCATGGCATCGAGCAACGGCAGGTAACGCGGGTAGTGCGGCCGTGCGTGACGAGCGATCAGATCTACCTCGGTCACGATGCCGATTACCCGGCCATGCTCTACCACGGGCGCGCCGCTGAGTTTTCGCTCCCGGAAGATCCTGGCAATGTCCCGGATCGGCGTGTCCGGGGCGAAAGTGACCACCTCGGTCGTCATGATATCGCGCGCTTTCATACCTGCCTCCTTACTCTCAGCGTGAGCAGTCCGTTCACGATCTCAGGTCTGATTATACTTGAACCTTGCCCGCCAAACAAGCAGCTTTGGGCGAGCATTGGCAGTTCGTGTACAATGGCCTGAAACTTACTTTTCTGCTATCAGGAGATCCTTCGCATGTTAGATACTTTTGCTTCGCGCGTGACTTTTCTCGAATCAGAGGGCGCCTACGCGGTGCTGGCGCGCGCCAAGGCTCTCGAGGCACAGGGACGCAACATCATCCACCTGGAGATTGGGCAGCCGGACTTCCCTACGCCGGCGCACGTTGCCCAGGCCGGCTCGGATGCCATTCTGGGCGGCCACACACGCTACACGCCACCGGCGGGTGCGCTCGACTTGCGGGCAGCAATCGCCGAGGCGGCGGGCAGGCAGCGCAGCATGCAGTTCGGTCCAGAAGAGGTGGTGGTTGGACCCGGTGCCAAACCGGCCATCTTCTTTTCGGCCCTGGCTCTGCTGGAGCCAGGCGACGAAGTAATTATCCCCGATCCGGGTTTCCCGTCCTATACGGCCACGGTGAAGGTGGCGGGAGCGGTGCCGGTACCCGTGCGTTTGCATGAAATGCGCAGCCTGGACCTGGATGAACTGCGCGCCCGCCTCAGCCCGCGCACACGCTTGATCCTCCTCAACTCCCCCTCTAATCCTACCGGCGGCGTCACCACGCAGGCCGAACTCGAGCAGATCGCCGATCTCGCCCGGCGTGCGAATGCCTGGGTGTTGTCCGATGAGATCTACAGCCAACTGGTATTCGACGGCAGCGCACCAACCATCGCCAATCTGCCCGGCATGCGCGAGCGCACGATCATCGTGGATGGCTTCTCGAAGACCTATGCCATGACCGGTTGGCGCCTGGGCTACGGCATCATGCCGAAGAAACTGGCCGAGCGCGTCGAGTTGTTGCTGACCCATTCCGTTGGCTGCACGGCGGACTTCAGCCAGGTGGCCGCGATTGCGGCCCTGCACGGCGATCAGGATACCGTGCGCGCGATGTGCGACTCTTTCCATGAGCGGCGCGATCGGATAGTGCCGCTGCTCAATAGCTTGCCCGGTGTGCGTTGTGCGCTGCCGCAGGGCGCTTTCTATGTTTTCCCCGACGTAAGCAGTTATGGCTTGAGCTCCAAGCAACTGGCCGATTACCTGCTGGACCAGGCCGGAGTAGCATTGCTGGCCGGGTCTGATTTCGGTCGGGGTGGCGAGGGCTACTTGCGCATCTCTTACGCGACGGCCTGGGAGCAGATAGTTGAGGGCGTGGAACGCATCCGGCAGGCGCTCGCGCGGCTGTGAGCCCGTACCCTCTACCGGCGCGACGCATCCTCAGCACCTGGTGGCCGCTGGCCGCGAGCTGGCTGCTGATGAGCGCCGAACTCCCTATGGTGAGCGCAGTTGTCGCCCGCCTGGCACAGCCTGAGATCAATCTGGCCGCCTACGGTGGCGTGGTTTATCCCCTGGCGCTGATTGTCGAATCCCCCATCATCATGCTGTTGGCGGCTTCGACCGCGCTTAGCAAGGATTGGGCGTCGTATCGCAAGCTGCGCCGCTTCATGATGGTCGCCGGGGCAGCATTGACGGCCCTGCATCTGCTGGTAGCCCTCACGCCCCTATACTACGTCGTCGTGAGGGGGCTGATCGGCGCGCCGGCCGAGATCGTCGAACCGGCGCGCATTGGGCTCATCATCATGACGCCCTGGACCTGGGCGATCGCCTACCGGCGGTTCAATCAGGGCGTCATGATCCGCTTCGGCCACTCGCGGGCGGTGGGCACGGGCACATTCGTGCGCTTGACCGCCGAGGTACTGGTGTTGGCGGGCGCCTACCTATCCGGCCGTGTGCCGGGCATCGTCGTGGCAACGTCCGGCATCATTGCGGGCGTGCTGGCGGAAGCCGTTTACGCCGGCTTCCGCGTGCGCGTGGTGATCGACGCGCAGGTGAAGACCAGCGAGGCGATCCGGCCCGGCCTGACATTCCCGGTTTTTGTTCACTTCTATATCCCCCTGGTAATGACCTCACTGCTAAGCCTGCTGGCACAGCCCATCGGCAGCTCGGCGATCAGCCGCATGCCCGATGCCCTGAGCTCGCTGGCGGTCTGGCCGGTGGTGACCGGCCTGATCTTCCTTCTGCGCAGCTTCGGCGTGGCCTATAACGAGGTGGTAGTGGCCCTGTTGGACCAGCCGGGTGCGGTGGCGAGTCTGCGCCGCTTCGCGCTCTGGATGGCCGGCCTGACCACCTTCGCCCTGCTGGTCATCACAGCCACGCCGCTGTCGACCTTCTGGTTTGTCCGTGTCTCGGCGCTCCCCCCGGCGTTGGCGACCCTGGCCCAGCGTGGGTTATGGGTAGGTTTCCTGCTCCCCGCCCTGTCCGTGCTCCAGAGTTGGTTCCAGGGCGCCATCCTCCACAGCCGCCGCACCGCGGGCCTCTCCGAGGCTGTCGTGGTTTACCTCGCGGTCAGTGTCGCCACCCTCCTGGCAGGTGTGCTATGGGGCAGGGCCGGCGGACTGTACATTGGTCTGGCCGCCCTGCTGGCCAGCACATTGGCTCAGACTGCCTGGTTGTGGCTGCGCAGCCGGCCGGCGATCCGGGCGGCCGAGGAAGTGGTGAGCCGTGCATGATGCGCTTTACCAGCCCTCTGCCTGAATAATCAGCAATACACCAATACAAGGCGCAGTGGAACCTGACCCTGGTCGCGGCGATGTTCAATGCCATACCGGTGCTGATTCTGTTCGCGCTCTTCAGCCGGTATTACATCGAGGGCATCAGCTACACCGGCCTTAAGGGCTGACGGCGTTCTGCTTAATCTTGACTCCACCCCGGCTTACGGATCATGCTCCGTTCTGCTTCATGAAGGGTGGTGGAAGATGAAACGCTTGCCGCGCCTGCACGCCGTGCTAATCTGCCTGGCTCTTGTCCTCGTCGCCTGCCAGTCCGCCCCGGCTGCTACCACGCTGCCTACCGTTCGACCGGCTACGCCAACGGCCCTCCCGGCGAGGGTGCCTGCCGCGGCGACTTAAGCCCCCACGGTGCCTGCCGCCGTGCCCAGCGCCGTGCCTACCGTCGTATCCACCACCACGACGCTCCCTGCCACCGGCCATCGCGCCCAGCGCCACCGTGACGCCAACTGGAACGGCCTTCGGACGTCCGCCCGCGGGTAGACGTGGGGACGCCGGGCAACAAACTGGGCGTCGGCACCGCCTATACCTACGACCAGGGTGGCAAAGACAAAGCCGCGCCCTCACGGGTTTGGTTTGAGATCACCGGCGGCGCGATCACCGACTTGTTATTCCCGAATGTCGGGCAAGACAACGTGCGCGAGCTCAGCCTGCTCGTGGCAGGCGGGCCGGCGGGCGAGCAGCGCGACTGGACCGGAATCGCCCCATCTCGGCCACCGTGCAATACCTTGATCCGCAGGCGCTGGCCTACCGCGTGCTGACCGCCGATCCGGGCGGGGCCTGGCAGGCCGGCAAAGAAGTTGTGACCGACCCGGCAGCCGACAGCCTGATCACGCGCTGGACCTTCACTAGCACAAATGCTGCCCTCAGCCCGTATGCGTATTTCGTGCCTCACCTGGGCGGAAGTGGCCGCAACGATCAACTGGTAGTGCATGAGGACGGCGCCCTCGTCGCCTTTGACGCTGACGCTCAAACCTATGCCGTTCTGCTGGCCGATCCCCAGCCGGCCAGGGCTTCCGTGGGTTACCTGCGGGCGAGCGACGGCGTCACCGACTTGCAGGACGGCCGCATGGACTGGACCTTCGACCGGCTTAGCCGCCCGGGTTACGGGGCGGCAACGCTCGCTCTGCCGGCAAAAGGAGCGGTCACCCTGGCGGTCGGCTTCGGCGAGACGGAGGACGCCGCGCGCAAGGCGGCTCAGGCGACGCTGAAGCGCGGCTTCAACACGGTGTACCAGGATTACGTGACGCGTTGGCGCCAGTACCTGGCGAAACTTACACCGCCCGCCGCGCCCGACCCGCTCTACTGGGTCAGTACCATGGTGCTGAAAGCGCACGAGGACAAGACCTATCATGGGGCGGGGGTGGCCTCACTGACTATGCCCTGGGGCAACTGCCGGACGGACGACACGAGCGATCAAGGCTACCGATACGTGTGGCCGCGGGATCTCTACCACGTGGCGATGGCCTTCATTGCGTTGGGCGACCGGGACACGGCTAACAGCACCCTGGAGTACCTGGACAACGTGCTGCAGACGTCGACGGACGCCTTCCCGCAGAACGCGACCTTGGATGGTACGCCGCATTGGGGTTCGCTGTAGATGGATGAAGTGGCCGACCCGATATTGCTGGCATGGAACCTGGATGCGCGCGAGCACTACGCGAGTCTGGTCAAGCTGGCGGCCAACTTTATCATGCAGCGAGGCCCGACCACCGTCCAGGAGCGCTGGGAGGAAATCGGCGGATACGTGCCGCACTCCATCGCCGCGCAAGTGGCGGGATTGATCGCGGCGGCGGATATGGCCGAGAAGGTAGGCGATGGCGCGTCAGCCAAGGCCTGGCGGGCACAGGTCGACGAATGGGCAGGCCAGATCGAGAAGTGGGCTTTTACCACCACCGGGCCTTTGGCCGGTGGGAGCTATTTCCTGCGCACAACGCCTGACGGCCAGCCGGACACCGTGAGCGAAATCACAATCGCCAACGGCGGCGGCAAGCACCGGGTGCAGGACGTGGTGGACGTCAGCGCGCTGGAACTGGTGCGCTTGGGTGTTCGCCCGGCCGGCGCCGCTTCCATCCTGGCGACACTGCCGGCCATTGACGCCTCCCTGCAGACCACGTCGACGCTGGGCACTGCCTGGCACCGTTATACCTTCGACGCCTACGGTGAGCCGGCTAGCGGGCCGCTTAAGTGCCCAAACGGTAAAGGACACTTGTGGCCCTTGTTTGCCGGCGAACGCGGCAACTACTATGTTGCGGCCGGCAAGCTCGACAGCGCGCGGGCCAGGCTGAGCGCGCTGCGGCGCTTTGCCAACCCTGGCTTGATGCTATCCGAGCAGGTCTGGGAAGACAGAGGCCTTGGCACCGGCTCGGCCACACCGCGGGCCTGGACGCACGCCGAGTACATCCTGCTCGAGCGCTCGATCCAGGCCGGCAAGGTGCTGGATATGCCGTCAGTGGTGGCCGGCAGGTATGCGAGGTGACGTGCTCTTTACCTGCCAGGTCTTTGCCTAGCGTTTGAGCAACCTGAAGGCGATATCGGGGCCGAAGCCCCGGTTATACGCCAGTGTGACCCACAGCATCGCCAGGGGTTCCAGGTAGCGGGCCATCGAGAGAGGCCCGCAATCAACGGGGTCGAAATCCAGTTCTGCGGCCAGCCTGGCGACGACTTTCTTCGCCTCGGCGTCGTCCCCACACAAGAACAAGCTCGGCTTTTCTCCGCCGTAGTCGGCGTTCGACATGTTGCCGGTGCCGGTGCTGTTGAAAGCCTTGACCAGGCGTGCGCCCGGCGCCCAGCTCGCGATCTGCTCGGCGGCCGATGTATTGCCACCCACCAACAGTCCATCCGGCCCGATCGGGTTGACCGCGTCGATCACGATTTTCCCGGCCAAGTTCGTTGTCCCGGCCCTGGTTAGCGTGTCACGCGTGGCGGACCAGGGAGTGGCTATCAGCACGACCTCGGCCGTCGACACAGCCTCCGTGGTGCCGGCCACCCGCACATTCCCTGGGACCAGCCTGAGCAGGTTCTGCGCTTTCTCGCCCTGCGGGTCACGGCTGCCGAAGATAATCTCGTGGCCATCCCGTGCCCACCGGCCCCCCAGCGCTCCGCCCACGTGCCCGGTGCCGATAATGGCGATCTTCATGGTTTGGTACCTCCTAAAACTCTGACAACTGCGGAGTCTATCACCGTGTCAGCGTAACCTTCTGTAAGGCACGCGGGTGATCCGGATCGTCGCCGCGCTCCAAGGCCATGTGGAGCGCCAGCAATTGACCGGGCAGCACTGCTACCAGGGGGGTGAGCCATTCGGGCAGGGCCGCGGGCAGGCGCAAGCCAAGCTGTCCCGCGGCCAGCGCCGCATCATCGTCGGAGATCACCAGCAATTCAGCGCCGCGTTCGGACACGCGTTGCATGGCAAAGCGCATTTCGGGCAGCATCGCGCCCGAGGGCGCCACGAATATCACCGGGTAGCTTTCATCGATCATAGCCAGCGGGCCGTGCAGGAAATCGGCAGGGGAATAGGGTTCTGAGGCGATGTAGTTCGTCTCTTTCAGCTTGAGCGCGATCTCGAAAGCAGTCGCGAAGTTGTACCCGCGTCCCAGCACCACCAGGCGATCGGCAAAGCGGTAGCGTTCTGCCACGCGCTTCACCTCGGGCGCCAGGTCCAGGGTCTTTGCGGCAGCTTCGGGCACGGTCGACAACGCCGCCAGGTTGGCCGGGTCACCGCTGAGCACGGCGTTGATCAGGGCCACTGCCATCACCTCCGCTGTGTAGGTCTTGGTGGCGGCTACGCTCCGTTCTGGCCCGGCATGCAGGCTCAACACGTGATCGCCGACCTGGCCGAGCGGGGAATCCGGCTCGTTGGTGATGGCCGCAGTCATCACACCCTGGCGGCGCGCTTCTTCCAGCACGCCCACGATGTCGGGCGATTGGCCGGATTGCGAGATTCCCAACACCAGGCAGTCACCGAAACGGGGAGGCGTACCGTAGATCGAGAAAAGTGAAGGCGCCGCGAGCGCGACCGGCAGATGATTCATGGCGCCAAACAGATACTGGCCGTAGCGGCCCGCGTTATCCGATGTGCCACGCGCCGCGACCATGATGTACTGGATCTTGCGCCGGCGCATTGCTTCCGCCAGCGCACGTGCTTTCTCGACTTCCTCGGTCAGCAGCCTGGCGAGGACTTGGGGCTGCTCGCGAATCTCTTGTTCCAGGTAGGACATGGCTGACTCCTATCGGTGACGAGGGACGAATGACGTGTCCCCTTTCGGCCCCACTTGAAGTGGCTGCGTTAGTGTGCCAGGCTGTCGTAGACAACCCGGCCGCCGACAACCGTCAACTGCACGCGGCCCGCTTGGTCGAGCAGAGCAATATCGGCGAGATAGCCGGGAGCGAGCGTACCGATCTGGCCGGCCATGCCGATCGACGCGGCCGGGGTAGTAGTGGCCATGGGCAGGGCTTCGGCCAACGACAGACCCGTCGCCAGCATGGCGTTGCGCAGACCCGCCTCCAGGGTGAGTGTGCTGCCGGCCAGCGTGCGGCTCGCGCCGCCCGAGGCGTCGATCAGCCAGCAACTGCCATTGCGGACGATGACGTCCTGGCCGCCCAAATCGTAAATTCCCTCAGGCAGGCCGGTGGCGCGAATGGCATCGGTGATGAGCGCCATGCGGGTGGGCGTTTTGGCCCGCACTGCCAGTGCGATCACTGCCGGGTGAAGGTGGATGCCGTCGGCAATGATCTCCGCCACCAACCGGTCGTCGGTGAGGATCGCGCCGACCGCGCCCGGCTGGCGGTGATGCAGGCCGGTCATCGCGTTGAAGGTGTGTGCGGCATGATCGACGCCCCAGGCGGCCGCCTCTTCCACCTGCTCATAAGTTGCCTGGGTATGCCCCACCGCCACATGAATGCCCCGGCTGACGGCGGCGCGCACGCAGGCTTCGGCGCCGGGCAGCTCGGGGGCGAGGCTGATCAGGCGCACCGGACCGGCGGCCGCGAACTCGTCCAACTCGGCCACATCCGGCGCGCGGCAGAACTGCTCCGGCTGCGCACCCTTAGCGGCCCGGTTAAGGTACGGGCCTTCGAGGTGCAGGCCGATCAGGCGTGCCCCGCTGTGCGGGGATTCCCGGTAAGACGCCACGGCGCGGATCGCGGCCAGCGTCGCCGCGCGTGGGGCGGTGATAGTGGTCGCCAGGAAGGAGGTGACGCCGTGCCGGGCGAAGAACGCGGCCATGCCGGCCAGCGCCTCCGCGGACGCGTCCATCGTGTCATAACCGGCCGCACCATGGACGTGCACGTCGACAAAGCCGGGCACGACGAAGCCTCCCTGCGCGTCGAGGCTCTGCTCGCCGTTCGCTGCCGTGACGGCGCTGTCGGGTCCTATCTCGGCGATACGCTCGCCGTCGATACGGGTGCTGTAGTTCGGCTCAAAGCCATGCGAGGTGAAAACGATGCCATGGCGGATGATCATGCTTCGTTACTCCGTATCCATTGTGAACTCAGTTTACCACAGGTCACGGCATCCACTTCGATCTTGACTTACTGGTCGCCGAGCGCAGTGCTACAATGCGCACGTCGATCGCCCCAGCCACTCCGTACCGCATGGGATCAAAGGAGAGACCATCGCATGGCAGACAAACGCTTCCCTTGGGCCAAGACTTTCGTTCTCGGGTTCGGTTTCTTCGGCATCAGTATCGTATGGCCGCTCTTCAATTGGCTCTACAGCGCGGTCTTTATGGCCCTGGCCTTGTTCCCCATGAGCCGGGTGCGCGGGCGGGCGGCGCTACGCAAGCCTGCCCTGGCGTGAAAGCGTAGCGCAAATCACGAGACGGAAGGCAGGCAAACTCCGACGTCTCAGGCTTGCGTCTCAGAACGCTGGGCGAGATCTACCATGCACGCAGTTGGATGCCGCGGCGCGCCGCGGTGCCGACGCGGCCAGGCTTCATCATGAAGAAGCATAGCCGCGATGGTCCGTGCATCGATATCGGTGTGCACATCCTCGATCTTACCCTCTGGTTCATGGGGAACCCCGAACCACACTCGGTGACAGGCGTGGCGCGCGCTGAACTGGCTCACAAGCCGGGCGCGTTCAGCATCTGGGGCGGGCGGATCCCCTCTGAGTTCGACGTCGAGGATTTCGCGGCGGCTTTCGTTCGCTTCAAAAATGGGGCGACGCTGGTGCTCGAGGTGAGCTGGCTGCTGCACCACGATACTGCGGGCGAAGATATGCAGATGTGGCTCTATGGCACGGAAGCCGGCTGCAACCGGCCCAAGTGCGAGATCTACGAAAGCAATTACGCCAGCCAGCAGCACTACAACCGGGTGCTGAGGCTGACCGAGGACGCCTCTGAGCCACACGCCCAGGAGTGCATCGAGTTCGCCCAGGCCATCGTCGAGGGCGCGCCGTCGCCCGTACCTGCAGAGCAGTCGCTGCAAGTCACACGTATTCTGGAGGCTATCTACCGCAGCCAACAGATCGGCGGCGAAGTCTGTCTTGACTGAGGTCAGCAATTGCCGCGTGGCAGGGAAGATATGCTTCAGGTTGCTCTGGTGGGTGCGGCCCATATTCATACGCCGGGGTTTGTGAAACGGCTCCAGGCACGAGAAGGTGTCTGCGTAAAGTATGTCTGGGACCATGATGCGGCGCGAGCCGCGCGGCAGGCCGAGGTGTTGGGAGCGCGTGTGGTAAGGGACGTGAGCGAGATCTGGTGTGACCCAGGCATAACGGGCGCAATCATCTGTTCCGAGACGGACCGCCACGAGGCGCTGGTGCTGGGCGCCGCGGCGGCGCACAAGAACCTGTTTGCGGAGAAACCGCTCGGCCTGGGCGCCGAAGATGCCTACCGGATGGCCTATGCGATCAGCAAAGCGGGCGTACTCTTTCAGACCGGCTATTTTCAGCGCGGCAACCCGCTTCACCTGTTCTTGCGCGAGCAGATCGCGCAGGGCCATTTCGGCAAAATCACGCGCATCCGCCACACCAACTGCCATGCCGGGTCGCTAAAGGGCTGGTTCGACACGGAGTGGCGCTGGATGGCCGATCTACTCCAGGCGGGCGTCGGGGGCTTCGGCGACCTGGGCACGCACTCGTCGGACATCCTGCTGTGGCTCATGGGAGAGGAGGTGGAGAGCGTGACCGCCAACCTCGGCGTGGCCACCGCCCGTTATGGTGGTTGCGACGAATACGGCGAGGGAATGCTGCGTCTGGAGAGCGGCGCCATAGCCAGCCTCGCCGCCGGCTGCGTGGACGTGGCGCATCCGGTCAATGTGATCGTCAACGGCACCGAAGGCCACGCCTACGTAGCCAACGGCCAGCTATACTGCCAGAGCAGCCATGTCGCGGGGGCCGATGGCAAAGAACCGTGGACCGACCTGCCCAACCCCTGGCCGCATGCGTTCGAGCTCTATCTCGATGCTTTGCACGGCAAGGACGCGCCTCTGGTGCCCGTCCACGAGGCCGCCGTGCGAAGTTCGGTTATGGAAGCCCTCTACTTGGCTGCGCGCAGCCGGCAGTGGGTGTCACCCGTCACCCAGGTAACCCTGCGCCCCGAGTGATTGCTGCTGCCAGCACTTCCTGGCTGATCTCCCCTTCACAGACAGGGGCCACCGTTCCGGTCAAGCGGACGGACCAATCTGCCGCGACTTCCACCAGCATCGAGCCGCCGGGCATGACCACGGTCACCGGGCTCTGGCAACGTCCGGTGCGAATGGCCGCGCCGGCGGCCGCGCAGCTCGACGTGCCCGACGCCAGGGTATAGCCGGCGCCGCGTTCCCAGATTGCGATGCGCAGGGTATGCAGATCGACCGCCTGGACGAACTGCACGTTCGTATGCTTTGGGAAGAGGGGCAGGCATTCCAGTTGCGGGCCCAGGCGATGGGCCAGATCCACGAGATGGTCGAAGCCGGCTGGGATAGGCGCGGCCTGATCGAGGAAGACGACGCAGTGAGGGTTGCCGATACCCACTGCCGTGATGCGCAGCTCCTGACTGGGCAGGCTTACTCGTTCTTCGATCACCTCGCGCGCCACGCCGGCGACCGGGACAGCCTGGCTGTTGAAGGTCAGCCTGCCCATGTCCATCGCGATCCGCGATCCGCTTCCGTCCAGGACGTGCGCCGTGACGGGACCACCGGGAGTGCTGATCTCGAAGTCCGGACCAGGCGGCAGACCACGGTCCCACAGATAGCGGGCGAAGATGCGCAGCCCGTTGCCGCTCTTTTCGAATTCGCCCCCGTCTGGGTTGAAGAGACGCAAGGGGAACGGCGCCTGCTGCGCCAGCGGCCCCCAGAGAATGCCGTCCGATCCCACCCCTGCATGCCGGTCGCAGATGCGGCGGATCGCCGCCGCGGAGGGCGGGTCGGGCCAGCCCGCCGGGTCGAGGACGATGTAATCGTTGCCAAGCGCCTGGTACTTGTAGAAGTGCGGTCGTTGGCCGGTCGAGCGCAGCGGCACGTCGCGCCGTACCAGGTCTTGCGGGCTCTCACGCCGTTGGATCAGGCGCGCCCCGCCGTCTTTGAGAAGGAGAACAGCCGGGCGCGTGGCCAGGTTATAGTTGCTGGCCATCGACAATGTGTAGGCGCCGGTCATGGGGATGGCCAGCAGATCGCCAGGCGACAGGCGCGGTAGTGCGATATCGCGGATCAATACGTCGCCGGACTCGCAGAACTTGCCGGCGATGGTCACCGTTTCTGCAGCGGCCGGGCCACCCGTGGCGTTGCCATCTGCAGAATTGGCGGCGCCTGAAATGGCCAGCGCGCTGTAAGACGCGCCGTAAAGCGCCGGACGGATGTTATCGGCCATGCCGCCGTCCACGGAAACATAGGTACGCACGCCGGGTATTTCTTTGCGCGCGCCGACGGTGTAAAGCGCCACACAGGCGGGGGCAACCAGCGAGCGCCCGGGCTCCAGCACCAGGTGGGGAAGCTCCAGTCCTGCCGCACGGCAGGTCGCCATCGTGGCCGCAGCCAGGGTTTCGACATACGGCTCGATGGGCGCCTCCGGATCACCTTCGGTCATTGGCACGCCCCAGCCGCCGCCCGGACTGAGTTCACGCAGTACGAAAGCATGGCGATCGCGCATCGCCGCCGCAAACTTGAGGACACGCCCGGCTGCGTCCGCCAGTGACTCGCTCTCGTAGATCTGCGATCCGATGTGGCTGTGAAGGCCCAGCAAGGATAAGCCCGGCGTCTGCAGCGCCCGCACCACTGCCCGCTCGGCGTCGCCCGACGCGATCGAGAAGCCAAACTTGGTATCCTCATGACCGGTCTGGATGTGGGCGTGGGTGTGAGCTTGAATGCCGGGCGAGAGGCGCAGCCAGATGGCAATGCTTCTGTCTCGTGCCAATGCACGCTCGCCGAGCGGCCCCAACCGCTCTAGCTCCAGGAAATTGTCCACAACGATGCGCCCGATACCCGCCGCGTAGGCTTGTTCCAGCTCCGCCGGCGTCTTATTGTTCCCGTGGAAATGGATGCGCTCTGGCGGGAACCCGGACGCCAGCGCGACGTGTAATTCTCCCCCAGAGACCACATCCAAATCCAGGCCTTCCTCCGCGAAAACCTGCGCGATGGCGGTGCACAGGTAAGCCTTAGCCGCATAGGCGGTTTGCGCCGTGCCCGGATAAGACCGCCGCAGGGCGGCCTGGTAAGCGCGCGCCCGCCTGCGCAAAGTGGCTTCATCGAACAGGTAGAGCGGGGTGCCGTGCAGGCGCGCCAGGTCCGAGGCCTTGCAGCCTCCCAGCCATAATTCTGCCTGCTCGTCGAGTTCGGCTGTCGTGGGCCAGAGTTTGTCCAAGGTTGTCCTCCTGCCCGGCCAGTATAGTTGAGGGTATTAAGGGCGTCAAAATGGTATGCAAGCCTATATTCCTTCAGGGCTTTGCGTCGACCGCCGCTCTAGGGTAAAATCCCCGGATATGGTTCTGACTGCGGGCTTGTCGCCAAAAGAGAATCTCTTGCGGGCTATCTACTTCCGTGATCCGGAGCATGTGCCGTATCCGGGCGAAAATGCCTACCGCTTCGTGGATCACCTTGGGCGCAAGCCGCCGCGCGACGGACTGGACGAATGGGGGGTGAGCTGGGCGCCTTTGCCCGACGGCTACCAGCTGGGGGCAGGGGAGCCGGTGGAGTCATTTCCGGTGGGGCACCCGGCGCACACCGCGGACGATCTGCAGCGCCGGCCGTTCTCCGACGCAGCCGATCCAGCATTGTTTGCCGGCCTCTTGCGCGGATTGGACCCGCGGCAGACCCTTGCGATCGGCCGCCATCCGGCGGGACCCCTGGAACGGTTTTTGTCTTTATTGGGTGTCGAGGCCGCGTTCACGGCCTTGTTGCAGGAGCCAGAGGCGAGCCGTGCCGTATTACAGCGCATTGCCGGCTATCACGTGGCCATCGCCCAGGGCTACGTGGCTAACGGCGCGGAGGGCGGCTGGCTGGCGGACGACTATGCCGGCCAGACGGGACCGGTATTGAACCCCGCCCTGTGGCGTGAAATGGTGTTGCCGGGGCTGCATGGTATCATCCAGGTATACCGGGAGGCCGGTTTTCCGGTCTTCTTTCACACCTGCGGTCGCGCTGAACCATTCCTGGCGGACCTGATCGACGCCGGGGTGACCGTATTCAACCTGGAAAGCGCGGCCTGTGACCTAATTGCCCTGCGGGGCCGCTTCGGGCGCAGCATGGCCATCGCCGGCGGCATAGCGCCGGATGTGATGTTGCGAGGCAGAGCCGTTGACGTGGAGATGGCCGTGCGCCAGGCCATGCTGACGCTCGGGCCGGACGGCGGGTTGATTTTGGCCCCCGACCAGAGCCTGGCCTACCCGGCTGAGAATGAAGATGCGCTAAACTGTACGGTGCAACGCTACGGGATTTATCCACTCGTATTATGATGTAGGTTGAAGGGCAGGAGGTTACGCGTGTCAGAACTGCGTCGCGATCCAGTGTTGGGTCGCTGGGTGATCATCGCTCCCGAACGTGCCTTGCGTGAAGAGAAACTTGTGGTTCCCAAGGAAGAGCGGAACCCGGGCCCGTGCGTGTTTTGCGGTGGGCAGGAGCTGCTTGATCCACATGAGATCTATGCGGTGCGCGCCCCCGGCACTTTCCCCAACACCCCTGGTTGGCTGGTGCGTGTGTTGCCTAACAAATTCCCGGCCCTGCGTATCGAGGGCGACCTTGTGCGTGAGGGAGTAGGGATGTTTGACTTGATGTCGGGCATCGGCGCCCACGAGGTGATCGTAGAAACACCCGACCATAGCGTCGATACCGCCGACCTGCCTGACTGGCACATCGCAACGGTGATCCGCACTTACCGGGAACGCGTGAACGACCTGGCCGGCGATGACCGCTTCAAATATGTGCTGATTTTCAAGAATCAGGGCTACCTGGCAGGCGCCACGCTTCAGCACGCCCACTCGCAACTCATAGCCACTCCGGCGATCCCCAAGCGCGTGAAGGAAGAAATGACCGAATCGCGCCGCTACTATGAGTTCAAGCAACGCTGCGTTTTCTGCGACATGATCCGCCAGGAGTTACATCTGACACCGGAGCGTCTGATACTGGAGACGGAGAAGTTTGTCGTCATCTCGCCTTTCGCGGCGCATGTGCCCTACGAGATCTGGATCCTGCCTAAGACCCATTCGTGCGACTTCGGCACCATTTCCGATCCTGAGACCGAGGGGCTGGCCTACGCACTCAAGCAAACTCTCCTGAAGCTGCGCATCGCGCTGAGCGATCCGCCTTTCAATCTCTTCATACACACCGCGCCCTTTCGCCGGCCGCGCGTAGGCTATTGGGACACCATTCAGCAAGATTACCACTGGCACCTGGAGATTACGCCGCGCCTGACCAGGCCGGCGGGCTTCGAGGAAGGGTCGGGCTTCTACATCAACCCGAGCCTGCCGGAAGATGCCGCCGCGGTGCTAAGGGCAACCAAGGTTCCCTGATCGTGATTTCTTTCAGCCGGCCAGCGCTGCCAACACGTTTGGGAGTGCACTCAGTTCGTCGATGCAGGCGTCGGGCACGATAGACTGGTTGGTTTCAGGTCGCTCAGGCACGCGTATCAGCACGGCGCGCATGCCCACACTCTGCGCTCCGGCCACATCTGCCAAAAGACGATCGCCCACGTGGAGCGCGCGCGTGGGCGGCACGCCCATGGCCGACAGCGCCGCCCGGAATATCGCCGGATGTGGCTTGGCCACCCCTTCATCTGACGAATAGGTGCGAGTGCTGAAGTACTCGAGCAAGCCGCGGCGGGCCAGAGCGCGGTCCATATATTGGCCGGGCTGGAGCGTGTTCGAGATCACGCCCAGGCGCAGCCCGCCCGCGTGCAACCCTGCCAGTAGCTGTCGTGCACCCGGGCGCAGAAGCGCCAGGCTTTCGACACTGCCCATCCCGCAGTAGGCCTCCACGCTGGCCGCCAGCAGTCCGTCGCCCGCCTCAATGCCGCGCTCTCGAAAGAATTCGACGAGCACGGTCCGGATGCTGAGGCCGCGCTGGGCGGCAACTGCCGCCTGGTAACTGCTCTCACTATATTCGCTCAGGGCCTGGCAGAAGGCCGGGCGTTCTGCCAGCGGCGTGCCGGCGGCGTGCAGCAGATCGTAGATCTTGCCCATGCGCGCACTCAAACGTTCGTGATAGTCCGCCTGTCCTTCGCGCAGGTCCACGATCGTATCGCCAAGATCGAAGAATACGGCTTCTAACGGCATATGCAGTTTGTCTT
>JADGQF010000128.1 GCA_017882045.1 Anaerolineales bacterium
AGGCCCTCTAGCTCACGGCTTAGCTCGCTCCCCGTCAGCTCGCGCTGCGCCGTCGTCGCCAGCAGCCCCGCCCGGCTCAACAGGTCCCCGTCGGTCAGGATGCCCACCACCCGGTTTCCTTCGTCCACCACGGGCAGAGCGTGATAGGTTTTCCCCAGCAGCAGCTCGACGACGTCGGCCAGCAGGGTTTCCGGCCGGATGGACTTGACCTCGCGCCGCATCACGTCTCGCACCGGCGCGCCCGCCCGCAGCTCGCGCAGCCGGCGGTGGTGGTACGCCAGGACGTTCACTTCCTGGACGGTGACCAGGCCTTCGGCCACCATCTCGATCAGCTTCGGCATCACGCGCTCGACTCGGTCGGGCAGGTCCACCCAATCAATGACGATCGGCAAATCCTCCGACAGGCGCACGATGCTCGCCGCGTGGATGCGGCTGGCCGCTCCGAACCCGGCCAGGCCCCGCGTCACAGTTGCCCCGGCGCAATCTTCTTGCCTGAGCATTTCGACGATCGCCATGTAGAGCGGCTTGTGCCGCCACTTGTCGCTCTCGCCGGTGTAGACCCGCACGTGCAGTGCCGTACCAATCGTGTTCATGCGCTCCCTCCCATTATATCAGGCGGGCGAGCACCACGCCCAGGAAAGCGCTCGCCAGGCCCAGCAACACGTTGCCAAACAGGTTGAGAGCGCTCCGCAGCCAGTCGCCGGCCTGGGCTAGGTTGAGAGTTTAGACCGTGAATGACGAGAAAGTAGTATAGCCACCTACAAGGCCAATGGCAAGGAAGAGGCGCCATTCCGGAGCAATGGCGAAGCGCTGTGTCGCCAAGGTGATAAAAAAGGCGAGGATGAAGCTGCCCGTCACATTCGCGACCAGGGTGCCATAAGGAAAATCGCTGCCCCAGCGTTGCGCCGCCCAGCCCTGCACGAGGTAGCGCAAATTGGCCCCGATGAAGCCACCCAGCCCGATCAGGAGATACTTCTGCATGTTCACGTCTCCGGCAGTTTCCCGGCGGATCCCACGAAAACGCCTCTACGGGCAACCGCTCGGGGCGGCAATCCGTAGAGGCAATGGCACAATGGCATTCAGACGGCCCGAACGCGCAAATTGTCGGGCCATTATGGCCGCGAACCGCTCTCACGTCAACTTTTTGGCTTACTTTCCCGAACAATTACGGTGGTTGACCACAGCTCGCCGCGGCGCGATAATCGCGGCACGGTCGAATTGCTCTGCAGTAAGAAAAAGGGTGGACTATGTACCAGACGAATATGTATGAAGGTATGCTGGCGGAGACGGTCACGATGACCGGCGCGCGCGGGGACATCATCAACGCCTACTTTGCCCGCCCCCTGGGGCCAGGTCCCTTCCCCGGCTTGGTCCTTGCCCATCACCTGCCCGGCTGGGATGAGTGGTACCGGGAGATCGCCCGCCGCTTCGCCTACCACGGTTACGCCGCGCTCTGTCCCAATCTGTACTTCCGCGAGGGCCACGGCACGCCGGAGGATGTGGCGGCCAAAGTGCGCGGCGCGGGCGGTGTTCCGGATGGCCAGGTAGTCGGCGACCTGGCCGGCACGCTCGCCTACCTGCGCTCGCTGCCTTATGTCAATGGCAAGGCCGGCGTGTTCGGCACCTGCTCGGGCGGGCGCCACGCCTTTCTGGCCGCCTGCCGCGTGCCGGGCTTCGCCGCGCTCGTCGACTGCTGGGGCGGCCGCGTGGTGATGTCAAAAGACGAACTGTCGCCCATGCAGCCGGTCTCTCCCCTTGACTACGTCGCGGACCTGTCCTGCCCGCTGCTGGGCATCTTCGGCCAGGAGGACCGCAACCCTTCGCCGGAACAAGTCGACCGGCTCGAGGCGGAACTCAAGCAGCACGGCAAAACCTACGAGTTCTACCGCTACCCGAATGCCGGGCACGGCTTTTTTTACTATGACCGGCCGAGCTACCGCCAGGAACAGGCCGTGGATGGCTGGAGCAAAATCTGGGCCTTCCTGGCGCAGCACCTGGCCGCCCCCACCCCGTAACCGCCCATGCCCCGCTAACGGCGCCCGGCCAGCCTGTACGGGCGCATTGCCATGCGCCCCCCAACACACGCCGCGCGGCCCTCGCCCCGCGGCAAGGAGATCGACTATGTGTACCATGATCAGCACACAAATTGAGGTCGCCGGCTGCGGCAAGGGCGCCGGCGGTTGGTTCAACGTCTCCCAGGCCAACGTCTCCTACGATCACCCCTTCAGCGCGCCTCTGGAGCATGCGCTGAACATTGACTTCGTCAACCAGGCGCTCGGTCCCGGCGCGCGGGTCGCGGTCGAGCTGAGCGCCGAATCCGCCCGCGCCCTGGTGCAGGCCATCAACGCGGTGCTCGCCCGGGCCGAGGCCGGCGGCTACCTGGATGGCGCCAGCTGAGACTGGGACCGCCTCGCCCGCGCCACTCAAACAAGGAGGCCGCCCACCACGGGCGGCCTCATGCCATAGCATACCGACCGGCGCCTGTTACACGACTCGTCTGCTCCGCACCAGGTTCGCAATGAAAACGACTACTGCCAATACCAGCAGTAGATCAATCAGCGCGCCTCCGACATGGACGACCAGGACGCCGACCAGCCAGAGGAGCAGCAACAGCACCGCCACTACCCACAACATCGCTTCTACTCACTTTCCGCCCAAACGGATAGGAGGCCCGGCAAGCCCGGCCTCCCCAGATCACACTCGCTCAGGACGGCGAGAGGTTCTGCTTCTGCGCCTCGCTCTGCGCCGTCTCTTTGGCCGCCTGGCCTGCCTTCTCGGCCACCTGCTGGACCTTCTGCATCGTCTCCTGCGCCGTGCTCTGCGCCTTTTCCATCAAGTTATCGCGCGCCGGGCCCAGCAACTGGTTCCGTAATAGGATTTGCATCTATTATGAACGATGATCGAACGAATAGATGTGGTTTATACTATAATTAAAAGTTATTATATAATTGCAGAATGGGGATGGATCAACGACAAACAGGGGGCGGGCGCATGCGCCCGCCCCCTGTTTGTCGTCAGGAACGGCTGAGGAAAGTCCCCGGCTTAGGAGCTGGATCGGAACCGGCAACCTGGCGGCTTCCTCAGTTTCAGTTCAGAGCAAACGGCAGCCAGCCGCCCCAGGTCACCGGTGTGCGCAGGCTCGGCACAAGCTCTGCGCCATACGCGGCGCGCGACGCGCCGTGCCGGCTCGCGTAGGCACTCAGATCGCCGTCCAGGGCCTCCTGCAGCATACGCACGCCAGCAGAAGTCAGGACGATGCGGGCGGACACGGTGATGTGGAGGAGGGCGCCTTCCGAGTTTACTGAATGACCTGCGTCATCGCCTCGCACAGCGCTGGCAGGTTCTGCTCGGTGATGCCGGCCACGTTAATGCGCCCCGAATCGACGACGTAGATCGAGAATTCCTCCCGCAGCCGGCGTACCTGCTCCTTGGTCAGCCCGGTGAAAGAGAACATGCCATGCTGGCGCTGGATAAAGGAGAAATCCCGTTCCACACCCGCCTCGGCCAGCCCGGCGACGAAGCAGCGCCGCATGTCCCAGATGCGCCCACGCATGGCGGCAACCTCGCCCTCCCATTCCGCGCTCAGCTCGGGCGAGCCCAACACCGTCGTCACAATCTCGGCGCCGTGCGCCGGAGGGTTCGAATAGTTGGCCCGGATGACGGTCTTGACGTGGCTCAGGGCTGCCTGGGCCGCCGCCGCCGAGCCGCAGACCAGCGTCAGCGCGCCGACCCGCTCGTTGTAGAGCCCAAAGTTCTTCGAGAACGAGTTGACGATCACCACCTCGCGCTCGCGCCCGCACAGCGTCAGCAGACCCGCCGCGTCCTCGCGCAGTCCATCGGCCAGTCCCTGGTAGGCGAAATCGACCAGGGGCAGAAGACCGCGCTCTGCGACGACGCCGGCTACCTCGGCCCACTGTGCCAGGCTCAGATCGGCGCCGGTCGGGTTGTGGCAGCTGCCGTGCAGCACCACCACATCCTTGGCCGGCAACTGGCGCAGCGCCGCCAGCATCTCGTCAAAAGCCAGGCTGTTGCTGGCCGCCTTAAAGTAAGGATAAATCTGCAGGTTGAGGCCCGCGGCGCGGAATACGTTGGGGTGGTTGGGCCAGGTCGGTTGGCTGACCCAGACCGTCGCTCCCGGATTGATCTTCTTGATGAAATCGCCCGCCACGCGCAGCCCGCCCGTGCCGCCCGGCGTATGCGCCGTCACGACCAAGCCGCCGGCGACCGCCGGGTGATCGGCGCCGAAGATCAGCTTCTGCACCGCCGCGGCATATTCAGGCATGCCGTCGATGCCCAGGTAGCTCTTGCTGGTCTCCTGCTTTAAGATCAACGCCTCGGCCTGCTTCACGCTGTTCAGGATCGGCGTTATCCCGCGCGCGTTTTTGTAGACGCCTGCCGCCAGGTTGATCTTGGCCGGGTTAGGATCGCGCTTGAAAGCCTCCTCCAATCCCAGGATCGGGTCGGGCGGCGCCATTTGCAGATCATCGAACATGCCACGCGCTCCTTGTTTTTGGGCTTGCATCTCACCTGCTGAAACTATTCTTGGGCAGCATTGGCCCACTATGCTACCATGCGCTGCCAGGCCTGTCAAAGGCCCTCGCGCCGGCCCGGCGCCGAACGTGGCCATCAGCGATGACAGTCTGTGAGATCTCTCCTTTATTGCCCAACTGTTTCGCCGGCCTCCGCCCTCGCCGAGCGGACGATCGCGGCGAGGGCCGTGATGAATTCGGGGGAAGTGTTCATGGACTCGATGCGCTCCAGCCTTGCGCCGTGGGCCGCGGCCAGCGAGCGCGCTTCGATGTCGAGGTCGTAGAGGATCTCGACGTGGTCCGCCAGGAAGCCGATCGGCGCCACCAGGATATTCTTCTGACCCGCCTTACACAGGCGCAGGATGACGTCCTCGATCGCCGGGCCCAGCCAGCGCGCGCTGGTGGCGCCCGCGCTCTGGAAGCAGAACTCCCAGGCGCCCGGCGGCAGAGCCAATCTATCCACCAGGCGCGCGGTCGTCTCCTGCAATTGCGCTTGGTAGGGGTCGCCCCCTTCCACCACCGCCGCGGGGAGGCTGTGGGCCGTGAAAAGGATCTTGACGGCCTCGCGCTGCGTGGGGTCGAAGGACAACCTGGCCGCGCGCACGTGCGCTGCCAGGGCATCCATGAAGAGCGGGTGCGTGTGCCAGCTCCGGATGGGCGTCACATTCAGGCGCACCCCCAATGCAGCCTGGGCTTCCTCCAGTTTTTGGAAGTAGGCCCCCACGCTCATGCGCGAATAGTGCGGCGCCATACACAGCCCGATCACCTCTGCGTGCCCATCGCGCACGATCTCGCCGACCGCATCCTGGATGCGCGGCGCCCAATGGCGCATCCCGACGTAAACCCGGTAGTTTTTCTCGCCCGCCGCGTCCCGGTTCAGGCACGCTTCGAGAGCGCGCGCTTGGGCCTGCGTGATCTCCAGCAGCGGCGAGCGGCCGCCGATGCGCGCATAGCGCGCCCGTATTTCCTCGATCAGCTCGGGTGACGTCGGCCGGCCGCCGCGCAAGTCGAGCAGATACGGCTCCACATCGGCCAGCGAGTTCGGGCCGCCATAGGCCATCATCAGCACCGCCACCGACTTGCACGCAAACGACATCACGCTCTCCAGCCGTGCACAAACTCCACCAGCGCCTGCACGTTCTCCGGCGGCGTTTCCGGCAACACCCCATGCCCCAGGTTGAATATGTGGCCCGGCCGCCCGCCGGCCCGCCGCAAGACATCCCCGGCGCGCTCGCACATCTCCGGGGCCGGGCCAAGCAGCGCAATCGGATCGAGGTTGCCCTGCAGCGCGACGTCGTGGCCGATGCGCTCCCAGGCAACATCCAGGTCGACGCGCCAGTCGATGCCGATCACGTCGCCACCCGCCTGGCGCAACACCTCCACCATGCCGCCCGTCCCCGTGCTGAAGTTGATCACCGGCGCGCCGGCGGAGGCCGCGATGGCGATGGCCCGTTGCGTATAGGGCAAAACGTAGGCCCGGTAGTCGGCCGGGCTCAGCGCCCCGGCCCAGCTATCGAAGAGCTGCACCGCCTGCGCCCCGGCCCGCACTTGCGCCGCCAGGTAGTCGCCCGCCAGTTGCGCCAGCTTGCCCATCAGGTCTTGCCAGGCCGCCGGTTGACCGTACATGAACTGCTTGGTACGCTTGTAGTCGCGCGAGCTGCCGCCTTCGATGGCGTAGGCCGCCAGCGTGAAGGGGGCGCCCGAAAAGCCGATCAACGGCGTTTTGCCCTCCAACTCGCGGCGCACCAGGCGGATGGCCTCCAGCGTGAAGGGCACCCCCTCTTCCGCCGGCGGCACGCGCAGCGCGGCCACGTCGGCCGGCGTCCGCAGCGGGTTATGGATCAGCGGCCCCTCGCCGGCCGCGTACTCGAGATCGATCCCCGCCGCCATCAGCAGCGGCAGGATGTCGGCAAAGATAATGGCCGCGTCCAGCTCGAAGCGTTGCAGCGGCTGCAGCGTGACCTGCACCGCCAGTTCCGGGGTGCGGATCGTGTCGATCATCGAGTGCTTTTCGCGTACGGCCCGGTATTCGGGCAGGTAGCGTCCGGCCTGGCGCATGATCCAGATCGGCGTGCGATCCACCGGCTCGCAGCGGCAGGCGCGCAAGAAGCGATCGTTCATACCGCGCCGCCGAACAACGCCAGCGTTTCCTCGGCGGGGTGGTAGATCGCCGTGTGGGCCGGCGTATCGCGTTCGGTGTAACGCCGCCCCTCGACGCTGCGCAACTCGTTCACCAGGTCCGAGAACTTCGCCAGGTTGGCCGTCTCATAGACCACCACGAACTCCTGCGCTTGCAGGCCGAACGAGTAGAGCAACAGCTGTTTGATCTCCGGGTACTGGTGCCCCACGCGCATGTGCTCGTTCATCATCCCCTGGCGCGCGTCGCGGCTCATCAGGTACCACTCTTTCGTCTTGACGAAAGGATAAACGATCAAGTAGGGCTGGCGCTCGGCGGCCAGCGGATCGATCTCTTGGGCGGATTGGCCGCGCGCGTAGACAGACGGCCGGGTGAAGCCCCACAGGGTTTCCACCGGCCGCAGCAGGCGCCGCTGCGCGTTGACAGCCCGGGCATGGCGAGTGAAAAACGTGCCCGCGGCCTCCGGCGTTTCGGCCGGCAATGCGCTCCAGACGAGGATATCCGCGCCCGCCTGGGCCGGAAAGACCTGGTAAACCGCCACCTGCTCGGCTGAACCGCGCAACTGCGGCAGCCAGGTGCGCGCGAACTCGGCGCGTTCGGCTCCCGCCAGCGACCAGTAGGCGTCGCTGAAAGCGAAGAAGCTGAAGTGGTTTAGCGTTCGTTCAGCCACTGAGCTACCTCCCGGGCATAATAGGTCAGTATGACATCGGCCCCGGCTCGTTTCATGCCCATCAGCATCTCCAGCGCCACCGCCCGCTCGTCGATCCAGCCGTTACGCGCCGCCGCCTTGACCATCGCATACTCGCCGCTCACGCTGTAAGCCGCCACCGGGTAGGGGAATTGCTCGCGCACCGCGCGGATCACGTCCAAGTAGGCCAGGGCAGGCTTGACCATCACCATGTCGGCGCCTTCGCGCACGTCCAATGCTACCTCGCGCAGCGCCTCGCGCAGGTTGGCCGGGTCCATCTGGTGCGTCTTACGGTCACCGAACTTGGGCGGCGATTCGGCCGCGTCGCGGAAAGGACCGTAGAAGGCCGAAGAGTACTTGGCCGCGTAGGCCAGGATCGCCCGATCGGCAAAGCCGCCGCCGTCCAGCGCCGCGCGGATCGCCGCGACCTGGCCGTCCATCATCGCGCTGGGCGCGATCACGTCCGCCCCCGCCTCGGCGTGCGACAGGGCCACCCGCTGCAGGACCGCCAACGTCTCGTCGTTGGCGATCTCGAATCCCTGCCCGCCGTACCCACTCGCCGGGCTGCGCTTCACGATCCCGCAATGGCCGTGATCCGTGTACTCGCACATGCAGACGTCGGTGATCAGCAGCAGCTCGGGCGCCGTCGCCTTGACGGCCCGAATCGCCGTCTGGACAATACCATCCGGCGCATAGCTCTCGCTGCCGATCTCGTCCTTGTACGCCGGAATGCCGAAGAGCACGATCGCCGGGATGCCCAGGCGGGCAATCTCCTCGACCTCGCGCCGCAATCGGTCTACCGACCACTGGAAGACACCCGGCATCGAGGAGATCTCGCGTTGCACGTCCTGACCGTGGGTCACGAACAATGGGTAAATCAGGTCATCGACGCCGAGGACGGTTTCGCGCAACATGCGCCGCAGCGCCGGGCTGCGCCGCCCGCGGCGCATGCGTTGGGTCGGAAAGCCGGCTGCGCCGGTCGTTTCCGCTACTATTTGGCCTAAACCAGGTGAAATGATGCTTTCGTTCAATCTAGCCCCTCGTTGATAGCGTTCAACAGACCTTCGACCGTGTGCTCTGGCGCCACGATATCCACGCGCAAGCCCGCTTCCTGCGCCGCCCGGGCGGTGATCGGCCCGATGCAGGCGATCTTTGCTCCCGCCAACACCTGGCCCACCGGCCGGCCGGCGGCCTCCAGCAGGGCCAGGAATCCATGCACGGTCGACGGGCTGGTAAAGGTGGCGATGTCGACGCCTTCGGCCAGCCCGGCGGGGAGCATTGGCTCTTCCCCGGCCGCGGCGACGGTGCGGTAAGCGCTGACCTCGTCAACCAACGCGCCCTGGGCCCGCAGACCGTCGGCCAGCGCCTTGCGGGCGATGTCGGCGCGCGGTAACAGGATGTGCAGGCCGGCGACCGGGCCGATCTCTTCCAGGATGGCTTCCGCCACGTAACGGCTGGGCACAAAAGCGACCTGCAGGCCCTGCGCCTCCAGGGCCTGCGCCGTGGCCGGACCGATGGCCGCCAGGCGCAGCGCGGGGGTGCGCAGGGCGTCCATCCCGGCGCCCAGCGTAGCCAAGCGCTCGAAGAAGAAGCGCACGCCGTTAACGCTGGTGAAAATCGCCCAATCATAGCCGCTCAGCCGGCCGATCGCCTCATCCAGCGGTCCAAAGTCCGCCAACCCCTCGATGCGGATGGTCGGACAGACGACCGGCTCGGCGCCCAACGCCCGCAGCCGCCCGAGCAGCGCCTCGGACTGGGCCTCAGGCCGCGTGACCAGCACGTGCAGCCCGGCCAGTCGCGATCGGTTCGCCGGCTCCCCCTCTACGCGCGCGTGTTCTTTCATCGTCCTGGCACGCCCTCCAGCACCACCCGGGCCAACCGTTCGCCCAGCGCCTCCGGCTCAGCGGCCGGCCCGCGCCCTTCGGCATAGAACGGGTTGCCGCCGTCTTGGGCCGCCAGCATGCCGCGCAGCGCCAACTCACCACCGTCAGGCCAGGCATAGGCGCCGATGGGCATGTCACACCCGCCGCCCAGCCCGCGCAGGAAGGCGCGTTCGGCGCCGGCCGCCTGCCGGGTCGCGGGGTGGTCCAGCGGGCGGATCAGCTCCAGGACTTCCGCATCGTCCGCACGCAGCTCCAGCGCGAGCGCGCCCTGCCCTGGAGCCGGCAGCACGACTTGCGGGTCAAAGTATTCGCTCACGCGCCCCTCCAGCCCCAGCCGTGACAGCCCGGCTGCGGCCAGGACGATGGCATCGTACTGCCCCTCGTCCAGCTTGCGCAAGCGCGTGTCGACGTTGCCGCGGATGTCGGCCAGCGCCAGGTCAGGGCGTAAGGCGCGCAGTTGGGCGGCCCGCCGCAGGCTCCCCGTGCCCACGCGCGCCCCGCCCGGCAGCCCCGCCAGTGGACAGCGCAGCCGCGCCACCAGCACGTCGCGCGGATCGGCCCGCGCCAGGAGCGCGCCGATCGTCAGCCCGGCCGGCTGCTCGGTGGGCAAGTCTTTGCAGCTATGCACCGCCAGGTCGACGTCATGCGCCAACAGGGCGTCTTCGATCTCCTTGACAAACACGCCCTTGCCGCCGATCTCGACCAGGGGGCGCGACAGGACGCGGTCGCCCTCGGTGCGAATGTGCAGGATCGTGAAAACGCGCTGCGGATAGAGCGCGCGCAGCGCCGCCGCGACTGACTCGGCCTGGACCAGCGCCAGCGCGCTGCTGCGGCTGCCGACAACGATGGACTGTCTCATGACCTACTCCACATGACCCGAACCGTCCAGGGCGAAGAGCTCACACAGCGTCTGGGCGTATGCTTGCCCCCCCTCACAGCCGGCATGCTGCTTCAGTTGGACGGTCGGCTCATGGAGCAACTGGTTGATGATCCGCTGTGTCAGGTGCTCGATTATGTCAATCTGCTCGGCCGACAGGCCGTTCAGCCGGCGCAAGGCCCGCGCCACCTCGCGTTGGCGCATGGTTTCCGCCTGCTCGCGCAGGTTGGTGATCACGGGCGCCACCGCCAGGGCCTTGAACCAGGCCATGAACTGCCTTAACTCATCCTCGACGATGGCCAGGGCCTTGCCACTGTCATCCCGGCGCCGCTCGATGTTCGCCTGCACCAGGCAGCCCAGGTCGTCCACGTTGATCAGCCGCACGCCGGGCAGCGCGCCCGCTGCGGGGTCAATATCGCGCGGGACGGCAATGTCGACCAGCAAGAGCGGGCGCCCGGCGCGCGCCCGCACGGCTTCGTTCGCCTGTGCCGCGCTGACCACGTAACCCGGCGCGTTGGTGCAACTGATAACGATATCCGCCGCGGCCAGCGCGCCCGGCAGTTGGTCCAGGCCTAAGGCCTCGCCGCCCCAACCCTGCGCAAGAGCCAGCGCATTCTCGTAGCTACGATTGGCGACCGCCAGGCGCCGGGCGCCGCGTCGCAGCAAGCTCTGCGCGGCGAGCCGACCGGTCTTGCCCGCGCCGATGATCAGCACCTGGCAGGCGCTGAGATCGGCGAACTGCCCAGCCGCCACCTCGACCGCCGCCGAGCTGACCGAGGCAAAATGCCGGCTGATCCCGGTTTCGCTGCGCACGCGCTTCCCTGTCTCCAGGGCCTGGCGGAAAAGTGCCGAGAGCACCCGCCCTGCCGCCCCCTGGGTGCGCGCCTGCTCGAAGGCCATCCGGACCTGCCCCAGGATCTGCGGCTCGCCGAGCACCACTGAGTCGATGCCGGCCGCCACCGTCAACAGGTGCCGGACGGCGTCCAGGCCGCGGTAGGTATACAGCGACGGCGCCACCTGCTCGAGCGCGACGCCGTGGAAAGCCGCCAGGAATCCGGCCAGCGCCCCGGCATCGGCCCCACAGTCGGGCAAGGCGACGTAGAGCTCCACCCGGTTGCACGTCGATAATATCACAGCCTCGGGAAAGGACCAGGGAGGGGAGGCAGTCTGGGAGGTCAGCTGCGCCAGGGCCAGGGCGCGCTTTTCCACTGTGAAAGCCAGCTTTTCCAATAGATCGATCGCCGCGGATCGATGGCTAAGACCACATACGGCTATTTCCACAAGAACCAAGCTCCTGAAGCGAAGTTGCCTCTCGCCGGCTATGCAAGAGAAGAAACAGCACGCATGGCTGAGTTGGCCGCCCCGATGGTCGCGGCAATGTCGGCCGCTGAATGGGCCAGGGACATGAAACCGGCCTCGAACTGCGACGGCGCCAGGTAAACTCCGCCGGCCAACATCGCCTGGAAGAAACAGGCAAAGGCGCGGGTGTCGGAGGTCCGGGCGCTCGCGTAGTCACATACCGGCTGGGACGTGAAGAAGGTGCAGAACATGCTGCCCACCCGCGTCTGGTAGACGGGCACGCCCGCGCTGCGTGCCGCCTCAGCTATGCCCTCCGCCAGCCGGGCCGACTTGCGCTCCAGCTCCTGGTACTGGCCCGGCTCGGCCAGCAGCTGAAGGGTCGCGATCCCGGCGGTCATGGCGAGTGGGTTACCCGAAAGTGTGCCGGCCTGGTAGACCGGCCCGGCCGGGGCGACCATCTGCATGATCGCGCGGCGCCCACCGTAGGCGCCCACCGGCAGCCCGCCGCCGATGATCTTGCCGAAGCAAGTCAGGTCGGGATGGATGCCGAACAGCGCCTGTGCGCCGCCGTAGGCCACGCGGAAGCCGGTCATGACTTCGTCGAAGATCAGTAGAGCGCCGGCGCGCTCGGTGATGGCGCGCAAACCTGCCAGGAAGCCCGCCACCGGCGGCACGACCCCCATGTTGCCGCCCACCGGCTCGACGATCACCGCGGCAATCCCCTCGCCCCAGGCCGAGAAAAGCTGCTCGACGGCCGCCAGGTCGTTGAACGGCGCGACCAGCGTATCCTGGGTGGCGGCTTTCGGCACACCGGGGCTGTCCGGCAGGCCGAGCGTGGCGACGCCCGAACCGGCCTGCACCAGCAGCGCGTCCGCATGCCCGTGGTAACAGCCGTCGAATTTGAGGATACGGTCGCGTCCGGTGTAAGCCCGTGCGAGGCGGAGGGCGCTCATTGTCGCTTCGGTGCCCGAATTGACAAAGCGCAGCATTTCGACGGATGGCGCCGCCGCGCAGATCATCTCGGCCAGCTCGATCTCCAGCCGGCTGGGCATGCCATAACTGGTGCCGCGCGCCGCAGCTGCCTGGAGCGCCGCGACGACCGCCGGATGGGCATGGCCGGCGATCAGTGGGCCCCACGAGCCGACGTAGTCGATATACCTGTTGCCGTCGGCGTCCCACACATAGGGTCCCTGCCCGCGTTCGATAAACAGGGGCTTGCCGCCCACCGCACGGAACGCCCGCACCGGGCTGTCCACCCCTCCGGGCAATACCTGAATTGCTCGGTCATACAAGCGCTGCGATGTGCTTGTGTTCACCGGTCATCCTTTCGGCCAGGCAAAAATGGCTTC
>JADGQF010000373.1 GCA_017882045.1 Anaerolineales bacterium
TGCTGGCCTTCGGTCTCAGCGCGGCGTTCCTGATCCCGGCCGCCCTTGAGGCGCGCAATGTGAACCAGGCACAGTGGTTCGGCTCTTACTACAACCCATTCCAACATTTCGTGTATTTTAACCAGCTATTCAATCCGGCCTGGGGCTTCGGCATCAGCGTCCCCGGCCCGGACGATGTGAGCCGAGGAGCGCTGAGCTACCAACTGGGGGCCGTATCGGCCTTGCTCTCCGCGATCACGCTCTGCACGGCCCGCCGGCTGGGCAACGTGCGCCGGCGCGAGCTCTGGCTTCTCGGGCTCTTTGCCGGCGCGGCCGTCTTCCTGACCCTGAACATCTCGGCGCCGGCCTGGCATCTCCCGCTCGTGCCCTATGCGCAGTTTCCCTGGCGCTATCTATTGGTCGCCATCCCCTTCTTGAGCCTCCTGGCCGGCGCCATCCTGGCGAATCCGGCGGACGCCGAAGCGGGGCAGCCCGAGGAGCTCGACTGGCCGGTCGTCATTCTGGCGGGCGTGCTGTTGCTCGGCAGCTACCCCTATCTGCAGGTTCAGATGCGCGAGCCCACGAACGAGCAAGGTCCCGTCTCCTACGCCGCCTTGATGCGCTTCCAACGCACGAGCAATGAGATGACCGGGGTCACCGCCTGGGTCGACCCTGACCAGATCCCCATCTGGTCACCGATGGCCGATGAGTGGGTGGCGGGACGGGAAGTGAAGACGAAGGTGGACTACAGCCGGGTGCCGCAGACCCCCACCCTGGCGGTTAACGAGGAAGGGCTGGGCGCCGACTCCGAGGAAGTGTGGTACCATGCCGGCCAGGACGGGGAAAGCATCACCTTCAACCGCTTCTGGTATCCCGGCTGGAAGGCCTATCTGCTCGATGGCAGGCATGGCCGGATCGTGCGCGAAACACCCGTCGCCAGGGAAGACGGGCCTCTTGCCCGGCTGGTGGTCCCTGTCCCCAAGGGCGAGAGTTTCCTTCTGGTCCGCTTCGAAGATACGCCCTTGCGTGCCCTGTCAAAGTGGCTGACCCTGGCAACCATCGCTTTGATCGTCGGGCTGGTAGTTGCCAGAATCGGGCTCGCCCGCCTCCGGCGTCGCGCTGCTTAGGTTAGATTCAAAGGCCACCCGGCCGGCCAGGTGGCCTTAGCGGACGCCTGTTTACTGTGAAGCCGCCTGTGCCTGGTTCATTGCGTCCTGCACAGTCACCTTCCCCCCCATGATCGCGTCAAATGCCTGCTGAAACGGGCCGCCTACTATCTTCTGGAAAGGCCCCGTAGTCAACGATTTGAGCATGATAGCCTGTGGCAAGACCGAACGCGCCGTGTTGGCGACTTCCTTGCCGGCCAACTGCGTATAAGCATCGGCCTGCAGGACCGACTTGCGCGCGGGGGCCAGGCGGGCGGGAGGCTGGTGGCTGAGGAATGAGAGCCACTTCCAGCACGCGTCCCCGGCGCTGGTTTTGGCTGAGATGAAGTAGCCCTCGGCCGTCGCGATAGTTGCGGGCTGCACGTTCACCGGTAGTGGCGACATACCCCAATGGAACGTCCACGTCAGGTCTTGCGGCCAGGTGAGCCCACCTCGCTCCGACATCTGGCCGAACCACATCGCCACCTTGCCCAGGTAAATGCCTCCCTCCGCCTGCCGGAAGGTGCTCCGGATCGTCTGGCTGTTGGGCGCCACTTTCTTATCGGTCATCAACGCCGCCCACCACTCCATTGCCTCCACAGTCTTCCGGTTGTCGAAAGTCGCACGAGTCGGGTTGTCGAGGTTGTCTACCAGGCTTCCGCCATGCTGGTAAATGAGCAATGCGGGATCGACAATGTTGCATGTCACAAAGCCGTAGATGGAAGTATCCGGGTTGGTGGTTTTCTGCGCCGCCTGGAGGAAGTCTTCCCAGGTCCAACCGGCCGCGGGGTAGGCTACGCCGGCCTTATCAAACAGATCTTTGTTGTAAAAGAGCACCCAGGGATCGATCCCTGCCGGGACGCCCCACGTCTTGCCGTCGCCACTCAAGAGCGCCGCTGTGCCGGGATAGAAGTCGGGCGCGTTGTAGGTCTTGTCGTTCTCGATCCAGGGGTCCAGGCTGCGGATCTTGCCGTCCGCCACCAGGCTGTCGAGGGAGAGGTTCGAGTTAGAGAAGCAATCCGCGTCGCCTGGGTCAAACTGATTGAACGGGTCCTGGTTCCTTTCGTTTCCACCGATGGCCCGCAGGTCAAGCGTGATGTAGGGAGCAGATTTCTTGAATTCTGTGGCCAGGGAGGTGTAAGTGTCGGTGTCGCTGCGCGGGTAGGCGAAGTGAACGGTTACGGGTTTGGCCTGTTCCAGTGCCGGTGCGCAGCCGGCAATGAGCGGAATCAACAGCAGGGCGACGATGGCCCAGCGGGGGACAATGCGTGCGAGGTGCTGCGTACGCGCCGCTTTCCGGGAGTGCCCGCCCATAACCATAGAAGCTTCTCCTTCGTCGACGGCGGGCGCTGACCGCCGCCTCCTTGCTACGTCTTCGTGAGCGTTGCGGATGATTATCGCTCATTCTAGGTTCGACCGGCCCGCCTGTCAACCGGCGAGCGCGCTCCGGCGCGCCGCGCATGGCGCTTGATATAATCATGCCGACCGGGTAAGATGGGAGCGCATATGAATCTCACGCAGCAGATCAGAGAGCATGCCCTGGCTCTCGGCTTTGACCTGGTGGGCATCACACCGCTGCAGTCTCCCGGCCACGCCGCAGCCTTCAGCGATTGGTTGGCAGCCGGCTATCACGGCGAGATGGCTTACCTGCCCGCGCGCGCTGCCCAGCGCCTTGATCCATCGCTCCTGGCGCCTGGCGCGCGCAGCCTCATCATGCTCGTCGTCAACTATAACCCCGGTCCGCCGCCTGCGGAGTGGGACAACCCGGCACACGGCCGGATCGCGCGTTATGCCTGGGGCGCCGACTACCACGACATCATCAAGCCCCGCCTGTATGAGCTCGACGGATTCATCCGCCGGCTGACCGGCCGCGAATCGCCGGGCAAGGCCTGTGTCGACAGCGCGCCCCTCCTGGAGCGCGACTTTGCGATGGCGGCCGGGTTGGGCTTTGCCGGCCGCAATACCTGCCTGATCACGCCGAAACTTGGCTCCTGGACGTTGCTGGCCGCGCTCCTCGTGCCGGAGGAGCTGGATTATAATGCCCTGGTTGAAGAGCCGCCGGCGGGCCAGGGCAGGGCGAAGGGTCAGCCGCCCCAGACTAACGCGGCGATTGGGTTAGTGGCAGCCGCAGACCAGGACCCGGCGCCCGGTCCCATCTGGTCTCTGCAGACCGGCAAAGGGACTTGCGGCTCTTGCCGGCGTTGCCTGGTGGCCTGCCCCACCCACGCCTTCGCCGGTCCACACATTCTCGACTCCCGACGCTGCATCTCATACCTGACCATCGAGCTGCGCGGTCCCATCCCGCGCGATCTGCGCCCACTGATGGGCAACTGGGTCTTTGGCTGCGACGTGTGCCAGGAGGTGTGCCCGTACAACCGGGATGCGCCGCCGGCCGCCTGGCCGGAATGGCGCCCGGACCCCGGCCTGGCCGCTCCGCGGCTCCTGGATCTCCTGGCGCTGGACGACCGGACCTTCCGGGCCCGTTTCCGGGGCACTCCTATCCTGCGCGCTAAACGCCGTGGCCTGGTACGCAACGCCTGTATTGCTGCCGGCAACTGCTCAACCTGGCATTGCGGCGAAAACTGGGACGTCGAGGGATCAAACCCGGCAATATTGGCGCTGACGCGTTTGCTGGTTGACCCGGAGCTTCTGGTACGCGGCCACGCCGCCTGGGCCCTGGGCGTGCTTGGCGGCCCGCTTTCACGCCGCGCCCTGGCCCAGGCGCTGGCTGCTGAGGGCGAT
>JADGQF010000374.1 GCA_017882045.1 Anaerolineales bacterium
CCGTCCTGCCCCGTGATCCCGGTAATCAGTGCCTTTGGCATGTACTTATTCCCTATCTCGAAAGAAATCGTTTCCGAAAGGTGCGCCTTTCAGAAAGCAGGGCAATGTGCTCTGGCTGAGAGCCCGTAAACAACAACGTCCGGCTATTGCTGGGGGATGTGCGCCAAGACGGGAACCGGCGCAGGATGTGCTTTCCTGTCTCTGCCGAATCCTGAACATTTGTACCGCAACCCGTTGACGCCCCGCGCTGCACAGAGTATACTTGATCGTACTGAAACAACGGGGGTGAGGCCAATGGTCGAAATTGCTGAGTTGACATCGAACGACACGCTTAGATTACCAGCCCGCGTCGCTGCACTTTTCCGGCCGGCGGATCGCTTTATGGTGTGGATCGAAGGAGACACTCTCTATCTCAAGCGTATCATGCCGCGCTCTGTGACCACTATCGTAGAGAAGGGACCTCAAGACGAACCGCTTTCTCTTGACGAAATCAATGACATCGTACACGAAGTGCGTCGCCGGCGAAGAGCAGAGTAACCTATGCGCGTGGTGCTCGATACCAATATCTGGGTTTCTGGCCTGCTCTGGCGTGGATTACCTTGGAGACTCCTACGCCTGGCCGCACTGGGCCAGGTCGTTCCGTGCATGGCTCCAGAGATGCTCGGCGAACTGGCTGAGGTGCTGGCTTATGAACGCCTCCGGCCCCGCCTACAAAGCTTGAGGCTGGAGGCTGCTGATCTCGTGAGCTAGGCAATGAGTCTGACCACTTTCTTCGACGTGCCTTGGGCCGATTAATGATGACGACGTGGAAAACATTATGCTCGCCCACAGCCCAAAACTACGCAAGATGCTGGACGAAGCCGAACAACGTATCCGAGAAGGAGGCGGCGTGAGCCACGACGACATGCGTGCGCTTGTCGGCCAGATGCCGTGAGGGGTTGGCTTGCTAATCTGCCAGCCACTCTAGCACGTCCGCTCCCGGAAATACGCCACCGTGCGCGCCAGCCCCTCACCCAGCGGCGCCTCGGCCGTCCAGCCTAGCTCGCGCCGCGCGCGGCTCGCATCCAGGTACGTGGTTTGCACCTCGCCGGCCTTGGCCGGTCCGTGCTGCTGCGGCCCGCCGTAGCCCGTCAGCTCGGCCAGCTCGCGCCAGATGCAGTTGACGTCCGTCGGGGTCCCCGTGCCCAGGTTGTAAATGCCGCTGCCGGCCGTCAGAGCGAGCAGGTTAGCGCGCGCGACGTCGCCCACGTAGACGAAGTCCCGGCTTTGCCGGCCGTCGCCGTTTACTAAAGGAACCTGGTTCCCAAGCATCTGCCCGGTGAAGATCGCCACCACCCCGGCCTCGCCCAGCGGGTCCTGGCGCGGGCCGTAGACGTTGCCGTAGCGCAGGATGCAGAAGTCCAGCCCGTAGTTGTGGCGGTAGACGCCGAAATAGCCCTCGGCCGCCAGCTTGCTCGCCCCGTAGGCGTCCAGCGGGGCGGGCGGGCAGGCCTCCGTGGCCGGCAGCTCGGCCGGGTCGCCGTAGATCGCGCCGCCGGTCGAGGCGAAGACGATCTTGCGCACAGGGTCTCTGGACCCCCCGGAGCGGCGCGCGGCCTCGAGCAGGTTCAGCGTGCCGAGCACATTAACACGCGCATAGCCGGCCGGGTCCGCCAGGCTGCCGCGCACGTCGGCCCAGGCCGCCTCGTGCACCACGTAGGCCGGCCGCTCGGCCGCAAACACCTGCTCCACCGCCTCCGCCGCCCGGAGATCGACCAGGTAGAAGCGAGGCCGCCGGGTTCAGGTTCTCACGCTTGCCGGTGTGCAGGTCGTCCAGCACCGACACGCTGTAGCCGGTCTCGATCAGTGTATCGACGACGTGTGAGCCGATGAAGCCCGCCCCGCCGGTTACCAGGATCGTTTCAGCCACGCTTGCCTCGTATTGTCGTGAGAGGGAGTTTGTTCAGGAAATCAAAGCGGATGATGATATCAGACGCCGGTGGAACGTTGGAAGGAGAATCTGGAGATCAATAGACCTCATCATGGGAACCGATGTCCAAGAGGGCGATCACATCTTCGTCGCCCCTGGGGTCAGCGTCGAAGGTGAAGATGATCCGGCAATCATACTCGACCCAACAGGCCCAGAGGCCGGCTAGTTGTCCGCGCAGTTTGTGGGTCTTGAGGGCAGGGTCAAAGGGATCCGCAGCGAGTGCGGAAAGCGCCTCAAAGATGTGATCTAGCAGAGTCGGATCGTGGCGCGCAAGTCGCCTGAATGCACGCTTGAAACTAGCATCCCAGACCAGCTTCCTCATTCGCCGGCCAGTAGGTCGCGACGCAGATCATCGATCGTGCCATAACTTGCTCGACCCTCACGAAACGCTTGAAGCGTATCTTTGGCATTGGCGGCGATTTCGCTGCGCCGTCGCGCAATCTGGCGTTGCCGCACGATTTCTATCACAGCTTCCTGGTCGGCCGGCGACAGTTGGTCGATGGCGTCCAGGGCACGCTCAAAAGGTGTACTCACGACTGCATTCATCTTCGTATCGTCTCTCTTTCTACGCCACAATCACAAAAAGGCCCGGATGAAGCCCTCGCCCCAAACCAAGATGGTCATGCATCTGGATCCTGAGATAACTCCGCCAGGAGGTCCTCCACGCTGCCTCTGCGCACATCGCCGGCCTGGTACGCCGCCCGGGCTTCGGCAACCTGCGTGACCAGATCGGCGCGGCGATGCTGGATAAGGCGCCGGCGGATGATCTCGACCAGCATCGCCGCAGCGATGCACTCAGCATCTGGTCGTCAACCGGCAGCATTTCGACACTCTCGATGGCCCTCTGGAAAGCAGATGAACCGGTTGCCGTCTGCATACTCGACACTCCTTACTCTTCGCGACGATCGCATGCGATCAGCATTGTCTGGCACTGTTCACTTCCCACTGATCCTCTATCGGCAACAACTACTCACATTATATCACAGCGCCGCGTTCCTGCTCTCCCTCACCCCCGCTCAGCCGGCTGCCCCGCAGGTCCTCTGCCACCGCCAGCTCGCGCCCGCTCAGCTCCTCGAGCGCGCGCATGATGAACCAGCCGATCACCAGTTGCACGCCCACCAGTACGCTCATCGCCGCCAGCAGCTCCCAGAAGAACAGCCGGTCGAGCGCCCAGCCGTGCAGCCCCAGCGCCAGGCTGGCGATGCCCACCGCGATCCCGGCCGCGATCGCCAGCAGCCCCATCCACCAGAAGCGGCGGTCGAGCGGCGTCTTGAACAGCGGCTGCCCGAACAGCCCCTGGCGGATCGGCCGCTTGTAGAAGATCGCCACCAGGTAGTTGAACATCGCCCCCAGCGTGAACACGCTGATGCCCACCACCCCTAGCACCGCCCCGCCGAACAGGGCGAACACCCCGCCCGGCCCCAGCGTCGTGATCCCTTGCAGGCGCAGGGCCACGATCCAGGACGCCACGGCCAGCGCGACGGCCAGGCAGGCCAGCCCGATCAGCCCCAGCAGGCGCACCGGGTTATAGGTCAGCGCCGTCCAGACGATGGATTGGCCGAAGCGCATGCCATCCCGCACCACGCTCAGCTTCGAGCGGCCCTGGCGCTCGCTGTAGGGGATGGGCACCTCGATCATCTTGAGGCGCTCGTGGAGGGCCCGGGTGCTCATCACCGGCGTCAGGTTCAGCCCATCGGGGAGAGGGTAGATGCGCTCCAGCACGGATTTCTTGAAGATGCGCATGCCGCTGGCCGAATCGGTGATGCGCACCCCGCTCACCAGGCTGACCAGGTTGGCGAACAGGAAATTGCCCACCCGCCGCACGGGCGGCATCTGCGACAGCCCGCCCAGCAGGCGTGAGCCGATCACAATGTCGGCGTCCTGCT
>JADGQF010000129.1 GCA_017882045.1 Anaerolineales bacterium
AAACCCGAGGAGTACGGTGCTTTTCTCGACGACCCCGCGGACTGGGCTATCCGCAAGTATTGGCCTCGCGTTTTCAAGGAGCTCGCGGGCCTGGCGTTGCTTCCTCCGTTGGGCATCGCAGCGTACGGCGCCTACTCCCTCCCTAACCTGGGCGTCCTGACGTTGCCCCCCGTGGCGGCGGCCTTGCAGGCATTGGGCAGGGCTGCGGAGGCGCAGGCCAAGGCGGATGTATGCGCGGTTCAGTTTGTCCAGCGCCTGGCGGCCCTCGGCATCGCCCGCCTACGTTCATGGGCTCAATCACCGAAGCGCCGTTCGATTTCATGTCTGACACGCTGCGTGGCATGCGCGGCATCATGCTCGATATCCACCGGCGGCCCGAACAATTACTGGCAGCCGAAGAGAAGGTGCTTAAGTTCCAGCTCGAGTACGCCATCAACTGGAGCCGCGCCACCGGCATCAACGTCTGCTTCATCCCGCTACACCGCGGCTCCGATGGCTTCATGTCGCTGCCACAGTTCGAGAAGTTCTACTGGCCGCAGCTCAAGGCCCTGCAGGTAGGTCTGGTCGAGGCGGGGATCCAGCCTTTCGTCTTCCACGAAGGTGTCTGGGACCAGCGCCTCACCTACCTCACGGAACTGCCCAAGGGCAAGACTGCGGGCCTGTTCCAGTCGAGCGACATCTTCAAGGTGAAAGAAGTCGTCGGCGAGACGATGTGTATCATGGGCGGCATGTCCAACTCGCTGCTGGAAGCCGGCACCGCCGAAGAGGTGCGCTCACTGACCAGGAAACTATGCGAAACGGTCGGCAAAGGCGGAGGGTATATCATGAGCAACGGCGTCGGCAAGTTGGAAGGCAGCCGGCCTGAGTTGGTCAAAGTCTGGGTAGAGGCCACGAAGGAGTTCGGCGTTTACCAGTAAGCCACTCGAGAGGAGCAACCACATGGATACCAACTGGCAAAAGATGACGCCAGCGCAAAAGCTCGAAGTGCGTTTCCAGACCTGGACGTCTGCCCCGGGTATTCAGTTTGCTACGCCAGAGGCCGAGTGCGCGTTCAAAGAGTGTACGCTTTGTGGTTTGAGCGGCTTTGCGTCTTCGTGTCGTTGGCACAGCCACACCTGGTGAGGTTGATGACCACAAGCAGTGACAGCATGGCCCATCCTACCGCGCGCTCGGCCGGGCGCACCGCCTGGTTTATCCTGGCCGTGCTCTTGTTCTTCAGCATCGCCGCGCCGCTGAATCAGTTCAAGGTGCCGCCCATCATGCCGGTGCTGATGTCCGTGCTCGGCTTATCAACCGCGCGGGCCGGCCTGCTGATGTCGGTGTACGCCGTGACCGGCCTGATCCTGGCGCTGCCGTCGGGCCTGATCTTTCAGCGCGCCGGAGCGCGCCTGACCGGGCTGATCGCGGGCGGCTCGATCGTGATCGGGGCTGCGCTGGGCGCGGTCAGCACAAGCGTGGGCGGCCTGCTGGCGAGCCGGGTGATCGAGGGCATCGGCCTTAGCTTTATGGCCGTGCTGGCGCCGGCCATCATTGCCCAGTCATTTGCTGCCGAGAAGCGCGGCACGGCGATGGGCATCTGGTCGGCCTGGGTGCCCATCGGCACCGCCATCATGTTGCTGATCGCGCCCGCGTTGACCCAGGCCGGTAGCTGGCGGGCCGTATGGTGGTTCGGCGCAGGTTTCGCGGTGCTTGCCACCGTTTTGTACCTGGCCTTCGTCAAACCCGCGCCTCTGCCGATGCTGGGCGCGCGGCCAGGGCGGGCAGCCCCGGCTGCCGTGCAGACGGTGGTGACGGCCGGCAGCGTGCTGCGTAATCGCAACATCTGGCTGCTGTCCGCCGCGTTTGGCTGCTTCAGCCTGGCAGTGGGCGCGTTCGGCACGTTCTTTCCCACCTTCCTCAGCACGGTGCGCGGCCTGCCGCTGGGCCGGGCTGCGTTGCTGGCCAGCATCTCCACGCTGATCACGATCTTCTCGTGTCCGGCCGGCGGGCTGGTGTCTGACAGGATCGGCTCGCGGCGCTGGCCGTTCGTGGTAGGCCTGGCCGTCTCCGGGCTGCTGCTGCCGCTGACCGGCAGCCTGGCTATTGCGCCGTTGATCGTGCTGCTCGCCGTTATCGGCCTGGTCATGGGGCTGATCCCCACCAATATCTTCTCGGCCGCAGTGGAAGCGGCGGGCGATGAGCGCCAGAGTGGCCTGGCCATGGCGATCATCATGATCGGGCAGAACGGCGGCATGCTGCTAGGGCCGGTGATCTTCGGCACGCTGATCGAGTCTGCCGGCGGCTGGCCGTTGGCCTTCGCCAGCCTGGCTGTCATGGCGCTGCTTGGGGCCGTAGCCGGCTGGTTGGCCCGCGTGCGCTAGACCTACAAAAACAGGGTCTGGCGCTGCCCGGGCCCGCACAGGACGGACAAAGACATGGCGTATTCAGTTGACTTTGAGCCGGTTGGCCGGCGCGGGCCTTGCCCCGAGGGCGGCACGCTGCTCGACGCCGCACGCAGCCTGGGCGTAGACCTGGCCAGCGTCTGTGGCGGCGCGGGCACGTGTGGGCGCTGCAAAGTGCAGTTGATCGCCGGCTCACTCACCGATGTTACCGCCGGCGAACGGCATAGCCTGAGTGAGCGGGAGTTGAGCCAGGGCTACCGGCTGGCCTGCCGGGCCTGGCCGCTCGGCGACTGCAAGCTGCACGTGCCGCCCGAATCGCTGACCGCTCTGCAGCGTACGCAGGTTGAGGGGCTGGATGTTCCGGTCGAGGTCAAGCCGCCCGTCCACAGTTACCTGGTGCAGATCGACCCGCCGTCGCTCGAGGATCTGCGCGGCGATGACCAGCGCATCCTGGCCGCGCTGCGAACGGTCCACCGCATCGAAGCCCACATCCCAGACCTCGCAGTCATGCGCGACGCGTCGCCCGCGCTGCGCAACTCTGGCTGGCAGGCGCGGCTGACGCTGCGCGGCCGTGAGGTCGTCGCCATCACGCCGCCCGATGCGCCCTGGCTGGGCCTGGCCGTGGACATCGGGACGACCAAGATCGCAGGTTACCTGGTCGACCTGGCGACCGGGCAGACGCTGGCATCACGCGGGGCCATGAATCCCCAGATCGCGTTTGGCGAAGACGTTATCGCGCGCTTGATCTATGCAAGCAAGGGGCCAGAAGAGGCCGCACATATGCAGGAGTTGCTGGCCGGCGCGCTCAACACGATCGCCGCCGAGGCCTGCGCCGAGATCGGCGCCGATCCGAGCAGCATCGTCGAGGCAGTGGTTGTGGGTAACACGGCCATCCACCACCTGTTCCTGCGGCTGCCCGTGCGCCAACTGTCCGCTGCGCCCTACGTGCCCGCGGTGCGCGCCGAGGTTGACGTTAAGGCGCGTGACCTGGGCCTGCGGCTGGCGCCGGGCGCGTACGCGCACCTGCTGCCCAACATCGCGGGCTTCGTTGGTGCGGACCACGTAGCCATGTTGCTGGCGACACGTGTCGCCGCCAGCGCAGCCGAACAGCGCGGCGCCGTGCTGGCGATCGATATCGGCACCAACACCGAGATGTGCCTGGCCGCGGCCGGCGAGATGACCAGCCTGTCCTGCGCTTCGGGCCCGGCCTTCGAGGGTGCGCATATCAAATTTGGCATGCGGGCCGCGCCGGGCGCCATCGAACGCGTGCGGATCGCTGACGGCCACGTGGAATACAAGACGATTGCGGACGAGCCGCCGGTGGGGCTGTGCGGCTCGGGCCTGCTGGATGCGGTGGCCCAGATGTACGACGTGGGCCTGCTGGACAAGCGCGGCCGGCTGGCGCATGGCCCGCATGTGCGTGAGGGCGAAAACGGCATCGAGTTCGTGATCGCCGAAGAGGCGCAGTCGGGCAACGGGCAGGCTATCACCGTCAGCCAGCACGACATTCGCGAGCTTCAGTTGGCCAAGGGCGCCATCCGCTGCGGCATCGACACACTGCTGCAAAACGCCGGTCTGACGCCTGGCGACCTGGACCAGGTCATCATCGCCGGTGCTTTCGGCACCTACATCGACGTCGCCAGCGCCATCACCATCGGTATGCTGCCCGACCTGCCGCTCGAACGCTTCTCGCAGGTGGGCAACGCGGCCGGCACGGGCGCGCGGCTGGCACTGATCTCGCGCACCATGCGCCACGAGGCCCAACAAATCGCAAACCGCGTGCGTTACCTCGAGCTGGCCCGCGCGCCGGGCTTCATGCACAATTTTGCGGTGGCCATGTACTTTAGCCCCCGCGGCAACGGCCCAACGTCGTAGGACGCGTTTTAAGGGTAGGCCTGGCATTACTGCTTTGCCTACCAGCGCCCGCGGCAGCGGGCTGCCAGCCAACCCGCCGCCCAGACCACCCGTAGTGGCCAGCCCGTGCCGAGCGACTTGGGCATTGCCCAGGCAGCCGAGCTGACGCCGACCCTGGAGATTGCCGGATCATTGGGCCTCAACCCCGACGACCTGGAACTGTACGGCAAGTACAAGGCCAAGGTCCACCTGGATGTTTTGCAGAAGTTTGCGGGCCGACCGCAGGGCAAGTAGATTGACGTCACCGCCATCACCCCCACGCCGTTGGGCGAGGGCAAGACTACGACCACCGTCGGCCTGACGCAGCAGGCGTTGTTAGATACGGCCCGGCTGGGATTGGCGTCCGCGATTCAGAGCGGCTTTATCTTCGTGTTTGTCGCGGGCTTGCTGGCGTTCGCTTGCTCGTTCTTGTTTGTTGATTTCCGATTTGGCGCGCAGCCGGCCGCACTTCCCGTGCCGGCTGCGGAAAGAGCCGCGGAGCGCATGGTGGCTGAGCAGGCCGGCTGACGCAGTTCGAAGTTCGCAGGAGTTTGAGACATCATGAGTGAATGCAAGATCGTCATCGCATGCGCGACCGTGATCGAGGAGATGCTGCCGCTGATGCCGGCGGAGATGGAGCACCACACGCTTGAGTTCGGCCTGCACGTGTATCCGGACAAGCTGCGCGTCACTTTGCAGGCCAAGATTGACGAGATCGTGCAGGCGCACGCCGGCGATGGGCAGGACCTGACCCTGCTGTTGGGCTACGGCCTCTGTTCCCAGGCGCTGGTCGGCGTGCAGGCGCGTGGCTGCACGCCGACCATGCCGCGCACCGATGACTGCATCGCCATTTTCCTGGGCTCGCGCGCCGCCTATAACCAGCAGGCGGGCGCCGAGCCGGGCACTCATTATCTGACCGAGGGCTGGGTCGAGGTCGGCGAGACGCCGTTCAGTGAGTTCCAACGCACTGTGGATCGCTACGGCGCGGCGCGCGCCGAGCGCCTGTTCAAGATCATGCTGGCTAACTACAAGCGCCTGGCCCTGATCAATACCGGGCAATATGAGTTAGAGAAATACCGCGACTACGCCCGCCGCACCGCCGAGCGTTTCAATCTGCGCTACGAGGAGGTGGACGGCTCGGATGCCATGGTCCGCAAGCTCCTCTTCGGCCCATGGGACGAGGAGTTCGTGGTCGCCAGGCCGGGTGAGACCATCAGGCTGGACCGGTTCTTGCACTTTTAGCATTCAACATTATTTCCGGGCCCCCGCGATTTGCGGTATGATATTCTTCCGGTGGTGGGGGTTAGTTCTCATCTCCCCATTTTGCCCGGGAGGCACTCCTTGAGATTCTCCTTTCTACCCGTTGAGGTCAAGTTTTTCGATCATTTTCAGAGCGCGTCCGGCAACCTGCTCGTGGCCGCACGCCTGCTGCAGAAGCTGCTGGACGACTACCACGATGTCGACGAAGTGGTCGCGCAGTTGACGGAGTTGGAGCACCGCGGCGATTTCATCGTCCACGACATAACCAACTTGCTGGTGCGCTCGCTGATCACGCCCTTTGACGGCGACGATATCCAACGCCTGATCGACGCCGTCGACGACGCCCTGGATACCATGCACGCCGCCGCCGTGCGTCTTTCGATCTACCAGGTCACCGAGGTGAAGAAGCCTGCCCGACGGCTGGCGCGCTTGATCGTCGAGGGCGCCACCGAGCTCGACCTGGCCATGAAGAGCCTGCACGACAAGAAGTTATACCCCCAGGTCAAAGAGCGCATCGTGCAGATCAACACCATCGAGAACACCGGCGACCGGGTGCTCGAAGAAGGCTTGCGCAGCCTGGTCGAGCGCCGGGAAGATATCTTCGATTTAATCCGCTGGAAGGAAGTCTACGAGCTGCTGGAGCAAACCACCGACCGCCTGGAGGATGCGGGAGATGTCATCCAGAGGGTGATGATCGCCAATGCCTGACGTGACCTTGATCGCCGTCGTCTCCATCATCGGCCTGGCGCTCGCCTTCGACTTTGTCAACGGCTTTCACGACGCTGCCAATTCGATCGCGACCGTCGTGTCAACGCGCGTGCTGACCCCCCTGCAGGGCGTCGCCTGGGCGGCCGTCTTCAATTTCGTGGCCGCCTTCACTTTCGGGACCGCGGTCGCGACCACCATCGGCTCCGGGCTGATCGACATCAAGCAGGTGGACCTGCGCGTCATCCTCGCCGGCCTGTTGGGCGCCATCGCCTGGGACCTGTTCACCTGGCGCGTCGGTCTGCCCGTCAGCTCCTCCCACGCGCTGATCGGCGGCTACGCGGGGGCGGCGATCGTCAAAGCGGGCATGGGAGTCCTTATCGTGGCCGGTTGGCTCAAGACGCTGGCGTTCATCGTGATCGCCCCAGTCATGGGTTGGCTGCTGGCCAGCCTGTTCATGGTCATCATCCTCTGGCTCTTTCGCAAGCGCTCTCCCGCCAGCGTCGACCACCTCTTCCGACGCGGCCAGCTCGTTTCGGCCGGCCTTTACAGCCTGGGCCACGGCACCAATGACGCGCAGAAGACCATGGGCATCATCGCCAGCCTGCTCTTCACCATTCCGCAGTACCGCCACCTGGTGTCGAATGCGGCCGGCGGGCTGGCAATTCCGTTCTGGATCATCCTCATGGCGCACGCGGCCATCGCCCTCGGCACTCTTTCCGGCGGCTGGCGCATCATCCACACCATGGGCAGCAAGATCACCAAGCTGGCGCCGATGGGCGGCTTTGCCGCCGAAACGGCCGGTGCGGTGACCATCTTCGCCTCAACCGCTCTTGGCATCCCGGTTTCGACCACCCACACCATCACCGGCGCTATCGTCGGCGTCGGCTCGATCCGCCGCCGCCGCGCCGTGCGCTGGGGCGTCGCAGGGCAGATCGTCTGGGCCTGGTTGCTGACCATCCCGGTCGCGGCCGCCGTCGCTGCCCTGCTCTACTCCCTCATCTCGCTGGTGCACTGAGCGGCGGGTTTCGGGCTGGATGGGGATTCTAGCCGATCGGTTCCAGCCGTGCGGTGAAATGCCGCAGCACCGGCGCCTGCCAGACGACCCGGTAGCCCGGCAGATGCGCGCGCTGCTCGTGGACGGCCAGGATCACCTCGCACAGGTAATCCACGTGGCTCTGCGTGTACACCCGTCGCGGGAACGCCAGCCGCACCAGGTCGAGCGCCGCCGGCTTCTCCGTGCCGTCGGGCTGCAGGCCGAACATGATCGTGCCGATCTCCACCCCGCGCACCCCGCCCAGCAGGTAGAGCGCGTTGTTCAGCGACCAGGCCGGGTACTGCAGCGCGGGGATGTGCGGCAGCATCTCGCGCGCATCCAGGTAGATCGCGTGGCCCCCGGTGGGCAGGATGATCGGCACGCCGCCCGCCGTCAGTTTCTCGCCCAGGTACTCGATCGAGCGGATGCGGTAGCGCAGGTAACCCTCGTCCAGTGCCTCGTACAGGCCCTGGGCGATCGCTTCCATGTCGTAGCCGGCCATGCCCCCGTAGGTCGGGAAGCCCTCGGTCAGGATCTCCAGGCTCCGGCAGCGCGCCGCCAGCTCGTCGTCGTTCAGCGCCAGGAAGCCGCCGATATTGGCCATGCCGTCCTTTTTGGCGCTCATCGTGCAGCCGTCGGCGTGGGAGAACATCTCGCGCGCGATCTCGAGCGGCGTCTTGCCGGCGTAACCGTCCTCGCGCGTCTTGATGAACCAGGCGTTTTCGGCATAGCGGCAGGCATCGATGATGAACGGGACGCCATAGGCGTGCGCGAGCTCGCTCACCGCGCGCACGTTGGCCATGCTCACCGGCTGCCCGCCGCCCGAGTTGTTGGTCACCGTCAGCATCACCACCGGGATGCGCTCCCGGCCCAGCTCTTGCAAGGTGGCCCGCAGCGCGTCCAGGTCCATGTTGCCCTTGAACGGGTGGATCGTGCGCGGTTGGCGGCCTTCCGCGATCACCAGGTCACGCGCCTCGGCGCCGCTGTTCTCCACGTGGGCGCGCGTCGTGTCGAAGTGCGTGTTGCTGGGGATCACGTCGCCAGGATGGGCGATGCTGCTGAACAGGATGTGCTCGGCCGCGCGCCCCTGGTGGGTGGGAATAACGTGCTTGAAGCCGGTGATGTCCTGCACCGCCGCCTCAAAGCGGTAGAACGAGCGTGCCCCGGCATAGGATTCGTCGCTGCCGATCATGCCGGCCCACTGTTGCGACGACATCGCGCCTGTCCCGCTGTCGGTCAGCAAGTCGATCAGCACGTCCTCGGCGCGCATCAGGAACGGGTTATGTCCTGCCCGCTGCAGCGCCTGCTCGCGCTGCTCCATAGTCGTGAAACGGATCGGCTCGACCGACCGTATGCGGAACGGCTCGATGATCGTGCCGGACTGAAAAGGCTTTAGCTGCATGATCCTGCTCTCCCTCCCCGCGTCCATCCTGACCGCCGGATTCTACCCCGACTTGGTCCGCTCGTCCACCCTTGACCTTGCTGCTATAATCGCGGCGATCGGAATCGCATGGCAGCCGAGTGAGGCCGTCAGATCGGAGCCGCGCCATGACCGCTCATACCCTGTCCGTTCGTGGGCTCAACCGGGCGACGCTCGCCCGCCAGATGCTGTTGGCGCGCGCCACGCTGCCCGCGCCGCAGGCCATCGACCGGTTGGCCGGCCTGCAGGCCCAGCTCCCCGTCGCGCCGTACATCGGCCTGTGGACCCGGCTGCACGACTTCCGCCGGGAAGACCTCGCGCGTCCCATCGAAGAGCGCTGCGTCGTCAAGGCGACCCTCATGCGCGCCACGCTGCACCTCTTCAGCGCCGAAGATTACCTGCAACTGCGCGCCACGTTGCAGCCGGCGCTCGACCAGTCCGCCGGCAGCATCGCCCGCCGGCGCGCGCCGGGGCTGGACTACGAACGCGCCGTCGAGGCGGCGCGCGCCTACATCGCCGAGGAGCTGCGCACGTTTGCCGAGATCAGCGCCATGCTCAGCGCCCTCATGCGGGACGCCGACGTCGGACCGCTGCGCTACACCGTGCGCACGCGCTTGCCGCTGGTCCAGGCGCCGGTGGCGAACGGCTGGAGCTATCCCGGCAACCCCCGCTTCGCTCTCGCCGATCGGTGGCTCGGCCGGCCGGTTCCCGTCGAGCAGGACCTGCGCGCTCTCGTCTGGCGCTACCTGGCGGCCTTCGGCCCGGCGACGGTGAGCGACCTGCAGACCTGGTCGGGCCTGGCGAAGCTCAAGGAACCGCTGCAGGCGCTCAAGCCCGAGTTGGTTACTTTCCGCGACGTGGGGGGCCGCGAGCTGCTGGACCTGCCCGACGCGCCGCGGCCCGGCGCCGATGCGCCTGCCCCGGCGCGTTTCCTGCCCGACTTCGACAACCTGCTGCTCGGCCACAGCCTGCGCACGCGCATCATCCCCGCGGCCTTTCACGCGCAGGTCTTCCTGCCCGGCCTGCGCGTGGCCGCCACGGTCCTGGTAGACGGTTTCGTCGCCGGCGCCTGGAAGATCGAGACGGCCAGGCGTCGCGCGAGCCTGGTGATCGAGCCATTCGTCCCGTTCGACGCTCCCACACGCGCCGCGCTGGCCGAAGAAGGCGAGCGCCTCGTCCGTTTCGTCGCCGGCGGGGAGGGGAAGGGCGGGGAGCGGTCGTTTGAAGTGCGGTTCGAGGGTCAGAGGTAGGAGTACGGTCGCCATGCGGCCGGCCTCAAAGCGTCAGGAGAGTGACATGCGAGAACTGCGAGCGTTTCTGAAATCGGGCGACTGGGCGGCCTGGGACGAGACGGTGACCGACCAGCGCCGCGGCCTGCCCCCGCCGCCGCTCGAGAAGCCGGCGCCCCCCGACGCGCCGCGTGTGGCGCTGGTGCCGCCCGAGCGCTTCAGCGTGGGCGCTATGCCGCTGCTGCAGGCGATCGGCCAAAGGCGCAGCCGGCGCAAGTACACCGACGACGCGCTGTCGCTCGAGGAGCTGTCGTTCCTGCTCTGGGCCACGCAGGGGGTGCAGCGGGTGATCAACGAGGGCCGGAACAGCCTGCGCACCGTGCCGTCGGCCGGCGCGCGCCATCCCTTCGAGACTTACCTGCTGGTCAACCGGGTCGTAGGGCTGGCGCCCGCGCTCTACCGCTACCTGCCGCTCGAACACGAGCTTTGCCTGCTGAAAGCCGAGGAGGGGCTGGCGGCCGCCGTGGATGCCGCCTGTCAAGAGCAATACGTGCTGAACAGCGCCGTCACTTTCATCTGGACGGTTCTGCCGGCGCGCGGCGAGTGGCGCTACGCCACCCTGGCCCATCGGGTCATGCTCATGGACGCCGGCCACGTGTGCCAGAACCTCTACCTGGCCTGCGAAGCCCTCGGCGCCGGCGCGTGCGCCATCGGCGCCTACGACCAGGCCCGCCTCGACGCCCTCCTCGGCGTCGACGGCGAGGAGGAATTTACCATCTACGTTGCTACGGTTGGCCGCGTGCCGTAGACGACCGGCTGGGTTGAGATTGGGGTTCCATCCGTCTGAAGTAGGGCATCAGCAGCGCAGTTGTCAGATACAGGATGAATCCCCACGCCGCGAAACCCAGCACGGTCGCAAGCGGACTGTTCAGGCGGAAGGGCCATGGGCAAGCGCCCGGAACCCCTTGCCACAGTCGTCCGACGGATGTATACTGCATTTCAGAAAATCTGCCGGTAATGAAATGCAGATCGGAGCACATCCAATGGAAGCGACAGTTCAAATACGTCAGCGCGGCACGCTGACTCTGCCTGTTCAGCTCAGGGAGAAGTACAACATCCAGGCCGGTGACACCTACCGCGTGATCGATTTCGATGGCACGATGGTGCTCACGCCGATGGCGCCGATGGTGCCAGAGTTGGCGCGGGAGATCGAGCGGATGCGCCTGGAGTCGGGCCTGAGCATTGAAGAGCTGTTAGTAAGCTTGCGCGAGCAACGCGAGCGCTACCACGAGGAGCGCTATGCCACCGACCAACCCAAGTAGGTTGCAGGTTTTCGTCGATGCAGATGTGCTGTTCGCTGGCTCGGTGGCGCCCAGCCAGCACGGGTCAAGCCTGGTAGTCCTCCGGTTGGCCGAGATCACACTGATCGAGGCGGTCGCGTCGCTGCAGGTGATCACCAAAGCAGTACGCAACCTGGCTAAGAAGCTGCCGGATGCGTTGCCGGCCTTTCGCTTGATCGTCAGCCGCTGCCTGCGCATCGTACCCGATCCCGAACCGGCCGATCTGGCGCCCTTCGTTGGGATGGCCGACCCGAAGGACCTGCCCATCCTGGCCGCAGCAGTGCACGAGGGCTGTCCCTGGCTGGTCAGCTTCAACGGACGGCATTTCCAGCCGGGCCATCCGGCGGTGCAGGTTCTGCCCCCGGGTCAGCTGATCCTGCGCGTGCGCGAGCGGCTGGCCAGCCTGGCCGCTGGACCCACCGGGCGATGAATCTACTGATTGCCAACCGCTACCGGGTAGAGGATGCGGAGGCGGATCTGCTCGGCCAGGGCAGCATGGGCGAGGTCTACCGCGCGACTGGGCCTGCTCACGGCAGCCACGCTGACCGCCGAAGCTAGAGCGCGAGAGCCTGGATCTCCAGGTCAAGCGGCGGCATAGCCTTGCCGATTGGGAGCTGCGGGTGAGGGGCATCGCTGCCCTATGAATGCCCCGTCACGATGCACACGTGTCGTGACGGGGCAGTGTCGAAAAAGCAAAGCGGCTCACTCTGCTGAGCGCCTTCAGCCCGCCGCGCCGCTGGCCGCGGCGGGCGCTGCGCCCGCCCGCAGGTGGAAGTTGATCGTCAGCACCAGGTTGTCTTCGACGCTGAGCACCATCATCGTGCGCGGCGGGCTCATGCCGAAGTCCTCGAAGACCACTGCGGTAGTCGCCGTGCCGGTCAGGTCGTTGCCGGCGATCTTGCCCTGCGCATCCCAGGTCACCTGCTTGGTCACCCCGTGCACCGTCAGGTTGCCGCTGAGCTTGAAGGTCACGTCGCCGCTGGTGGGCAGGGGTGAGGGCAACCCCTGTGCCGCGCTGGGCACGAAGACCGCCTTCGGGTATTTGCTGGTCTGCAGCACGTTGCCCCGCACATAGCCGTCGCGCATGCTCGAATCGCTATGCAGCGTCGCCATGTCCAGCACGAACTGCGACTGATCCGCGACGATCGTGCCGTCCTTGCGAATCGCCAGCGTGCCGGTGACGTTCGACGTCGTGCCGAGCGCGTCCGACGGCAGGTTGCGGTTCGCCAGTTGCTCGTGCGCCTTGTAGCCGGCCTGCGTGCCGTCCGGCTGCAACGTCAGGTAAAGCACGTCTGCGCTCGCCGCTGAGCCCGACGCCGGGGCGGCGGTCGCTGCCGGAGCAGCGGCCTCGGTGGCCGCCGGCGCCGTAGTGGCCGCCGGCGCCGAACCGACACCTGCGGCCGGTGCGCTGCAGGCCGACAGGGCGATCAGGGCGACTATAAGCATCACGAAAATCTTGCG
>JADGQF010000375.1 GCA_017882045.1 Anaerolineales bacterium
CGCAATGCCGGTGATCGCGCTGACCGCCACGGCGACGTCGTCCTCGTCCAGCCTGGTATCCGAAGGCAGGTTGGGCCGGAAGGCCGCCTGCGACTGCCCGGCAAGCTTGAGCATGGCGCAGGCCCGGTGCAAGACCGCCAGGCCCGAGGCCGGCAGGGCCATTCCCACAACATAGCGCTTGGCCATCTTGGCCGCGGCCGGCAGCGCCTCATCAGCGATCTGCACGCGGTAATCGTGCTCCAGGCGCGCCTTATGCACGGCCAGGATGGCGCTCGTTTCCTCAAGGCTGGGTTCCGGCACGCGCAGCCGGTGGCTGTACTGGCTGACCGCCGAGTTGTTGGCCAACCGGTCGTTCCAGGCGGCATCCGTGGTGGTGGCCACGACCACCGGCAACGTGCCCAGGAACGCCCGCTGCACGGCCCGCGTCCCACGCGGAAATTCGGGCGAGGCGAGCGAACTGCCGAAGAAGCGCTCGACATTGGGTATCAGCAAGACCCCATCGCGCGCCTGCCGCCAGGCAGCATCCACTGCCTTGTCCGCGTCCTCCAGCAGCGCACTCTCGGCCACCTCCACCAATGTGCGCAGATCGGCCGGTCCCTTCCCTTCGGCCATCAACAGGCCCAATGCGTGCGCCAACGTGCGCTTGCCCACACCAGGTTCACCAACCAAAATCACGTGCCGATAATCGGCCAGCGACAGAAGGCCCAGCAAGTCGCTCAGCAGGTCGGCACGCATGTAGAGTGGGCGCCCTTCCCCGCCCCTGGCCTGCGCGACCAAATCCTGGCCGCTGACGCTTCTTGTCTGCGCCCGGTCGACCAGCCGGTTGGTCATGCTGCCAGTCGTGATGCCGTAGCGGCGCAGCAGCGCCGCCGTGCTGACGCCCTGTTCTGCCATGCCGCCCAGGGCGTGCTCGGTGCCCACCGCGCTCTCGTTGCTGGCCTGGGCGATGCTGCGTGCCTCGTCCAGGGCAATGATCATTTCCGTCGAAAGCGGCACCGCCTGGTTCGCCTCGTCCGTGAAGTTGAATTGCGCATCTGCGTCGGCAGCAAACTTCGCCAGCGCCTCAGCCGAGGCGGCCAGGTCGTCCAGGCGGAAGCTGCGCTCTCCGGCCCATTGCACGAGCATGCGATGCGCCACGCTGCCGTCATCACGGCAGAAGGTAAGCAGCAACATCGCCGGTGTGAGAAACGGCCGCCCGAGCGCGCGCATGCGTTTCGCCGATGCATTGAGAGCCGTCGTGAGCTCTTTGGACGGAATATTGGGATTTAGCGTGCCCAAGACTCACCTCGCATCACGGTGTGCAGAATCACCTATCCAACGGCAGCCTGCCGCGACCCGCACCCGGTTCAGCCGGGCCGCGACGATTGTAGCATGCCGGCGGCAAGTCTGTGTAATCCATACCCGCCGGCCAGCGCGCGATCGGTCCACCTCGCCGTGCGACACGCAGGCCGCTATTTGCGACCTGGGAAGCTCATCGCTACAATAGATCCAGGAAACCGAGGTGATAGAGTTATGGCTGACACAATGACGCCTGATACGACCACGCCTGAGACACTTCAGGCCGAGAAGGAGCTCGCCGAGCAAGCTGCAGCCGGCGAGAAGCGCTTCGACATCGGGCAGTTCGGCGAGGAAGTCCGGCGCCTGATGGTAGTCGCCGCCCACCCTGATGACCTGGAAACCGCCTGCGGGGGCACGATCGGCCTGCTGGTCCGCCACGGGATAGAGGTAACGCTGGTGTTGGGGACGCACGGGGATATCGGTACCCATGACCCGGTGATGAGGCGCGAGAAGCTTGCGGCCATCCGCCGCGAAGAGACCCTGGCGGCGGCGCAGGTATTGGGACTGAAGGACGTCGTATTCCTGGGCCGCCACGACGGTGAGCTGGTGGCGGACCTGATCCTGCGCGCCGAGGTCGCCAACGCTTACCGGCGCTACCAGCCCGACACGGTCTTTACCTTCGACCCTTACTGGGCGGGGCAGGCCCACCCCGATCACACCGCGGCCGGCCGTGCCGCGCTCGACGCCTACATGCCCTCGAAAATGGAACTCTACCACCTGGAGCAGTTGGTCGACGGCGTTAAGGTCGCGGACGTGAAACGCTTCTTCTTCTTTGGCGGCAGCGATCGGAAGGGCGAGATAGTGATTGACATTGCCCCGGCGTGGGAGCTCAAAGGCCGCGCGACAAAACGTCACACCAGCCAATTTGGCCAGGGTGAAGAGGCTCTCAAGTGGCTCGCCGAGTGGAACCACGAGATCGGCCGCTGTTGCGGGCTGGAATACGCGGAGTCGTTCAGCTCGATGCACGTGTGGTAGGGAAGCACAGCGTAGTGCGTAGGGGCGGAACAAGCGCTCAAGCCGCGTTTCGCTCCCTACGCTTTTCGTTCGTGATGCTTCTCCGCTTCCGCCCCCTCTTGCAGCAACTCGATGGCGTGCGGCAGCACGGGCAGGATGGTCGCCAGGTTCTCGAGCGCGCCCTTGGGGCTGCCCGGCAGATTGACGATCAACGTCCGCCCGCGAATGCCCGCTACCGACCGGCTCAGCATGGCGTGCGCGGTCACTTGGAAGCTGGCGGCGCGCATCGCCTCCGCCAGCCCCGGCGCCTCGCGCTGGAGCACCGAGCGCGTGGCCTCGGGCGTAATGTCACGCGGCGCAAAGCCTGTGCCCCCCGTGGTCAACACGAGGTCTAAGCCGAGCTCGTCCGCCCAGCGCACCAACACGGCCGCGATCGCCGCCTGATCGTCGGACACGATGGCCGTTTCAGTCACGCTTGCGCCCGCCAGGCGCTCCTTCACCGCCTGCACCAGAGCAGGCCCGCCGGTATCCGGCCGCTCGCCCCGGGCGCTGCGGTCGCTGACTGTCAAAACCCCGACCGTGATCATGGCTGCCACCCTCGATTTGTTAACGCAAAATGCGGATTTTGAACTGGCCTAATGGCCAATCCAAAATCCGCAACCCAAAATCGGTAGTCCTTTAGCGCTTCGTGTACTGAGGCGCCTTGCGTGCCCGCTTGAGGCCGTAATGCTTACGCTCCTTGGCGCGCGCATCGCGGGTCAAGAGGCCGTTCGACTTCAGCACGCCGCGCAGGGTCTCATCCACGAGACACAGCGCCCGGGCAATGCCCTGTGACACAGCGCCCGCCTGCCCAGACAGCCCGCCGCCCGCGACCTGAACGCTGATATTATAGCTATTCGAGGTATCGGTCACGCGCAGAGGCCGGGTCAGGATCAGAATATCCGTGCCGCGCCCGAAGTACTGCTCGGCTGGCTTGTCGTTCACGACAATGTTACCGGTGCCGGGATAGACCCGCACCCGGGCCGAGCTAGTCTTGCGCCGGCCAACTGCCTCATAATACCTGGCTGACATCTATCGTCTCCTCCCCTCTACAGCGCCGGAAATGGCTTGGGTTGCTGGGCCGCATGCGGATGCTCCGCCCCGGCGTAGACCTTCAGTTTCTTGATGAGCTGGCGACCAAGCTTGTTGTGCGGCAACATACCGCGCACCGCAGCCTGCATCACCCGGTCAGGATGCTGGCTCATCTGGTCACGCAGGAGAACCTCCTTGAGGCCGCCTGGGTAACCGGAAAAGTGGTAGTAGATCTTCTGGTCCAGCTTACGCCCTGTCACGCGCACCTTGTCGGCATTGATGACGATCACGTAGTCGCCGCAGTCCATCGAAGGCGTGTAAATGGGCTTGTGCTTGCCCTTCAATACAGTCGCAATCTGCGTTGCCAGGCGTCCGAGGGTCATGCCGGTAGCGTCCACCATGTACCACTCGCAACTCGCCTGGGCATCATTGGCTGTTGCACTATATGTTCTCACGTTCATTGCTCCCTTATGAGTACTCTACACTCATCA
>JADGQF010000376.1 GCA_017882045.1 Anaerolineales bacterium
CAACGTGTGGCGGAGGTCGGCGACGACGACTCGAAGGAGATCACGGTAGCGTTTGATCATGCGAATGGGTCCAGTTACATTCTCGGCAAGCGATTGACGAACCTCGCCCGCTCTGCTATGATATGACTCAGTAACACGATCACTCTTCTACGTGTGAAAGTCGGCTCTGTACGCCGTGCGCCCGGTAACCGGGCCTAGCTGTAGAGGGGTGATCTTTGTTATGTCACGGTTGCCTGGTTACCGGGCTGGATCTGGCGCCGGTTTATGGCGCGAACATCTCGGCCAGGGTGGTCAGCACGCCTTCCTGGACGTCGTCCGCCAGGCGACCCAGCCGGCTCACCAGCCGCGTCTTGTCGACGGTGCGCAACTGGTCGAGCACGACCTGGCCTTCCGTGCCATCGAAGCGGCAGGGAACTCGGGTCGGGTAAGGGCGGCCTTTCGTGGTCATGGGCGCCACGATGACCGTGGAGATGTGGTGGTTCATCTCGTCCGGCGATACGACCAGGCAGGGTCTGGTTTTCTGAATCTCGCTGCCGACCGTCGGATCGAGGACGACCAGGTAGACATCGAACCGATTTACCGGTCCTGTCACCATTCCCACTCCTCCCCGTCCCACACTGTCGCAGCGGCCTGCGTACTGTCGAGCAGCCGGTCATCCCCCGCAATCGCCATGGCGATGAAATGCTCCTCCCAACCCGCTCGGGCGCGCCGCGCCGACCGGATGCAAATCTGCCCGTCGTGAACTTCCAGTTCAACGCGGTCGCCGATCCCGGCCTGCTCCAGTAACGGCTTAGGGATACGGATCCCCTGTGAGTTGCCGATGCGCACGATGCGCGTCTGTAGCGCGTGTGTCATGACTTTCCCTCTCAGTCGAATGTAATCACATTATAGTTACATCTTTAGCGGACGTCAAGAGGGCTACTCGATGATGATGACTGTCTGGTCATCTACGTTGCTCAGCACCGCGTCGCGCACGCGGGCCAGGAGCTGGTCCAGGTCGTCACGCGTCTGAATGCGCGCCTGTCCGGCGAGGTCCTGCCACCTCAGATGGAGGGCCGCCGGTTCCTGCAGGACCTGGTAACGGCCCCGCAGTTCGCCCAGCCGCGCCCGCAGGCCCAGCTTCGCGGCCGCCAGGTCGCTCAGGAGCCGCTGTGCCTCGTACAAGCCCAGCGCTGGCTGGGCCCCGAAACCGGGATGGTTCAGCCCAGCGCGCACGTCGCCAAAAAGGGCGCTCAGCGCGGCTGCCTCGCCGGCGACGTGTTCATCCGGCACACCGGCCGCGCGCACACCGGCCTCGATGCCGGCCTCTGCGCTCTCCAACTGCCGGCGCGCTCCCTCCTGCCAGCGGGCGATCTGCTCAGACACGGCGCGCTGGGCCGCCCCGTACGCCTGCATGACTTCGTTCCAACGCTGCGGATCGGTGACGCTGCGCTCGCGGATCACGGCGCGCCAGTCCTCAAGAAAGTGCCGCAGGTCGGCCAGGTCCACCGAGGCGTTCACCATGCGGTTGTAGAAGTCGCGCCCCTGGGTGAACGTCGCGCCCTGCTCGCGCTGAAACGTCGCCAGCGCGTCCAGAGCCGTCGCGTAGGCAACCAGGCGATCGGCCTGGTCGCGGAATGCAACCAGCCGGACGTTCTGGGCCGGGTTGTTGACCAGCTCGCCCACCAGCTCGGTACTGGCTTCAAACGCCTGCGGCAAGGGGCATTGGGCGGTGGCCGCCCAGGCCCGCACCTGTCCGGCGCGCCCGGCCATCGTCCCCAGCGCCTGGCCCAGGGCGTTGTTGAGCGTGGCCGCTACGAGCGGCAGGCGGGTGACCCCGAAGATGGTCTCGACGTAGCCCCGGATCTGCATCAGCTCCGGGATGCCAAGCTCCGAGCGCACACCCTGGACGCGCAGGCCCCGGAAGCGCTGCTCCTTGGTCAGCAGCTCGACCACGGCCGGCGCGTTCGGATCGGTGAAGATCACCCCGTTCTCGATCAGCCGGCAGCCCGCCGCCCGCAGCAGCAGCGCCAGGGCTACCTTGACGCAGTTGCCATCCCAGCCGAAGGGTGGCTTCTCGAACTCGGCTCGCAGGTCATCGGCGCCGGCCGGCGCCTGGTCCTGCTCCGCCAACGGCAGCCGGCCGCGCAGCGCGCTGATCAGCGAGTGGCTCTCATTGAGGGTGCCGTCGGCCCGGTAGACCCCCAGGGCTTGCAGATCGCCGTTAGACATGTTGCCGGCCAGCGCGGCACGGACGGCCGTCGCCTCGCTGGCCAGCCGGTGCGGCACCTCTGCAAAGCGGGTGTAGATCTGGGGCAGGATCTGGCTCAGGGTCGCCCGCGCGGCCGCGCTGGCGCTTTCGCCGTCGGCCACCTGGTAGGCGGTGCCCCGGAAGAAGATCTGCCCACCACGCACCGCGGTCGAAAGCAGCCGCCGGACCTGGTCCTTCAACGCCGGCAGGTCTTCGGCCTTGGCCTGGCGTGCGATCTCCTTCTCGACCGGCGTCGTCTGCGCCGAGCCGATCGTCTCATCGGCGACCTTGGCCGTCGCCACCGCCAGCGCCAGGTTGGCGCGCAGGCCGGGCGCCTCGGCCAGCCGATAGAGGATGTTGTCCGGATCCTGACTCGATCGCTGGCGCAGCGCAGCATCATCGCTGATCTGGGGATCGAGCGAGCGTTGCAGCGGGCTGTAGACGCGCACAGCCACGTGCGCGGTGGAGTTGCGTGCGACGCGGCCGTCGATCTCCAACTTCAGCGGCATCTCCCGCTCGGAACTGCCTGCGGCCAGGGGCACGCGCTCGAAACGCAGCGCCTCCTCGCCCTCGTAGTCACGCAGCGCCTGGATCAGCTCGTAGCTCTGGCTCAGCAGGCGCTCCTGTTCGGTGCGCACCTTGTCCTGGAAGCCGCGCTGCTGCGTGCTGAGAAAGATATGTTGATCGCCTACCTGCTTGGCATAGCCGGCCCCCACCAGGCGCTCCAACTCGAGCTTGACCTGCCGGCTTAGGGCAGCCAGGTTGACGTCGAGCGAATCCGCGGCCGCACGCGCCACGTTATCCAGCATCGTCGGGATGTACTTGGCCTGGCCCAGCAGGAACAGGGCGCGTGCGACGCGCACCGTGAAGCGGGTCGCGTCGGGCACACTGTCGCCGATGCGATTGAGATCGGTCTTGGTTTCGATGGCGACGTCTGACGAGAGCTGGTCGTACAGATCGGCCAGCGCCAGCAGCCGGCCCACCGGACTCTCGAGCAGGCCCGGCGTCTCGATGATCGCGCCCTGCACAACGCCGATCATCGTGCGGTTCGAGCCGGTGAGCGACTCATCACGGCCGGTCGCCAGTGCGATCCCCTTGACCACGTCCGGGATCGCGGCGACCGCCCAGGGCAGGTAGGGATAGAACAGGGCGAAGCGGGGAGCATCAGGGACGGGGTACACGCGCTGCGCGCCGCGCACGCTGCCCAGGTCCGCCAGCTCGCCGCTGCGCTCGTTGAAGCGCTCCTCCAGCGCGCTGCGCGCCGGCTGGGTCTTGCGCAGCAGCCGCTCCTCCACCACCTGGCTGATGTCCTCGTTGCTCAGCTTGCAGCGGAGCGAGGCAGGGAAGCGCTGGATGATCTTGGCGTAATACTGCTGCTGGACGTTCTGCTGCAACGCCTGGACGTCCCCGTGCGCGGTGACGGCGATCCAGATGCGCCCGCCGCCGTCGATCGCGGCGGTCTCCGCCAACGCCTGCACTTGCATGATGCGGTCGGTGGCACTGCCTGAGCCGGCGTTGCCGGCCGCGATCCACTGGCCCAGCTCGTCCAACTGCAGCAGCAGCTTGTGGCGGCGACGCCTCCCGCTGCCTTCGGCAGCGGCGCCCTCACCAGCGACGGT
>JADGQF010000130.1 GCA_017882045.1 Anaerolineales bacterium
GTGCCTGGACCGCCAAGCACCCAACCCGCCTGTTCGGGAACAACCTGCCCCATGAACGCCAGGGCGATGATGCTGACGATGACCAGCCTGTGCCAGCTGCTCCCGTCAGCAGTTGAGCATTCCTCAGCCTTGTGGTACCTTGCATCTCAGCCAACCTCGCTCGGTCGATTGTTTTCGCAAGGTACATTTGTACCCTATCTGGCGGGTTGGCTTAAATCTTGCCTTTTCCCCAACCTGTTACGCTCACCTATGGAAGCAAGCTCACGGCCAAACGGTCCGATGGAGGATAGTTTAGCCATGACTAAACTATAAATATGGATATCCAACAATCGGCCGACGGCCCCGGTTGGACTGCGACGATTATGTGCGGAGGTCATTTGATGTCTACACCTGTCGAGTCTGCTGCCCTGGCGGACGTGAGACCCGCCGATGTGGGCACCGTGTCGGCGGCGATGGAGGTTCTGGAGGGACGGAGCAAGAGAGCGTGGTTCTTGCGCCTCCTGCGCTTCCTGGGTCCGGCCTTTATCGCCTCGGTCAATATCCAGGCAGGCGCGAAATATGGTTATATGCTGCTGTGGGTGATCCTGGCCAGCAACCTGATGGCGATGTTGGTCCAGACCCTGGCTGCCAAGCTGGGCATCGCCACCGGCAAGAACCTGGCCGAGATGATGCGCGATCACTACCCACGCTGGGGCGGCCTCGCTATGTGGTTGATGATGGAGGGGGTTGCTATGGCCACCGACCTGGCCGAGTTCCTGGGTGCGGCCCTCGGTGTCTATCTGTTGTTGCCCGGCCCGTTCAATGCCCTCGCGCAGGCCACTGGGCTGCCGGAGCTGCTCGTCCCGGCCGTCGTCATGGGCTTGCTGACCCTGGTCGTGCTGCTGCTGGAGCATGGCGGCTTCCGCCCGCTGCAATTCCTGATCACCGGCCTGGTCGGCATTATCGCCGTCTGCTACCTCATCGAGACGGTCTTGGACCGGCCCGACTGGGGCTTGCTGGCCTATAACGCCGTCGTCCCCCACTTCGCCGGCACCGAGAGTATTCTGTTGGCCACCGGCATCCTGGGCGCGACGGTCATGCCACATGCCATTTTCCTGCACTCCGGCCTGATGCAAGGTTGTATCGTCACCCGTGAGCCCAAGTTGCTGCGTCGCATCTTCCGGTTCGAGGTGATGGACGTGCTCATCGCCATGAGCATCGCCGGGCTGGTCAACCTGGCCATGCTGGTCATGTTGACCTCGACCTTTTTCCAGAACGGGCTCAGCAACATTGGCACCATCGAGGAAGCTCACCGCACGTTGGTGCCCCTCCTGGGGGGCGCCGCCAGCTTCGTCTTCGCACTCTCGCTGCTCGCCTCGGGCCACTCCTCGTCGACGGTGGGCACGATGGCCGGGCAGATAATCATGCAGGGATTCACCCGCCGGCGCATCCCCATGTTGCTGCGCCGGCTGATGATCATGCTGCCCTCTTTGTCGTGATCGCCATGCGCCTCGATCCGACCAACACTCTTGTGTTGAGCCAGGTGGTGCTCAGCTTCGGGCTGCCCTTTGCCATCATCCCACTGGTGTTCTTCACGGCCCGCAAGGACATCATGGGCGCGCTCGCCAACCACAAGCTGACGACTGTCCTGGCAGCCCTGGTGGCAATTCTGATCGTCGCCCTGAACATCTTCCTGCTCTATCAGACTCTCGCAGGTGGGGGGATTTGAGCCATGTTCCAACGGATTTTGGTGCCACTGGATGGATCACGGCTGGCAGAGTCAGTCTTGCCCGTCGCCGAATACCTGGCCAAATGCGCCGGCGCCACCCTTATCTTGTTCCATTCTATCGAGCGGGGCGCGGCGGAAACAGTCCATGGCGAGCGCCACCTGGCACATGCGGACGAGGCGCAGGCCTATTTGAGCGAGGTCGCGGCGAGGTTGCGGAAAGCCGGCCTGACGGTTGAGCAGCATGTCCACGATCCAGAGGAAGCTGATGTGGCGCGCAGCATCGTGGACCATCCGACGGACTTGCAGAGCGATCTGATTCTGCTGTGCGCCCATGGCCGGGGTGGTCTGCGTGACGTGCTGATCGGCAACATTGCCCAACAGGTCATTCAGGACGGCCCGACGCTGGTGTTCTTTGTGCGGCCGGATGCCATGATGGCGCGCGTGGGAGGATATCGATGCCGCAAGATCCTCGTGCCCCTGGATATCAGCTCGCCCCACGAAACGGGGCTGCCTGTTGCCGTCCAGCTCGCACGGCAATGCGGGGCTGCCGTACACGTGATGACGGTCGTGCCGACCATGAGCACGCTGCCGGCGGATGAAGCGCCTGTCGCCGTCATGTTGCCCACCGCCAGCGCAGCCGTGCTCGATCTGGACGCCCGCAATGCCCGCCAATACCTCGAGGAGGTGACGCGCGACCTGGTCGTCCAGGGTCTGGCAGCGGACGGGTCAGTGGCCCGGGGGGATGTCGCTTCGCTCATTCTGAGCACAGCCAAAGGCCAGCAGGTTGATCTGATCGTGCTTGCAACCCATGCGCGGCGTATGCTAGGCGCCCCCTGGGAAGGGAGCGTTGCTCCGAAAGTGCTGGCTCAGGCCGCTGATCCCGTACTGCTGGTGCGCGAGGACTGATGCTCTCCCCCCGTCGCCCGTTCAGAAATCGCGCGTGCCCGAGCACTGGCACATAATGATCTCATCCAGGCATATCTGATACGGACAGAGAGGTAGAACGTGGACACGAGTTCGAGCGCGGTAGAAGACTATTTGAAGGCCATTTACCAGTTGCAGGGACAAGACGAGGCTGTCTCGACGACCGAGTTAGCGCACCGTCTCCATCTTACCCCAGCCTCCGTTACCGGCATGATCAAAAGGCTGGCCGCAGACGACCCTCCGCTGGTCGAATATGAGCGTTACCAGGGTGTAACGCTGACGGCTTCCGGCGAGCGGTTGGCGCTTGCCGTCGTCCGCCGCCATCGTCTGCTCGAGCTGTTCCTGGAGCGTGCTCTCAACTATTCCTGGGACGAAGTCCATGCGGAAGCCGACCGGCTGGAACATGCGATCTCGGAGCGCCTTGAAGACCGGATTGCAGCCTGGCTAGGCGAGCCCGCAACTGATCCGCACGGCGATCCGATCCCGACGAAAGATGGCAGGGTCGCACCCTCGGCGTGCCGCCGGCTGAGCGATCTGGAAGAGGGAGAAGTGGGGACGGTGGCAAGTGCATTGGACGAAGACCCGGCCGTGTTGCGATACCTGGCCGAAAAAGGCCTGGTACCCGGTGCCACTGTTACCGTGACCAACCGGGTGCCTTTTGGTGGCCCGGTCGTCGTCAAGGTTGGCCTGCATTCGCCGGAGCCCCTGAGCAAGGAGATTACCGACAGCCTCTGTATATCGGCGGACGATAGAGCATGAATGAAGCAGGGCGGCCAGGCGGTATGCGTGTCTTATCGGAAAAGTATTGGTTCTAGTACTACAACGACGGATGTTTCGGGTATAATAGCCTCCACGGAAGGTGGTGAGGCATAGTGGAGGTTGGGCCATGGATCCAGTCGAATTTGAGCAGGTGGCGGCGTCGTTCGCCACGTTTCAGCAGGAATTTGCGCCGCTGTTTGGGCGCACGGAAGCGCGTGAGCACAGCGAGCAATACTTGCGGGGTTTGCTGGTGCAGCAAACCGACCGCCGCAATGCCGAGAACTTGGCAGAGGCCATCGACGGCGCTACACCGCGCAGTTTGCAGCGCTTCCTGACCGAGTCGCCGTGGGCGGATGAGTCGTTCATTGACCGGCTGCAGCGCTACGTCGGCTACCGGCTGCCGCAGCGTGAGGGTGTGTGGGTGTTGGACGATACCGGCTTTGCCAAGCAGGGCAAGAAGTCGGTGAGCGTGGCCCGGCAATACTCCGGCACGCTGGGCAAGGTGGGCAACTGTCAGGTGGGCGTATTTCTGGCTTATGTCTCGGCCCACGGGCATGCCCTGGTCGACAAAGCGCTGTATCTGCCCAGGGAGTGGACCAATGATCGCCAGCGCTGCCGTGAAGCGGGCGTGCCGGAGGACATCGGTTATCAGACCAAGGCCGAGTTGGGGTTGGGGTTGTTGCGGCGAGCGCGGCAGGCAGGGCATCTGACGACAGAATGGGTCACGGGCGATGCCGGCTACGGTGAAGTGCCCACGCTGCGCGATACCCTCGATGCTGAAGGCTGGCGCTACGTGCTGGAAGTACCGTGCAACACCTACGTCTTCACCGAGGCGGCGCAGGTGGCCATCCGCGCTTGGTCGGGCCGTGGTCGTAAGCCCACTCAGCCACAATTGGTCGCGGGTGAACCCAGCCCGCAGAGCGTGGTTGCGGTAGCCGCCAGTCTGCCGCCTGGCGAGTGGCACAAGCTGACGGTGGCGGAGGGGGCGCAAGGGCTGCGCATCCACGAGTTTGCGGCCTTGCGGGTCTGGGAAAGCCGCGACGGTCTGCCGGGGCGGGCCTGCTGGTTGGTCTTGCGGCGCAATTTGGATGGCAGCGAGGCCAAGTACTACCTGTCCAATGCGCCAGTGGACACACCCTTGTTGCGTATGGCCCAGGTCGGGGCCATGCGCTGGCCCATCGAGACCGAGTTTCAAACCGACAAGAGTGAGACCGGTGTCTCGATGAGTACGAAGTGCGTAGTTGGCTGGGTTGGCATCATCACATCACCCTGGCCTTGTTGGCCGGAGTCTTCCTGCTGAGTCTTCAGCTGGACTGGGGGGAAAAAGATGCCCCGGTGACCCGGCCGCAGATCACGCGTGTGCTGCGACAACTCCTGCCGCAGCGCAGCTGGACGTTGGACGAGTTGCTGGCCTGGCTGACCCAGACCCAGCACCACAATGAGCAGGCGAAACGCTCACACGCCGCAAGACGACGTTTGAAGCGACTTAATCCGTCGTTGTAGTACTAGCCCAGGCCGTCGGTTTGGAAGGCTTTGACGCCCTGTTGCGTCAGCGCCGATAGCTCGGCCAGCAAGGGTTCGTCAATGCGCGTGAAGTTGAAACAGGATTTGCCCTGCATGCGCCGCTTTAACTCGGGCGAGATGCAGGTGAGAAGCTCCGGGCGGACGTAGATGGGCATCAGATGGTAGCTGACGTAGCGCTTGCCCACTTTCACGGCCCCGAAGAAAAGCTCCTGGCTGTGCCACTCGGAGCGCGGCACGTTCAGGCTGTAGTGCTCCGGCTCGTCCGCGGCCACGATAAGGTGGATGGCGTGTTCTTGCAGGATGCCTTTTAGCCGGTGGAAAACGGCGTCGAAGTCCGCGTTGGTCGCCACTGGTGTCCTCCCTCGTTGTGTATGATGGTTGACCGGGCGAGCGGCGCAGCGCCGCTTGGCGGATCGCCGAAGCCCCCGGCGTCACAGTGTCACGGCGGCGGACGGCGGAGGGCGATCCGATCGATCGGATCGCCCTCCGCCAGGGCGGGGTGTGTGCCCCGCTAGCTGCGCGCCTGCGGCCCAGGCATCAGCCCCATCTGTTGCATGAGGATGCTCATGTCATAGTAAGTCCAGGTGCGCGTGATCTTGCCGTTCTTAAGCTGATAGGTGTTGCTGCCGTACACGGTCACTTTCTTGTGCCCCGGCGGAACTGTGTTCCCGTCCGGCGCTTGCAGCGGCCCGTTGTTAGTGCCGGTCCCCGTCCAGTCGGTCGTCACCAGGTCGCCTTGTGCCAGCACGCGTGTCAGCTCGAAGTGCAGGTCCGGGAAGGCGTTGATGAAGTTCTGTATGTACTGGCGGTTGTCCCGTTTGGTCAGCGGGTGGGTCGTCCCCGGCGCCTCACCGCGGAAGTCATCGGTGTTTAGACTATCGAAGCGATCCATATCATGCGCGTTCAGCGCGTCATAGCTGTCGCGCACGGTGCGCAGATTATCGTGTTCCGGGGTCGTCACCTCGGCCATCTTGGACGCGCCGGCCCGGGCCGCGCCTGCTTCGCCCGACATCTGCTGCCGGGGTTGCGTGCCGGGGGCCACGATAGCCCCAGCCATAAAGCCGAGTTGTTGGAGCAACTGGCTATTGTCGACGTAGATCCACTGGTGTGGGATCTTGCCGTTCTTGACCTCAAAGACAGAGCAGCCTTGCACGGAAATCTTCTTGCCCGTGGGGGGCAAGCTCGTGCCGTTCTGCCGGTCGACCAGCGGGCCTGTCTGAGTTCCGCCTACCCGGTACTGAGTTGTGACGAAGTCGCCCTCGGCGATCCTGCGCAGCACGTCGAACCGGCAATCGGGGAAAGCCTTCATGAAGTCCGCCACCCAGTCGCGGCTTTGCTGCTTATTGAGCGGCCGGCTGTGTGTGGCGAGCTCGGTCTGCGCGTCCTCGGGGTAAAAGCTTAGCACCTGGTCCAGGTCGCGCTGGTTAAGAGCGTCGTAGACGGCTTGGGCAATGCGTGTCACTTCGCTGTCCGGGCCGGCTGCCCGGGTCGAGTGGCCGTTGCCGGAGATCTTATCGTCCAGCCAGCGCACCATCTCGCGTTCGTCGCGCAATATCTGCTCGGTCACGCGGGCCGTATCCTGGTCGCCGGAACTCTGGGCCAGGGTGCGGAGCGCTTCGTAGGAGGCAACTTCGAAGCTTTCGTTGGCATAACTGAGCATATCGTCGCGGTAGGCCGGGGGCGTCGCGGATTGGCCCTGCTTGGCCAGCTCGGCTTCGCTGTGGACGTGGAAAATCGGGTTTGTGGGTTGGATGGACGTCACGTTCTCGCCCAGGCGTTCCAGGCAACCTTTCACTAGCTCGGCATGCTGGCGCGTCTGATCGAGGTGTTCCCGCAGCTTGTGCTGCGCATTGGCATCGTTACGCGTGTCGCTGACTTGTTTTTCCAGGACCGGGATCAGGCCGATCTCCATACTGTAAGCGCTTTTAAGCCAGTCACTGAGGACTGGATCGGGGCGTGCCATGTTCGAAGCTCCTTTCACCGATCGCTGACCAGGCGTCGCGCGTGAAGGGCGTGCGCCATGATACTGCGCTGGCAGAGAGGAAAATGTGGGCAAACGTCGGGGCGAAGACGGCGCCAGCATGAGGGCCGTTGTGCGACCGTCTCGGTGGCCGAAGTTGGATACTGACAGCCAATACGTACATCTTTGTAACATATGCTACACTGCCGGCGCGTAGCGGTGATTACAGTTTCGCGACTCGACAACCTTCTGCCCAAACAATGTCCAACGGCCAAGGCAAGATCGCCCGCCATCTTGACAATTTTCTGTGTTCTCGGGAAGCGGGGGTCAGGACGCCGAGCCTGGGGTGAGCGGCACAGCGGAGACGAGCAGTGGGGCGGGGACGAGCTCGGCGCCGGCGACGACGCGCTCCGTGTAGCCGGCGTAGGCGGGGACAAGACGCTCGTAGGGGGCGGACATCAGGGTAGACGAGAGCATAAAACCGGCCGAGGCGCGGTCGCAGGCCACCGGGATGTTCCAGACGACGGCGATGCGCAGCAGAGCCTTGACGTCAATCCGGATGATTCCCTCCCCGGCAGAAAACTGCCAGTATGTGATAAATCGTACATAAATATACACGTAAAGCGCCTTGCCGTCCAGTACCCATGTGGGTAGGCGCCCGGACCGAGCCGGCGCCCAATGCCGTAAGGGAGGGCGGTGTCAGCTGGCTACGGCGGCCTGGCCCATGATGTACGGTGCTTGTGCTGCGTCGCTATTGTTGACACTCCGCCCGGACGGGCGTATATTAACGTCTGGAAGTGTCCCCTTTGAGTGTCCAACCACTCACGACCAAGGAGGTAAGTAAATGTCCCGAAGCACTCTGGTTCTGTTGGTTCTCGTGGTCCTGGTATTGGCCGCCTGCGGCGGAGGCGGCGGGCAGACTGTGTCTGCGGGCCCCGGTGATGCAGCCAAAGGCCAGGCGCTCTTTGAGCAGAAGACGATCGGCAAGGATAACCTGCAGGGCTGCGTCACCTGTCACTCAACCCAGAAGGACGTCGTGCTGACCGGCCCGGCCCTGGCCGGCATCGCGAACGACGCGGCCGAATCCCCGAAAGATCCGGCCTATAAGGGTCAGGCCAAGGACGCGGCGGGCTGGCTGAAAGAATCGATTATAAACCCGGACGCGGATGTCGCCGACGGTTTCCAGCCCAAGGTGATGCCGCAGAATTTCAAGGACGAGCTGACGGACCAGCAGATCAACGACATCGTCGCTTATTTGATGACGCTGAAGTAAGTGCTCCGCGGGAGGGGTGCCAGCGGCCACCCGGCCGAGTTGCGCGCCAAGTTGTGACAACAGACAGGCCGGCCTGCAGCAGAGGAAACTTGGTTTCCCATCCCATCTGTTGCGGGCCGGCCTTGTATGCCCGCTCACAATCTATTGTGACGGACCGCACGATACGGCGGCTCTCCGGGCGACTGAAACCGTCGTTCTTTGATCCTTAGCGGGCGAGAATGCGCATTCCGGTCCTCTACCACGACGAAGACATCATCGTCGTCGACAAACCCATTGGCATCCCGACGGCAGCACCCCCCGGCGATCCGTATCCGGGGGATGTGCTGCGCGCCGTTGGCGCGCAGCTGGGCCTGGCCGGCCTGACCACGCCCCAGCGGCTGCCGGCCGAGCTATCAGGCGTGCTGGTGCTGGCCGCGCGCCCGGAAGCCAGTTCGGCTCTAACCGAGTCCCTCGGCGCGCGCGGGGTGGAACAGGTCTACCTGGCGCTGGTGCATGGCCGCCCGCAGGGCCCGAGTGGGACGATCGATGCGCCGTTGGCGCGTGCGCCCGGCGAGGCGGCCGAGCGTTACCGGGTGACGAACGCGCGCGACAAGCGCGGCCAACGGGCCGTCAGCCACTACCGCCTCTTAGACGCAAGTCCCGACGAACGCTATAGCCTGCTGGAGGTAACGGATGCGCCGGCCGAGGGGGGTCCCGCAGACCGGAGGCCAGCAGACCGGGGGCCAGCAGACCGGGGGCCAGCAGACTGGCCTAAGGCGGTCGGGACCGCCGGCCACCAGGTGCGGGCGCACCTCGCACACCTGGGCTTGCCTGTGGTCGGCGATTGGCTGTATGGGGGCGGAGCGGAGTCTGCCGCGGCACAGGCGGAGGCAGCCCGGCCCGGCGAGCTCTCGACCAACGCGCCGGGCGCCCGCCGGGGACACTCGCTTGCGGGGGGCAAGCGGCTTGCGGATGGCAAGCGGCCCGCGGCGGGCGGGAAGGCTGGCGCCGGCGAGTCGCCGGGCGCGCGGCCTGGGCCATTTGCGCCCCGCCTCGGCTTGCACCTGGTGCGCCTCACCCTGCCGCACCCGGGCAGCGGCCGGCCGGTGACCTTCAGCGCGCCGGTGCCGGCGCTCTTCCAGGGGTTGGCGGGCGGCCTGCCCGAGCTGAGGCTGGCGGCCGCGGTCGCCAGCCGGCATATCCGCTCCGCCCTCCGGCGCACCCAGCCGGGGGCAGCAGGGCCGGCCGGCCTGATCGACCTGGCGCTGGCACGACGCGGGCCGTTGGCGGCAGATCCGGGGACCACGATCTACCGCCTGATCAACGGCGCGGCAGATGGGTTGCCCGGCCTGGCAGTGGACCGCTATGGCGCCGGGCTGGTAGTAAATGTCTATGACGAAGGCCCTGATATTGCAGCGGGCGCAGCTGCAGCAGCGGGCGCGCGGGCGAACCCCGGCCAGGCCGAGCCGTTGGCGCCGGCGTTGCTCGACCTTCTGGCGAACGCGACCGGCGCGTCCGCCGTTTACGTGAAGTACCGGCAGCGCGAGGCGAGCCGGGTCGAGGACGAGGATTTGCCGGCACTGGCGCCTGCCGCGCCCGTGGCCGGGCGAGCGGCGGGCCGGGGATCACCGTCCACGTCAGGGGGCGGAGGATCTGCGAATGCCGCTGCGCCTGAAGCCGCGGCGCTGGCGCTGGGCGAGTACGTAGCGCACGAAGAAGGGTTGGCCTACCTGGTGCGGCCAGGCGAGGGCTGGAACCCGGGTCTGTTCCCCGACATGCGCGAGATGCGCGGGCGCGTGCGCGCCTGGGCCGCCGGCCGGCGCGTGCTGAACACCTTCGCCTACACCTGCGGCTTCGGCGTGGCGGCCCGCGCGGGCGGCGCGGCGCGCGTGGTCAACCTGGACGTTTCCTGGCCGCTGTTGGAGCGCGGGCGGGCCAACTACCGGGCCAACGGTTTCCGGCCCGAGTCGGAGGACTTCCTCTACGGCGACACGTTTGACTGGCTGCCGCGGCTGAAGGCGCGCCATGAGCTCTTCGACTTAATCATCCTCGATCCGCCGGGTTTTGCGCGCACAAAGACGCACACCTTCAGTGCGGCGCGCGACTATGGTAAACTGGCGGGCGGGGCGGCAGGCGTGCTGGCTCCCGGCGGGCTGCTGGTGGCCTGCTGCAACGTGGCCGACCTCGCGTGGGGCAGGTTCCAGGACCGGGTGGTCGCCGGGCTGGATGAAGCCTGGCGTGCGGCGGAGATCGTGGGCCGCTACGGTGCACCCGCCCTGGATTTCCCCGGCTTGCCCGGCCGGGAGAGCTACCTGAAGATCCTGGTCGCGCGCCTGGCGTGAGCCGGGCGCATAGCCAAATTTAGGAGACAACGATGGAGCATCATCTGTCGGGGAAAGTCGTCATAATTACCGGGGCAAGTTCGGGGATCGGAGCGGCAACCGCGCGCGCCCTGGTGCGTTTGGGGTGCAGTGTCACTCTGGCGGCACGTTCGGCGGATAAGTTGCGGGCGTTGGTCGAGGAGCTTGGCCCGTCAGCGCTGGATGTGCCTACGGATGTCACCGTGGGCACGGACGTAGCGCGGATGGTGGCAAAGACGCTGGAGCGTTTTGGTCGCGTCGATGCGCTCTTTGCTAATGCCGGGCTTTATATCCCTGGGCGGGTCGCAGAAGGAGATCCGGACGCCTGGGCAAAGCTGATTGACGTGAATGTCAATGGGGTGCTGCGTTGTGTACATGCTGTGCTGCCGGCTATGATGGCGCAGCACTCCGGGGATATTCTGATCACCAGCTCGATTTCTGGCTTTATCGATATTCAGTGGGAGCCGGTCTACAGCGCATCAAAGCACGCGATCCAGGGGTTCGTGCATACTTTGCGCCGCCAGGTAGCCACTGCCGGCATCCGAGTAGGAGCGATTGCGCCGGGTATGGTCGCGAACGAGTTGTGGGGCATCACGGAGGCCGCGGAAGTCGAACGGCGGGTACGGGAGCACGCCTGCTTGCGCTCAGAGGATGTAGCCGAGGCGGTGGTGTTCATGCTGTCGCAGCCGCCCCACGTAACCATCCGGGATCTGGTCATGCTGCCGCAAAGTCAGGACCTCTGAGTGAAGATGTAAGCAATTCGGTTTTGAGCGAGACCAACGTGTTGGTACGGGCGACCGGGGAAGGTTGAGATGGCGAAGGGGGTCGGGACGCTCAACGAGAAACCGCTGCACGCCGCGCTGAAGGAACGACTGGCGTTGCCCGGTGACCGCTTCGAGGTCGACGTGGAGGGCTACGTGATCGACATCGTGCGCGGCGATTGCCTGATCGAGATCCAGACGCGCAACGTGTCGAAGATCAAGCGCAAACTGGCCGCGCTCGCCGAAAACCACTGCCTGCGGCTGGTCTACCCGGTGGCGGCCGAAAAGTGGATCGTCAGGTTGGCCGCCGACGGCGAGAGCGTGCTGGGGCGGCGCCGGTCGCCGCTGCGCGGTTCGGTCGAGCTGGTCTTCCGCGAGCTGGTCAGCATCCCGCAGTTGCTGTTGCATCCCAACTTCTCGCTGGAGGTGCTGCTCGTGCGCGAGGAAGAGGTGCGCCGCCAGGACGCCAACTTCCGCAACTGGCGCCGCCGCGGCTGGGCCACCCAGGAACGGCGCCTGCTGGATATCGTCGAACGCCGCACCTTCGCAACCGCTGCCGGCCTCTCGTCCCTGCTCCCAGCCGCGCTACCCGACCCCTTCACCACCCGCCAACTTGCCGAGGCCATCCATCAGCCCGCCTGGCTGGCCGGCAAGATGGCCTATTGCCTGCGCGAGATGGGCGCCGTCGCGCTGGTGGGGAAGCAGGGGAACGCGTTCCTGTACGCGCGGGCGAACCCGCCTGCCGCGGCGCAGTAGCCGGCCGGCCAAAGCCCGATCGTACACAGAAAAGATAGCGGGCCGCGCGTCAATGCGGCGCGGGTGTTCCGAGCAGCTCGCGCACGGCCAGGGTGCTCCACAGCGCCAGCCAGGCCCCCAGCACCGCGCCGAGGAGCAGGCCGGACAGGACGCTGACGGCGATGACGAGCAGGGCGAGCAGACGCCCGGCGGCGGCGTAGCTCTCGCCGTAAAAATTGCCGCAGCGCACGATCCAGGCCGGGTCGAGCGCGAGGCCGGCTTCCCGCAGGGCGGCCCGTTAGCCGGCCAGGCGGTACTCGCCCGTCAGGGACTCTTCGGGCCAGGCCAGGTAGGCGATGGCGCGGTGACCGCGTTCGACCAGGTGCCTGGTGGCGAGAGCCATCCCGGCGGTACCGTCCACGTCCACCCATGGGAAGTCCCAGTCCGGCGTGGAGCGGCCGAAGGCCACGAAGGGCAAGCCGCCGTCTAGCAATACCCGCACGCGCGTGTCGGCCAGGTTAGTGTTCCAAAGGACAAAGCCGTCGACCTGGCCGATCAGGATCATCTCTTCGTAGGTCGCCAGCTCTTCCTCGAGGCTGGCCGTGGGGAAGGTCAGCACGCGGTAGCCGTGACGCGCGGCAGCCTCGGCCGTAGCGTGCAGGAAGCGATCGAGAACCGGGTTGAATTGGTCGGGTGGGCTGGGGCGCCAGGTGTAGCCGAACAGGCGGGTCTG
>JADGQF010000020.1 GCA_017882045.1 Anaerolineales bacterium
ATGCTGGAGGAAGCCATCCGGCGCTACCAGAACCGGGCCGTCGAAAGCGCGCAGGTCATCGAGGAGCTGATTGCCATCGCCCAGGAGATGCGCGAGGCCAGCCGGCGCGGGGAAAAGCTCCACCTGACGGAAGATGAGGTCGCGTTCTACGACGCGCTGGAGGTCAACAACAGCGCAGTCAAAGTGCTGGGCGACGAGACGCTCAAAACCATTGCCCGTGAGCTCGTCGAGGCCGTGCGCAACAGCGTGACCATCGATTGGACGATGCGCGAGAATGTCCGCGCCAAGATACGCGTGATGATCAAGCGCATCCTGCGCAAGTACGGCTATCCGCCCGATAAGCAGGAAAAGGCGACGCTAACGGTGCTGGAGCAGGCTGAAGTGCTTTGCGCAGAGTGGGCGGTGGGGTGAGGGAGTGACTGAGTGTGGGGGTGGGGGAGCGGTAGTGGGTTGGAGGGCTGGGCCAAGGGGCATAAGCGCACTACCATAGGAGTTGACATAAACGAAGAGTTGGGCGCGCTGGTTATCGCCGTGGGCAAGCTCAAGCGACGGCTGGTAGTGAAATAGAGAAGCACCTGATCAGCGGGTGATAAGATTCGCCATTGATACCCGCAAGGAGGGGACGCAGGCTCGGACAGAAACCTAGATACCGGCCGGATACGATAGAGGCAAGTTATCCGCAGTTTTTCCGACGCAACACCACTGAGGATCTAAGGAAAAGCTATGAACGCTAAACAAACCTTCGGGCTATTCGGTTCTCTTGGCCTAATTGGGTGCGTCTTCATGCCGGCAATGAGAGCGGGCTTTCTTGGTTCTGTTCCAATGTGCCAGACCGATGCATTACTGCTGCCATTGGCTGGGCTTGTCGGTTTGGTGGCGGCTGCGCGCAAGGCTTGGAGTTGGCTGCTGGCGGTTGCTCTAATCTCTGTCTTGTACGTGGGTTGGCTCTTCATCAAATTTCAGTCCGCCGCAGAGGGTTTCGCGCGTGCGACCCAAGACAACTTCCTAGCCGTAGGCGTTGGCGGTGCTCATCTCGGAATCGGTATGTATGTCGCCATCGCCTCTGTCCTGTGCATGTTGGTGGCGGCCTTTGTCTCACAGTCGCCCGGCGGTGACCAGTCAAAACAGTGAGGACTATGGTTGTCCCCGCTTTCCCCGCGCCAATTTCATTTCGCTGCTTGACAAACCTCCGCTCACGTGGTATGTTATGCGTAACATATTCTGCAGGGCCGCGTCTGCCACGGCATGCGCCGAACCCTTGCCGCCGCCATCCACCCGAGCTGATAGGAGCATCGCAGATGGATTCGCAAGCCATTGTCGCGCAGGTGAACGCCGCCGTTGAGCGGATCGAGAAGGGGGTTGCCGCCGGGCCATTTGCGGCTACCTGGGATTCTCTCTGCGCTTACCAGGTGCCCGACTGGTATCAGGACGCCAAGTTCGGCATTTTCATCCATTGGGGTCTTTATTGTGTGCCGGCTTTTGGCGACGAATGGTACCCGCGCAGGATGTACCTGCAGGGCACGCCCGCGTACGAGCACCACGTGGCGACTTACGGTCCACACACGAAATTCGGCTATAAGGACTTCATCCCGCAGTTCGGCGCCGAGAAATTCGATCCGGCCGCCTGGGTGGACCTGTTCCGCCGGGCCGGCGCGAAGTTCGTGGTGCCGGTCGCGGAACACCACGATGGCTTTGCGATGTATGACTGCAACTTCTCGCGCTGGACGACGGCCCGCATGGGTCCCCGGCGTGACATCGTCGGCGAGTTGGCGGCGGCCGTGCGCCAGGCGGGCCTGGTCTTTGGCCTCTCCAGCCACCGGGCCGAGCATTGGTGGTTCATGAACGGCGGTCGCAAGTTCCCCTCCGACGTGCAGGACCCGCAATACCAGGACTTCTACGGGCCGGCCGCGCTCATCGAAGGAGATCGCGAGCATGAGCTGGACAATCGGCCCGAGCCGAGCACGGAGCATCTGAACGACTGGTTGGCGCGCACCTGCGAGTTGGTCGACAAGTACCGGCCGCAGTTGATCTGGTTCGACTGGTGGATCGGTCACCGAGCCTTCACCGCCGCAGGGCACCTGCAGAAGTTCGCCGCCTATTACTACAACCAGGGCGCGCAGTGGGGCCAGGGCGTGGCCGTGAACTACAAGCATAACGCGTTCCCCACCGGCGCCGCGGTGCTCGACTTGGAACGCGGCCAGCTAAAGGATATCCGCCCGCTCTTCTGGCAGAACGATACCTCCATTTCCAAGGATTCCTGGGGCTATGTGGTCAACCAGGACTACAAGAGCGCCGAGTGGCTCGTCCAGGACCTTATCGATGTGGTCAGCAAGAACGGCGCTTTGCTGCTCAACATCGGGCCGCGCCCGGATGGCACCATCCCCGAGCCCGAGCAGGCCGTGTTGCTGGATATCGGTCGCTGGTTGGTCCTGAATGGCGAGGCGATCTACGGCACCCGGCCCTGGCAGCGTTTTGGCGAGGGTCCGACCGAAGTCCCCGAAGGGCAGTTCAAGGACACGGCGCGCGCGCCTTTCACGGCGCAGGATTTCCGCTTCACCACCCGCGGGAACACCCTATACGCCATTTGCCTGGGCTGGCCCGGCGACGGCGGCACGCTCACCATCCGCTCGCTGGCCGCCGGCCAGGCGCCCGAGCAGTTGCAGGCCGTCTCATTGCTGGGCTATGATGGACCGTTGGATTGGAGCCGTACACCGGACGGCCTGGTCGTGCGCCTGCCCGCCAACAAGCCGTGTGACCACGCCTACGTGTTGAAATTGGTTTCGTAGGGGCGCACGGCGGTGCGCCCCCCACCGACAGGTATTTGCACCATGAGCACCATCCGTGACGTTGCCGAGAGAGCCCACGTTTCCACGATGACCGTCTCGCGCGTGATCAATCGGTCGGGCTACATCAGCGCCGAAACGCGCGCGCGGGTAGAGCAAGCCATTGTCGAGCTCGGCTATGTGCCCAATAGCCTGGCCCGCAGCCTGCGCTTCAAGCAGACCAAGACCCTCGCCCTGATCCTGACCGACATCACGAACCCGTTCTTCACCACGGTCGCGCGCGGGGTGGAGGACGTCGCCAGCGAAAATGGCTTCAACGTGATCTTCTGCAATACCGACGAATCGCCTGTGGAGGAGGCCGAGCAGCTTAACATCCTGGCGCAGAAACAGACGGACGGCGTGCTGCTGGTCCCTGCCCGCAGCAGCGCCGAGCCGGTGGAGTTTCTGCAGCGCCAGGGCGTGCCCGTCGTGGTTCTCGACCGCCGCGTGCCGGGCGGTGGTGTCGACGTGGTGCGTTGTGACTCGGAGCAAGGCGCCTACGATCTGGTCCGTCTGCTGTTGAGCCTGGGCCACCGGCGCATCGCCGTCCTGGCCGGTCCCCAGGGGGTCTCGACCGCAGCTGACCGCGTGGCAGGCTACCGGCGCGCGCTGGCGGAGGCCGGGCTCGCCGAAGACCCGCGGCTGGTCTATTTTGACGAGTATACGCAAGCGGGCGGCCAGCGCATGACCGAGCAGGCCCTGGCGGCGCAACCCCAACCCACTGCCCTGTTCGCTGCCAACAACTTCATCGCCATCGGCGCCTATCGCTTTATGCGCCAGGCCGGCTTGCGGGTCCCGGAGGATGTTGCGCTGGTGGCTTTCGACGATCTGCCGGCAGCCATCGTCATGGATCCCTTCCTGACCGTCGCCGCCCAGCCCGCCTACGCCATGGGACAGCGGGCTACCGAGCTATTGCTCGACCGCCTGGCAGGCAGCGCCCCGGCGGGTCACCAGGAGATCGTACTTCCCATCGAGCTGATCATCCGCCGCTCTAGCGGCGACGCGCTCAGCTCGGCAGCAAGCTAAGAATACCGGCCGCTATCGAGCGATCGCGGCCCAATCTATAGGAGACAAGCACATGAGCAATAATCAGACAGCAGAGACCGTCTTGCGCAAGGATGACCTGATCGTTGTCGGCGGGGCCGGCGGCTTCATTGGCGGCAACCTGGTGAAGCGCTTCCACGAGCAGGGTTTCACCCGCATTCGCGCCGTCGACAAGAAACCTCTCCCACAATGGTACCAGCGCGTGCCGGGCGTCGAGAGCCTGTGCCTGGATCTGAGCGAGTATCCCAACTGCGTGCGCGCCGTGGCCGGCGCGGCCGAGGTCTACAACCTGGCCGCCGACATGGGCGGCATGGGCTTTATCGAACGCAACCGGGTGGAGTGCCTGCGCAGCATCCTGATCAACACCCACATGGTAGAGGCCTCCTACCAGGCCGGTGTGCAGCGCTTCTTCTTCTCCTCGTCGGCCTGCGCTTACAACATCACACTCCAGCAGGACCCCAACGTGCGCGCCCTCAAGGAATCCGACGCTTACCCGGCGATGGCCGAGCGGGGCTACGGCTGGGAAAAGCTGATGTCCGAAATCTTCTGCCAGGAATACTGGGCCGAACGGGGCCTCGAGACGCATATCGCCCGTTTCCACAACGTCTATGGCCCGTTTGGCACCTGGGACGGCGGCCGCGAGAAGGCGCCGGCAGCCATCAGCCGCAAGGTGATCACTGCCAAGGACTTGGGCAAGCACGAGATCATCATCTGGGGCGACGGCACGCAGACCCGCAGCTTCATGTACATTGACGACTGCACATGTGGCATCGACATGATCATGCACTGTGACGAGTTGATTGCCACGCCCATCAACCTGGGCTCCAGTGAACTGATTTCGGTGGACCGGCTGGTGAGCCTGGCGGAGGAGATCGGCAGGGTCAAGCTCGAACGCGAGTATGACCTGACTGCCCCGCGCGGCGTGGCCGGGCGCAACAGCGACAACACCTTCATCAAGCAGGTGTTGGGCTGGGAGCCGGCGACCCCATTCCATGACGGTCTGGCGAAGACCTACGCCTGGATCGAGAAGCAGTACTGCGCTCGCAAGGCCGGCCAGCACACAGTGAGTTGAGCCATGACCGTTTTGAGCGTCGCCACCGGACCCGCCACTCCGCCGCGGCTGAGCGATGTGATCGGCAAGCTGCCCTATCGCATGGCGTTCGCGGGCGGCTGGATCGACCAGCCGCTCCTTTCGATGTTGAACCCCAGTCCTACCGGCTCGATGGTGACGGTCGGGCTGCAGCCGGTCTGCCGCTTCATGGACCGCTGCGGCATGGGCACCAGCACGCGCCGCGCGGCGACCGACCTCTGGCAGGGCGAGCTGCCACGTCGTGACCCGGCGCAGCTTGCACGCGAGCTGTACCTGGCCGAGAACCAGGGCAGATCCGAACCCTCCGGCTCGCAAGACATGATCGGGCTGGTCTACCCAGGCGTGAACCGGTTGGATTACGGCTATGCTTACGAGGGCGGTCTCTTCCCCGTCCACGTCGAGACCAATTGCGATCCGGTCGTGGCGCGCTGGCTCGAAGAGGTCATCTACCTGCTCCCGATCAACCAGCGTCCGCCCGGTTACAACCCGCTGGGCGTCAAGAATCTGGACCCCGAATGGATCCGCCGCCTGGGCCAATCGGGGGTGGATTGTTACGATGCCATCCTGGCCCGCGATGCGCACGCCCTGGGCGCCTCGTTCAACGAGTGCATGCAGTGTTGGGCGGCCATCTTGCCGCATACCGTCCGCCATGCGACCATCTCGATCGACCTGGTCGGGCTGCTGGAATACTACCAGGCCCGCTATCCCGGCGCGATGTACTCCGGCTGCGGGGGCGGCTACCTGTATATAGTCTCGGATAAGCCTGTGCCCGGCGGGCTGCGGGTCAACGTCAGGCTGGGCGAGGAGAGCGAGTGAGATGAGAACCGTGGTCGTCAGCGGGACCTTCGATAACCTCCGTTCCCGCCACGTGCGCTTTCTTGAAGAGGCCCGCAAGTTGGGCGATTCTCTGCACGTTCTGCTCTGGGCCGGCGCGGCCGCGGGCGCGCTGGAGGGTCAACCGCCCAGGTTTCCCGAGAGCGAGCGCCGCTATCTCCTGGAGGCCATCCGCTTTGTGGACCGGGTCTGGTCCGTCGACGGGCCGCTGGACCGCTTCAGCTTGCCGCGGGTCGAAGGCTTGCGGCCGTCAGTCTGGGCCGTCGATGAGCGCGAGGTTGCGGTCCCCGAAGCCGGCGCGCGCCGGCAGGCCTATTGCCGGGCGCAGGGCATCGAGTACCACGGGCTAAGCGCCACGGACCTGGCCGGTTTCCCCGACTGCGCTACCAACGCGTCTAGCAGCGACTCCACCGATGCCGCCGCCGGCGCCGCGATGGTTCCGCCCGGCTGGACGGGCCGTAAGAAAGCGTTCGTCACCGGCTGTTACGACTGGCTCCATTCGGGCCACGTTCGCTTTTTCGAGGAGGCCTCGGCCCTCGGCGACCTGTATGTGGCAGTCGGTAACGACGCTAGCGTCCGCTTTCTCAAGGGCGAAGGCCATCCACTGTTCCCGGAGGACGAGCGACGCTACATGGCCGGCGCAATCCGCTACGTCAAGCAGGCGCTGATCACCTCCGGCCAGGGCTGGATGGACGCCGCGCCCGACATAGAGCGTCTCAAGCCGGACATCTACGCCGTCAATGAGGATGGTGACCGGCCCGAGAAACGGGCCTTTTGCCAGGAGCATGACCTGCAATACGTCGTGCTCAAGCGCACCCCCAAGGAAGGGCTGCCCAAGCGGGAAAGCACCGTCCTGCGCGGCTTCTGACTGGGCTTCTGAGCCCCGTGTTTATCGCAGATTATTGTCTACCTTACAGGCTGTTGATGCCTTCTTCGTTTAACATCCTGAGTGGGTGAGCGCTCGCGGGCGCGATCCGATCTAAGTGCCCGGCCAGCGTACGTTGGCAGACCAGTGTAGGGCTGGCGTACCGGGCCGATATCAGAGGGATGACAATCAGAGCAACTTCTTCCGCTTTGACAATCCGTACCGGGAGAACGCATAATGGGGCAGGCCAACGGAGATAACCGCACACTCACGCTGAGCACACGTCTGTTGCACGGGTAGACCATCTGCCATGGCGATCAGGTCTTCGGTTGAGCTGCCCGCCGCCGTAAGCCCACACGCGCAGGGCGCGAGCCTGGGTTATATGCCCGCGCTTGACGGTCTGCGCGCGCTCGCCGTCCTGGCGGTCATTCTCTACCACGCCCACCTGCCGCCCTGGCTGCCGGGCGGCTTTCTGGGCGTGGAGGTGTTCTTCGTCATCAGCGGTTACCTGATCACCTCCCTCTTGCTGAAGGAGTGGGGACGCGATCAGCGCGTGAACCTGAAGGTTTTCTGGCTGCGCCGGGCCCGCCGCTTGCTCCCGGCGCTCTTCTTGCTCCTCGCCGGCGTGCTGACATTCGCAGTGGTTTTCCTGCCCGAAGAAGTGGCGGGCCTGCGCCCGGCGGCCCTGGCGGCTGCCACTTATATCAGCAACTGGTACCTGATCTTTCAGCACCAATCGTACTTCCTCACGGTTGGCCGGCCCCCGCTGCTCCAGCATCTGTGGTCGCTGGCCGTCGAGGAGCAGTTTTACCTGATCTGGCCGCCCCTGTTTTTCCTGCTGATGCGGCTCTTGCGCCGCCGCACGGTGATGCTGGCCGCCATCGCTGCCGCCGTCGCCTCCGCCATCCTGATGGTCGCGCTCTACCAGCCGGATGCAGATCCTTCGCGCGTGTACTACGGGACGGACACGCGCGCCGCCGGCCTGCTCATCGGCGTGGCCCTGGCTTTCATCTGGGCTCCCGGGCGGAGAACCAACGTCCCATCTGCCTTGCTCGATGCCGCCGGTTTGCTCGCATTGGCAGGGCTCTTCTTCGCCTTCTACCGGTTGAACGAGTTCGAGCCTTTTCTGTACCTGGGCGGATTCACCGCCGTCTCGCTGGCCAGCGCGCTCGTGATCGCGACTTCCGTGGACGGGCGCTCCCGCCTGTTGCCGCGCCTGCTTGGCTGGGGTCCCCTGCGCTGGGCCGGCCTCCGCTCCTACGGCATCTACCTGTGGCATTGGCCAGTCTTTCAGGTCACCCGCCCGCAGCTTGACCTGCCGCTTGACGGCCTGCCCTTGTTTGCCTTGCGCATGGCCGTCACCCTGGGCCTGGTCGAGCTCTCTTACCGTTTCGTCGAGATGCCGGTGCGCACCGGCGCCCTGGGCCGGGCCTGGCACAAGTGGCGCTCAGCCTCCGGCGTCCGGCGCTGGCGTCTCGCCGGCAGTTGGATAGTAGTGGGCGCCGTCGTCCTGGCGTACTGCGGCCTGTTGATCAACAACGTGGCCGCGGCCAAACCCCCGCCGCCTCCGGCCTACCTGTCAGTGGAAGGGGTGGACACCCTGGCCTCGAGTGGCCCTTCTGCGGCGGAATCTCAGGTAGCCGCCGCCGGCCGGTCGCAGATGGGGATCCCTGCCCAGGACACTGCCCAGCCGGTCGGACCGCCGGCGCCGGCGGAACCCGTTCCCCCGTCTGCGGCGGCCGGGGTTTCCGGCTCTGGCGTCACCGGGGTTCCTCCCGCCGGCCCTCGGTTCGGCGCAACGCCGGTTGCCGCCGGCCGGGCGCCGTCGACGCCCGTCCAACCCGCCGGTTCGACTTTGCCTCCCGGCGGGGTCGCTGAGGACCCGCCCGCTACCGGCGCTTCCACGCCGCCGGGACAGGCGCCCACCACGGTTGATTCTGCCACAACCACCATGCCTGCCGGGACCGCGCTCACCGGCCCAGTCGGTTCAGGGACGGCGGATGCGGCCACGCCGGATGCCGCGGCGATCGTCCGGTCGGCGCGGACCTTGCTTTCGCAGACAACGCAGACCACGCAGACCGCACAAACCACGCCTGCCAACTCCAGCCGGGTGTCCACTCCCGCTTCAGTGTTCCTGCCGCAATTTGGCGCCGCTTCGTCGGGCGCAACGGCTGCGACGCCGGACCCTTTGCCCGCGGCGCCGGTTCCGGCTTTCGCATCGCCGCCGGTCGTGCCTTCTGCCACTTCGGCTGTTATCGCCTCCGCCGCCGGCCGGGCCGCCGGCCCGGCCGCCCGCAATCCCTTGGTGCGTCCGTCGTGGCAACCACAGTCGCCCCCCGGCGCGCTGGTCGCCCAGGCGACGCCCACCGCGGCCGCGCCCGCCGTGGCGGCTGCAGCCTTGCTTACTCCCGCAAACTGTAAGGAGTGCGTGTTTGCCATCGGCGACTCGGTAATGGTCGGCGCCGCGCCTGAGCTCGCGGCCGCCGTCCCGCACGTGCGCATCGACGCGTTGCTCGGCCGCCAGGTGACACCCGCGATCCAGATCCTGCAGGAACGCAAGGCGGCCGGCCAGTTGGGTGACGTGGTGATCGTCCACCTGGGCACCAACGGCACGTTCAGCGCCCGGCAGTTCGACGAGATGATGCAGGTGTTGCAGGGAAAGCGACGGGTGGTGTTCGTGAACGTGAAGGTGCCGCGTGTGTGGGAAGCGCCGAACAACACCGTGTTGACCGACGGGGTCAAACGCTACGCGAACGCTGTGCTGGTCGACTGGAGTTCAGCCAGCAGCGCGCATCCGGAGTGGTTCTGGGGTGACGGGATTCATCTGCGGCCCGATGGGGCAAAGGTCTATGCCGCCATGATCGCGGCGGCTGTCAGCGCACCCTGACAGCCGCCGCCGTCAGCGCACCCTGACGCGCGGCCCCTGGTCTACTTTCCCGCGACAACCCGGTCGAGCGCGTCCAACATCATCAGGGCGGTCAGATCCTCCAGCGAATCCCCGTGTTGGAAAGTGCCGGGCAGGGTGTAATTGTGCGGGCCGCCGTCCTGGAAGTGAACCCGATCCGGCAGCAGGCCCCGGTTCGGCACGGTCGCGGCCACCTGGTCGTAGTCCCACAGCGGAATCTCATATTCGGCGGCGATCTGGCCGACGATCTTGTTCAACGTGTTGTCCGGGCCCTCGAGGCGGTCGGGTTTGGTGCCCAACACCGGGATCACACCCCGGTTCAGGAAGTACTCCACGATCCGTTCCATGCTCTGCTGGAACCAGGCAGGCTCGCCCCAGTCGTTCGCGCCCAGGCGGATGAAGACGACGCTCGGATTATTCAGCCGGAACTCGCATTGCACCGGTCCCTCGTTCGAGCGGCAATACTGCAGGTCGGCCGATGCCGGGTCAAACTGGCGCCAGGAGTTGATGCCTTTGACGGTGGCCAGGCTGGTCCGGCTGAACGACCCGGCGTACTGCCCGATCGCGGCCTGCAGATGAGCATACGGCCCCAGGTTGTAGCCCCAGTCAAAGGCGGACAGGAAGGCCGGCCAGACCATCGTGCTGTCCCCGATCTTCGAGAAGGCGTGGGGGTTGCGGCCGATGCGCTGGCCCCTGGCGTACACTTCGCGGATATTCGCTTTGACGTTGTCCGGCATCACCAGGATCGCTTCCAGGGCGACCCCGTTGAGAGGCGTGTTCAGCGTCGGGGCGGAGGCAACCGCTGGTAGCACGCCAGTCCCTACCATTGCGATTGTACTCGGCGTAGCCGCGCTCGGCGCGCTTGTCGGCTGCGCTGCTGCGCTTTGTGCCGCGGCACTTGGTGCCGCCGCGTCCTGTGCTGCCGCGTTCAGTGCGTTCGGGTCGGAGGCCGGGTTCTCTTTTTCGCTGTTCTGCCCGGAAGCGGCGCCGGGTTGGTTGTTTTGAGCCGTCAATGGCGCGAGAAGGTTGCTGCTTGCGGGCGCAGAGCCGCGCAGGATCGCCGGCGGCGTCGAGCTGGCCTGCGGCTGCGCGGCCGGTTTGGGGGTCTTAGCAGAGGACCGGGTTGCGGTTGCGGCGATGTGCTGGACGGCTGCCGGGTGGGCAGCCTGAGCGATGACCGCAGGCGCCGGTAAGGGAGGGCGGGCGGCGTTGCTGTCGAACCCGCTGATCAAGCGCGTCATCAGCAGGAAGGCAGCCAGCGTCACACCGGCCAGGATCACCTTCCGTTGCATCTTCGATCCTTTCACCTCTTTGCTTGGCCGGTGGCAAACGATCTGCTGCCGGAGGTGCCAATTGTACCCGACATTACGAATTAATCCAAGTCGACCAGCGGCGCGATCTGCGCCACTTCCACCCGCAGCGTCTTGATCTCAAAAGGCCCAAACTCTAGCTGCAGCCGGTCCTCCTGCAGCGCCAGCGCCGCCAGTGGCTTCTCCATCAGGTCCGTCTCGCACGCCGCCGCCACGGCGAAGCCGAAATGTACGCTCGCGCGCGCCGCTTGGCCCTCGGCCTCATACAGTCGAACGATAATGTCCTCGCCATCCTCGGCTTGCTTGATGGCTTCCACGATCACATTCGCGGCGTCGATCTCCAGGAACGAGGCCAGCGCAGGCAGGCGTCCGCCCTGGAGCGGCACGGCAAGCGTTCGCATGGGCACGTTAAGCTCGTACGCCGCCTGTGTCACGCGGCCGGCTACGTGATCGCCTGGGTGCGGGAACAGCGCATAGGTGAAGCGGTGGTCGCACTGGTCCGTGAAGGCGTGATGTGGCTCGCCCGGCGCCACATCGTCGTCGTTCACCAGCCGTGGCCCGGGGTAGGGCACGCTGCGCAACAGGTTCAGGTCGATCACCTGGCCCTTGACCTTGTGCCCGTACTTGGAATCGTTCAGCAGCGCCACCCCATAATCACGCTGCGAGAGATCGACCCACTTGTGCCCGACCACCTCGTCGCGCGCGAGATCCCAGGTGGTGTTGCTGTGCGTGGGCCTGCGCACGTGGCCGAACTGGATCTCGTAGGTGGCTTCCTCGCTGTGGACTGCCACCGGAAAGCTCGTGCGCAGCATGGCCTGTGTTTCGCGCCAGTGCAGCCGGCTGACGAAGTCCAGGCGCGCGCTGCCGGCAGTCAAGATGATCTCCTGTTGCAGCTCCGAGTGGCCCAGCCGGTAGGTCTGTTGCAGGATGGCGCGCGGGCCGTCCACCCTGGCGGCCGATACGACCAGCGCCAGCCTGCGCGGCGTCTGCTCGGCGTAATCCATCGGGAAGTCCCAGGCGTCGCCCAGGTCCCGGTAAACGGCCAGCCGGTTCGCAGTCTGTCCGGCCGGGATCAGCTCGCGCCTGAGCCGCTTGTCGTAGAGCGAGTGGATGTCCCCGTCCTCACCGAACTGCACGCGCAACAGATCGTTTTCCAAACTGCGCTCTGTCGCCACGAGCGCCGGCGCGCCCTGAAGCGAGCCGGCTGTGTTGACTGGGCTGCCGGCCGGCCTGTCGACTGTATCGACCACTGCGTCGACCACGGCATAGCCCATCGGCGGCACTGTTACCCGAAACCACCCCTCGCCCGCCTGCAGCCATTCGTGGCGCGGCCAGGACAGCGAATTCTGCACCAGCAGCGGGGCGACCATGCCCAGCGTGTCAATCTGTCCGGCCAGGCAGGCGTCGTTGTCCGCAATGCGGTCCTCTACCTCGTCGAGCAGGAGCGCGTAGCGCGCCAGGCTCTCATCGTACACCCGCTTGATCGACGAGCCGGGCAGGATGTCGTGGAACTGGTACAGCAAAATCTCCCGCCAGATCGTTTGCAGCCGGCCGGCCGGATAGGCTTTCTTGCCGACCATCCCCGCGACGACCGCCGTCCATTCCAGCTCGCGCAACGCCAGCTCCAGCTTGCGGTTGTACCACTTGTTGCGCGCCTCGGTCGTCAGCGTGCCCTGGTGCCGCTCCAGGTATAGCTCGCCGGTCCAGGTGGGGAAGCGCCCGGCATCCTTGCACCACTTTCTGATAAAAGCCGCCACCGGCTCCTGCATTACCGGGCTCAGCCCCTCCAGATTACGCAGCCGGCACAGGCGTTCCAGGTGCTCCTCGCCGGGGCCGCCGCCTCCATCGCCGATGCCAAAGACCAGCAGGCTATGCCCGGAGACCCCCTTGTCTTTGTAGTTGCGCTCGATCTTGCGCACCGAACGCGGCAAGGCAGGGCTGTTGTAGGTCTCTTCGGGCAGCATGTGCGCCAGCACCTGGCTGCCGTCTATCCCCTGCCAGTGGAATGAGTGGTACGGGAAGACGTTGATCAGGCTCCAGGACAGCTTCTGGGTCGAGAAATAGGGCACACCCGCCCGTCGAAGGATCTGCGGCAGGGCCGCGCTGTAGCCGAACACGTCCGGCAGCCACAGGTAATCCACCTCCGCGCCGAATTCCTCCTGCCAGAAGCGCTTGCCCTGCAGCACCTGGCGCACCAGCGCTTCCCCCCCAGAGACGTTGGTGTCGGCTTCAACCCACATCACGCCCTGTGGCTCGATGCGCCCCTCGCGCACCTTCTGCTTGATTTTCTCGTACAGAGCCGGGTAGCGTTCTTTCATCCACTGGTACTGCTGCGGCTGGCTCGCGCCGAACACGTAGTCAGGATAACGCTCCAGGTTGGCAATCGCGGTCGCAAAGGTGCGCGCGCTTTTGCGCATCGTCTCGCGTACCGGCCATAGCCAGCCCAGGTCCATGTGCGCATGGCCCACTGCGCTGACGTTGAGCGCCGGGTCGCCGCCGCGCCGCGCCAGGTGCGGGGCCATAAGCTCCCTCGCCGCGCCCGCTGCCTGCGGGATCCCGCCATAGAGCGCGTGTAGCGCATCGTTGAGGCCGGTCAGCACCTGCTCGTAGCGTGGCGAGTCGGGCGGCAGCGTCTTCAGGAAGTCCAGCAGCACCTCGAAGTCGTAGTAGAGGCCGCGCACCGTCTCGTCGCAGGTCGCGATACAGGCTTCGCGGACCGTGCCCCCGCCCTGCAGATTGCCGAACAGGTCGTTACACCCCGCGTCGGCCCACACCTCAACCGGCTCGCCGCCCTCCGCGCGTTCGCTCAACGGCAGCACGCGTTTTCCGGGCAGGCCCAGCGTGAAGTCAAAGGCGGACGTGCCGGTGGTCAGCCCGCGCGTTGGCGTGCCGTTCTCGTCGAAGACGCACAGCTCGCCATGGACGTCGAGCAACAGCACGGTTTTCTTGCCGGCCGCCGCCGAGGGCACCCGACCGGTGAAGTGGAACCAGGCGCAATCGAACAGATCGCCCCACTTGTCGCCTACCCTGAGCGCCCGTTCGCTGCCGTTCATGCGCTCGGCGAAGGGCAGCGGCTCGGGCGTACACCAGGCGCGTATTGCGAGGTCGCCCACCGGTGTATAGACGGCTTGCTCGATCGCGAGCAAAACCTCGTCCAACTGGCGCAACGTATAGTGTTTGAAGTCTGGCATGAGAGGTTGTCCTTGCTGGAATACTCAGTCTGCCCGCACTAGCTCCATGGCGATCTTTTCCCATTCCCAGAGCCGCTGCGGCCGGTAGCGTACCGTCGAAACGTCCTTCATGATGATCTCGATGTGACAGCCGCGCGCTTTGTCGAGGAAGTGCGCCAGATCTGCGCGTGCCGCATCCGGATGCCAGTTGTCCTCGGCCAGGACGGCGGGACTGGGCTTGCGCGAGAAGACGTAGTCGCCCGCGACTTCTTTCACCGCCCGGTCGAGGTCTACCCACGGGCTCATCGAGACCTTGCGCAAGTTAGGGATCTTGCGCAGCATCCCCATCTTGATGTCCAGCGGCTCGCAGCAACCGTAGTAGGTAAGGCCCCAACGCTCCAGCCAGCGCAGCTCGTGTTGCAGCGCAAAGCGCCAGTGCATGCGCGCGGAAACAGAGCCGAAGATCTGGGCCGTGGCGCTGCCCCACAAGTCACGCGTCCGGACCCGGTCGGGGTTGAACTGCTTGCCCGGCAGCGCCGCAGTGTGGCCGTAGCCGCCCGAGCCGATGCGCGTGTTGTCGTCGTTACGCGTGAGCAAGCCCAGGCTCTCCCATTGGTCCAGCTCGCACAGGTAGGCGTCGACCAGGCGCACGATGGCAGCTTCAACCATCTCCGGCCGGTCCACCAGGTCGCGCATGGCGTCTTCGACGCCCCACCAGCGAATAAGTTCGTCCCAGGGCGCGAACCACGTCCCCTTCTTGCCCACCTTGCGCACTGGCAGGATGTCGCCGAAGAGGTTGCACATGCGCCCATAGTTCTCCTCGGTCGCCTCACGGTCGTAGGTGACCCGGGGCAGCTGGATTTTCTCGATATCCTGGGGTTCGACGATCTGGCGGTAGAAGTGCCGGGACACGATCTCGTTGTCCTCGTCCGTCTTGACGATGTCTACATCCTCGGCCAGACCTAAGCCGGTGCTGTGTATCACTAGCGGGCAGCTGAGGTAGCCGTCCACGATCATGTCGGCGGGCATGTGCCGCCATTGGTAGAGCAAGCGCCGCAAGCCTGTCTCAAGTTCCCGGGCCCACGGGGATGCGCACTGCAACGTCAGCTCGCCGTCCACATCCATCTCGTGCCAAGGGATCTCGTTGATCCACACCAGCGGGCGCACCGGCTCAAGGTCGTTGAGCCTGCGCCACAACTCGGCCTTCCCCTTGTGAACTGGCAAGGCTGCGATCTCCGCCTGTCCTGCGGCCAGTCGCCGCAGAACGTCGCGGTCCGCCTGCGCAATGGTCATGCTCCCTCCTCCAGGTGCAGCACCGTTTCCGTTGTTTGCCGGTACTTGACGTCCGGCCATTATAACTCAACTGCCGGCGAAAGCCGGCAGTGAGTGTCTGTGTTAGCGCCGGTGATCGCGCGGGGGCGCGTGCGGGCGCGCGAGTGCTGACGTGGCTCGCTGGCTCTAGCTCGAGCGCTTCGCCAGTCTCACCGTGGTCGTCGACCCGTCGCGGGCGTGTATCACCAGCCCCATCTCCGCGCCGTCTTCGTCCGCGATCGGATGCAGCCCGGCAGGATCAGGGATGTCATGCTCCATGCGGTTATCTATATCCTCGCCCAACATGATCTGGACGCCCTCGGGGCCCAGGTCGACCCCCAGCAGCGGCGCCTCGTGCGCCAGCGCGCGCGCGTTGCCGCCGGCGTCCTGCACCTCCACGTTCACCGGCTGGCCGCGGTTCGCCTGCGAGAAATCGTAGCAGAAGCGGCTCCAGTCTTGCTGCCCGACCGCTGGCTCCTGCCGGCGACCCGCTTCGGTCCTGCCCGCCATCTGCGTCTCGGCTGCCGGCGAACCGCTTGCCGGCCGGTAGCGGGCGCGCTGGTTTTCGTCCGGCTCGGCCAGCATGGCGGGCGCGCCGTTCCTGGCGCGTACCTGCCGCCCGAAAACGAACAACCCGGCCAGGCCCAGCGCTGCGCCCAGCCCCAGCAGGGTCAGCCAGCCGTGGTTGCGCGCCATGCTTGCCATGCTCGCCATCCTCATCCGGCGGGCCTGCCGCGCCACGACGCTCTCGCGCCGGTTTGACGTCCAGGGCAGGTTCCTCAGGGATAGGTCCTGCACGCTCAGTGCCGACAGGGCCGGCAGGCTCAGGCCGGCGACCAGGGGCAGGTTCTGCAGGCCGCGCCTCACCGGCGAACTGCGCCCGCGCCGATTACCGATCAGCGGCAGGCTTCGCACCTGGTGTCCCAGCCGCTTGCTTGAGCGGCGGGCCAGCATCGATAGTTGGCGCGTGGTGCGCGCCGTGAACGACCGGCGCCGGCGCAGCCGGTGAAATAGCCTCCTCACCCGGCCCTCGCGCCGGTGGTTCAGCAGGCGCACGATGCCCACGGCCAGGCCGAACCTGGCCAGCTTGCCGATGTTCTTGTTCATGGTTTGTCTCCTCAGACGCTGGGTGTCTCGCCCAGCTCAGAATAGGCCCAGCCCTGGTTGTCCACCTCACCGGCCTGTACTCTGAGTATCACCCGGTGAGGCTCGACTGACTGGCAGGCTCCGTAGGGCACGTAGATATCTCGTGCCAGGGGCCGGTCCACCAGGAAATCGCTGTCGCCGACAAACGTGACCTCTCCGACCCGGTTCCCGTCGGCGCCGACCACGTCCATCCTAAAGCCGAGATGGCAACTGGCGGAGCCGCCGGTCGGCAGACCGCTTGTCTCACTTAGAGGCATTGCCTGACTCCCGCATTTAGAGATCTTATCGAGCAGTATAGGCCCTGCTGATTCTCCATTTCGGTTGGCACAATTCCAACTGGGGGCTTTTTCTCTGCATCGGGAATTTTGCTACACTTTAAGTTGGGAGTGATTTCACATGAGGAAATTGTGAAAAACCCCTGGCGAGGCCGATCCGCCTGGAAGAGCAGGAATTGGTGTGGCCCGCCGACCTGGTGGTTCTGGCCGCGGGCCTGCTGCCCGACGACGGCCTCCACGCGCGGTGCGTGGGCGCGGGGACAGTCGCGCAGGTACACACTATCGGCGACTCGTTCGGCCCGGGCCGGGTGTTCGAGGCGGTCAAGGCCGGCTACGCCGTAGCCAATGCAGTTTGACGGGCCGCGGCCTTCTCGCGCGTTACCAGTAACCGCCCTTTGCGGTTGGCCAGCCCTGCACGTGGATCAAGTGCGAGGGTACGCGCAGCACCACCAGGCTGCCGTTTCTGATCTCCATCACGGCATCCATGGGCACGTAAAGGTCGGGGGCCTTGGGACGGTCGAGCGCAAAGCGTGTCTCCTCGACCGTTTTCACCTGTCCGACGTGCTTGCCATCCATGCCTACGACCCGCATGCCCGGGCCTACCTGGGCGCGTGACCTGGTCCCCTCGCTCCGTGTTGCGTCGCGTGGCGCATTGCGCGGATTATCTGCCATTGGCTTACCTCCATCATGTCGGCTGATCTGTACGCATGATAAAGCTATCCCGTTTTAGAAGCAGACACTGTATACCCGGTTACACTTCCCGATCCTGTTCGTACCCCGCCGCTACAGGCCGATCCGCACCATCTCGCTCTCGTAAGGGATCTGCTTGCCGCTGCGCGCCAATGCCTGTTCTGCTATCCACACCAGCCCCCGGCAGCACGGCACTTCCATGTAGACGACCTTCAGGCTGCGGATGTCGTTCGCGCCCAGGATCTGCGTTACTTTCTCGACGTAAACCTGCGCGTCGTCCAGCTTCGGGCAGCCCACCGCCACCGCCGTGCCCTTCAATACATCCGCATGGAAGTTAGGGTTGGCGAACGGCACGCAATCGGCCACCAACGTCAGGTCCGCGCCCTGGAAGAAGGGCGCGCGCACCGGCAGCAGTCGCAACTGCACCGGCCATTGTCTCAGCTCGGACGGCAGCCGTCCGCCGGTGGCATCCGCGGCCGGCGCCGGCGCTTCGAGCGCGTCCGGCGCTCCGAAATGTATCTCGGCGGAGGGGCAACCCGCCGCACGGGCCGGGGTCGGGCACGCCTCCGGCTCCTGCCGGTTGGCGGCGTCCGACCGGTTGCCTGCGGCAGGCGCCCAGCCTGCCGCCATTACCCTTTCAGCCTGCCGCGCCAGCTCCGGCGCATGCTCTCGCAGGTGCGCCAGGTGCTTGTCCAGCGCTTCCGGCGCCGTTTGCCGCAAATGCGAGATCACTCCCGCTTCATCGTATTGATCGGATTCGAGCTCCACGACGCGCAGCGCGCCGTTCGGGCACTCGCCGAGACAGGCGCCCAGGCCGTCACAATAACCCTCGCGCACCAGCCGCGCTTTGCCGGCGACGATCTGCAGCGCCCCCTCGGGGCAACCGGGGATACACTGCCCGCAGCCGTCGCACTTTTCCTCGTCGACCTGGATCATTTGCCGCTTGGTCTTAGCCATCGCTAGCTCTTCTTCCTCTCGCTGCCGGTCGCCGGCTTTCGCTTGTACTGCGCGTACATCTCTTCGCCCACGCAGGCCTCCGCTAACCGGCACCACTGGATACACGATTGCAGGTTGTTGTAGACCACGAAGCCGCAACGGTCACAAGCCATCTTGAGGTCGATGGAGAACAGCTCGACGTCGGCCCCGCACTGTGGGCAGGTCTTGATGGTAAGGGTGGGTGTGCCCTTCAGGCTGGCCGAGCCGGGACAATAAGCGTTGGACATGGGTCTCCTCCTGGTCCTGCCTACGATAGCATGCCCTCGCTCGCCTGTCAGGGACTTTTGTCACGCGCCTGCGGCTTGCCCGCGTCAACGCCGGCCACGCCCTAAACCGCTTGAGCCAGACATAGAAGAAATCGCTTGAGCCGAGGGAGGTCGTCAGTTTGTCCACAGACGACTGACCAGTGGTGAAGAATAGTTCTGGATGGTATTTACGTTTGCTCTTGCAGGAAGGCTGTGGCTGCGGCCAGGAATTCGTCGGACCACGCCGGACCAGGCCAGCAGGTCGGCGAGCTGGGCTCGGCTCACACCCGTTCCGATTCCGCAGTCGCCCAGGTTCCGGATATCCTGCGCGTCGATGAGATAGCGATGGAAGCGACTTCGGCCTTCATACCGGGATCCCTTCGCGGCGCACGTTGAGCAAGAACGGCGTCTGCTCGCGTTCGAAACGCTCCCGGGACACGAAGGCGCGCGAGATCACTACATCGTACTGGAGCGACAGAGCCGCTACGGCCGCCGAAGTGCGGCGGATGAGGTCGCCGTAGTCGCTGTCGTCCCACACCACCACCAGTACGTCGATGTCGGAGTGCGAGCGGGCCTGGCCTCGCGCTTGCCAACCGTAGAGGATCACCGACTCCAACTGATCGCCCAGGCATCGGACCAGCTGCCGGCGCAGACTGCGCAGATTGCCCTGAAGCTCCCGTCTTGACATCGCTGCACCTCCTAGCAACCGTCCTGCACCCAGGCCAGTATAAGCCTGGGATTCCCCAAACGGCAATAGCTCCCATCGAGGCGGGAACACCGCAACTAACGCTAACCTCCCCGCTCCTTTACCCCCGCTCCCAGCCGGCCAGCGCCTCGCGCAGCCAGTTGATGAGGGGGTACAGCGCACGGAACACGCCGATCAACTCGTCCGCCACGGCGTCGGGCCTGTCCCGCCAGCCTGACAATTCGTGGTCGACCGAGAAGCTCTTCAGCTTGATGACCTCGATGTAAGGGGTGGTCTCGTCGAACCCCTGTGGCGGCCGCTTGAGCCGTTCCCCGTCCAGCGTCCCGAACGTCGCCACGAATTCCGGCGCCTGTAGGACCGCCGCCAGCCGTACGGGTCCTTCGGCGATGTGCCGGCGGATGAGCGCCAGTTGGCCGGGCTCGGGCATATACAGGCCCCCCGCTGCCAGGAACTCGCCCTTCTCTGTGATGTGGAAGTAGTAGGCCGGCAGGTTGCTGCTGCGCCCTTGCGGGCAGATGGCCGCGCTGAAATACGTCTTGTAGGGGCTCTTGTCAGGCGAGAAGCGGATATCCCGGTTGATCCGATACAGGCAATCTTTCGGCTCGACGATCCCTACCTGGGCATCAAACAGCGAGACGCCGTCCAGCACGCGCGTCAACAGGCCCAGGAACTGCCCGCGCAGCCTCTCATAAGTCTCGCGGTGCGCGTCGAACCATGCCTTGTTGTTGTTCTGCGACAGCGCAGAGAGGAACGCCAGCAGCGCTTCGAAATCCATGCACACCCCCTTCAATGCGAGCGTAACACTCAGCGTAAAACGCTGAGAGCGTAACACGCTCCTCCCGGCTGGGCCAGTTTTCCATGCTATAATAGATCGCGATTCCCGAGCTTTCGTTGAGCGTGAGGCGTCCATGCCCGAGCTGCCCGACCTGGAAGTGATTCGTGAGTACCTGGCCCCGCGCCTGCCCGGCGCAACGGTCGATACGGCCGAGGTCCGCCGCCCACTCATCGTGCGTAACCTGCTGGGCGGCGATCCCGCCGCGGCCCTGGTGGGGCGGCGTTTCGTTTCGGCCGAGCGCCGGGGCAAGTTTCTCATCCTGGGGCTGGACGGCGACGTCGCCCTGGTGATCAACCCCATGCTCGCCGGGCGGCTGCGCTATGCCGCGCCGCTCAAGCGCGACCGCACCCGCGACGCGCTGATCTTAACCCTGGATGACGGCCTCGAGTTGCGCTACCACGACGCCGAGGACATGGGTAAGATCTACATAACGCGCGACCTGGAACAGGTACCGGCCTTCGCCGGGCAGGGACCCGAGGCGACCGATCCCGGCCTGATGCTCGAGGCCTTTCACGAGCGCCTGCGCCGCCACCACGGCGAGATCAAGGGCATCCTGACCAACCAGGCCTTCGTCGCCGGCATCGGCAACGCCTACGCCGACGAGATCCTGTGGGCCGCGCGTATCTATCCCTTTCGGCGGCGGGCCGACCTGAGCGCCGATGAGGTAGCCGCGCTTTACGCCGCCATGCGCTCGGTGCTGAGTGAGGCGATAGTCACGCTGCGCGACCGGGTGCGCGAGACCATCGACGTCGAAGTGCGGGACTTTCTGGCCGTGCACGGCAAGCCGGGCCAACCCTGTCCGCGCTGTGGCAGCCCGGTCAGCGAGGTCAAGCGCGAGCGCCGGGCCACGGACTTCTGCCGCACCTGCCAGCCCGGCCTGATGGTCGGGCCGCGCCGCATGTTGGGGTAAATCAGAACAGCGTATTGTCATTGGCCGATTTTTCCGGCACAACCTGTAGCACGTCCCAGTGTTCTACGACCTTGCCGTTATCGTCCAGCCGAAAAATATCGATGCCGGCCCAAACGCTATCATCCGGCCATTCCTGATAGCAATGCAAGACCACATACTCATGGTTCGCTTATATTTTTAGTGCTTATTAGAATTAAGCTCGCAGCAACGACCTGCATTTTCGCAGCGACTTACATTGACGCCACTTGCTTGCAACCAATAATGATGCGCTCGCCTTGATGCTTGATCAGATACACCGATCTTACGATATGGACTGCGCAAGATGGCATATCTGACCGGTTCAACATTGGTTCAGCTCATGTTCGGCAGCCGAGGATGCGGCTTTCGAGCATGACAGTTCGCATATTGTGCAGAACCCGATGCCTACGGGGGCCAAATCTGGAAACTGCTCAAGAAATGAGCGAACCATGAGTCTAAGCTTACCAGATCATTCGTTATTGCGCTTGTTTTTTCAGCGAAAGGAAAGGGTTCTCGCAGCGCCCGTCGATGTCCTGGCAGTAGGCGTTGTTATTGCCGTCCCCTCACGGTGCAGCGTCTTGACCAGCGTCTTGAACTCGTTGACCTGCTGGCCGAGGTTCCCGCTGCTGCTGTAGCCCACTTCGGGCGAGAAAAAGCCGCATGAGTTGTAGCCCCAATAATTGGTCAGGCCCTTATCCAGCAGGTACTTGTCGATCACGAATTGGTGGACCGGCATCAGCTCCACCGCCGTGATGCCCAGCTTCAGCAGGTAGTCGATGATCGCCGGCTGCGTCAGCCCGGCGTAGGTGCCGCGCAGATGCTCCGGCACGTCTGGATGGCGCGCGGTGAAACCCTTGACGTGCAGCTCATAGATGATGGTTCTGTGCCAGGGCGTGGCGGGGGGCGTATCGCCGCCCCAGCTAAAAGCGGGGTCGATCACGATGGCCTTGGGCATGAACGGCGCGTTGTCACGCTCGTCGAATGAGAGGTCCTCGTCGGGGTGACTGATGGTATAGCCGAACAATGCATCATCCCAGCGCATGTGGCCCGACAATGCCTTGGCATACGGGTCCATCAGCAGTTTGTGGGGATTGCCATACGAATAATGCTCCTTGCCTGCGAGGCGATGCCCGGCCAGAGCCGGCGCACCAAATGACGGCACGAAGCATAAGATGTTGTGGAGATCGGCGCAGTGTCCAGTTATACAAACTCACTGCGGCCGCTCGTACTTGGAGTCCTCGATCTGCCGGCGCAGACGCTCCTCCGGGCTGAGCTCCGCTTCGCCCGCGGCGGTTTCCCCGTCCGGCGCGCCGCCTTTCAGCCTGGCTTCGGCCGCCGCCAACGCCTCGCGACCGGCCATGCCTGCAACCTGCCATTTGCCGCAGTGCGGGCAGCGCGCCAACTTGCCGGTCAACAAGTTCACGCTGAGGACGCTGCGGGCGAAAGGCAGCCCGCATCTGGAGCAGACTGCGGCTCCTGCCGGCCCATATGAGCCGGCCGGCCGGGCGCTGCCTGCGCCGCCTCTGCTTTTCTGCCGCAGGAGCGGAATGATTCTGACGACGACGACCAGAAGCAGGACAAAAACAGCGATCCAGAGCGAGGGAATGCCGGTCAGGTTGCGTTCCGGGGCGAGGCCGGGCGCGGCCGGGCCAAGGGTGGCCAGGCCGAAAGCACGCGCCAGGCCGGCGGCTATGAGTGTGGTCATTCAGTGCCTCCATCGGGTGAGGATTTGTGGCGGGTGCAGAGGGGCGGGCATCCGGCAGGGACTCTAGCACCGGCTGCCCTGCCGGGCAAAGCCGGCGATGGGCGAGCGCAGACCAGGACGTGCCGGCGTTCCTGTGCCCTGTCCGTCACTTTCGGGGTGCAGTCCCGATGCTCACCGGCCGGCGAACGCCTCGCGGATCGCGGTCCAGTTCGCAGGGTCCTCGCCGCCTAGCGACCAGAGCGCGATCCCGGCAATCTGTGGGTGCCTGGCCAGCGCGTCCTGCAGGCGGGTCTGCATGGTCAGCCCATCATTGAAGTAGACCGTGTCTCGCCCGTCGGTCCCGTAGCTGAAGAAGCCCTCGTTGGACGCGTCGCGTTGCACCTGGGCGTCATTGGAGTCTTTCAGCTTGGTGGCCTGCCGCCAGTTCAGGCTTTGCGCCGTCGCGCCGGCCCAGTCGTAGCCATACAGCGGCACGCCCAGATAGGTCTTCGCGGGCGGCACCACGGTCGCCGCATAGGTGAGGACCTGGTCCACCCAATCGAGCGGTGCAATCGACCCGGCGGGGCCGGCGGCGCTGTGAAAGTCGTAGGTCATGATCTTGAAGCTGTCCACCGCCGCACCCAGTCGCAGCCAGTCCTGCGCCTGCGGCCCGTTCCACGACCCCTGCGCGTCCGTCTTGGCGTGGACCGCGATCGAGAGCAGCTTGCCCTGCGCGTGCAGCGCCTTTGCCAGTTCCTCGATGAAAGCGCTGAAGTCGTCGCGGTCTTCGGCGTTCAGGCTCTCGTAGTCGACATCGATCCCGTCAAAACCATCCTCCTGCACCAGCTTGACGATATCCGCGACATGCCGGGTGCGCTGCGCCGGGTCATGGATCAGCCTGGCCACCCGCGCCCGGTCGAAGTCCCCGTTCTGGATCGAGGGCACGATTCGCAGGCCCGCGGCACGCGCGGCGGCCACCCCTTCCGGGCTTTGCACCGAGCCGGCGATGTTGCCGTCGGCCTTTAGCTGATACCAGAAGAAGTTGGCCTCCTTGATGACGTCGGCGTTGTTCGTGAGGGTCATCTGTTCGAGGATCGTCACGACCGGCGCCCACACCGTCACTTCGTACCCGCGCCGGGCCGGAGGCGCCGTGGGCGGCGGCGTGGGTGGAACGGGCGACGGCGATGACGGCGTGGTCGGCGACCGGGTCGCGGGCGTGGTCGCCGGCGGCGCCAGCGTGGCGCTGGGCGCGATGGGCGCGACGATAGCCGCGAGCACGTCGCTCGCGCTGGGCGCGGGCAGCGGCGCCGCGCTGGGAGCACAGGCGGCGAGGACCAGAGCGCAAATCAGGAGCATGCTGCTTCCTGGCCGAGGCTTGTCACGCACCCACATCTTCTGCCTCAGAAGGTTCCATGGCCACAATTGTCCGTTTACTGTGATGATGATCGTGCTGCTTTAGCGCATATTCTACCACGTGAACGTGATCTTCTATGCAGCCGATCGCGTGGATCGTCCCGCCCAGTTCGCTCCCCTTGCTGCGCAGGTACTTGTGCACGGATATCGGTAAAGGTGAAGCCGATGGTTGCCAGCATCGGGATCACTTCGTGGCTGCCTTGTCGAAGATCGCCTGCAGATCCGACTGCATCTTGGCGATCTCGTCGTCGAGGTTCAGCTTGCCGTTGTTCTGGAGCAGGCTCCAGAAGGTATCCATGCGACCCGCCGCCTCGGTGTAATTCGGCATGAAGCCGTCGCCACTCGGGTTGTCCGGGTAGTGCAGGCCGGCCTTGACGACATCCCAGTTCGTGACGAACGGGAACTGCTTGGCCTTCGCAGCGAAGAAGGCGTCCTGATCGGCGGTGCGTGCGGGCATGCCGCCGTAGGTCAGCAGCAGCTTCTGCGAAGCGGGCCCGATCAGGTAAGACAGAACGGTGAAGGCGGCGTCAGGATTCTTGGCGCCCTTGAGGATACGGTAGGTGTCGCCGTCCACGCGGCCGTTGACCTTGCCGTTGTAGCTCGGCAGGGCAGCCAGGTCCCAGGTCTTGCCGGCATCCGCGATACAGCAGGTGTACCACATGTGCGGGATCATCATCATTGCAGCCCCGATCGACATCTACAGGCAAGGGCGCTCCCAGGCCTGACCGGGCGGTTGAATGTGGAGGGAACAGGCCTCTCCGTAGGCCGATTCCCCACCATTGGATCTGTTTGGTATGGGTAAGAAAGGAGAACTCACCATGGCAAGGACGATTTCGCGTCGACAATTCCTGCGCTTCGCGACTGTTGGTGCAGCGGGGGGTGTGCTGGCGGCCTGCGCGCCTGTGCCCGCCGCGACCCCCGCACCGGCTGCGCCGGCTGCCACCGCGGCGGCGCCCGCTGCGCCGACCACCGCGCCGGCTGCCGTCTCGTCCAAGCGGCTGTTGTTCGAGTGGTCTCCCAAGGCCACCAACAACCCGGTGTTTAACGTCGCCAAGGTCGGCGGCCAGATGCGCGCCAAAGAGTTGGGCGACGTTGACTTCCAATTGGTCGGTCCGGCCAACGCCGACGCCCAGAAGCAGGCTGCGTTGCTCGACGACGTAGTCAGCAAGGGTTGCGATAGTCTCGGCCTTTCGTGCAACGATGCCGATGCTCTCAAGCCCGTGATCGACCGCGCCATGGGCAAAGGCATCCCCGTCATCACCTGGGACTCGGACTCGCCGAGCTCCAAGCGGCTCGCTTTCTACAGTTTCGATGTGGGTAAGGCGGCGACTGCCGGCGCGAACGTCTTCGTGGACGTCATGAAGGATAATCCGCACCGGACCTATAGCCTGCTGACGGGAGTGCCGGGCGCGCCGAACCTGGAAGGGCGCATCAAGGCAGCGTGCGCGGTGCTGGACAAGACCGACCTGAAGCTGATCAGCACTGAGGCGTGCAACGACGATATCCAGAAGGGCGCCGAAGTCGTCGAGAACCGCATGACGGCCACGCCTGACCTGGGCGGCTGGTTCTTTATCGGCGGCTGGCCGCTCTTTGGCGACATCAAGGCCATGCCCAAGCTGCTGGCTGCCAAGGGCAAGACCAAGGTCGTGACCTGGGACACGCTCGAAGCCGAGTGCCAGGACCTGATCGACGGCGTTCTGCAAGGGCTGATCGGTCAGAAGTACTTTGGCTGGGGCTATGACGGCGTCGGCATCATGTACGACATCATCACGCATGGCAAGAAATTCCCGGCCTTCATCGATTCGGGCTATGACCTCGTCACGACCGGCGACCAGGCCAAGGACTTCCTGGCGCGCTGGAAGAGCCAGGACTTCAAGATGGGGCCATCGCCTTTCGGCAACGGGTAAGGCGCGCGGGCGCCGGCTGCTGCCTCGGCGGCTGCCGCCCCCTCCCATCCTGTTCCCCGTCCGCTCCCGCGTCGCCCGGCGACGCTCACAGGCCAGCCGCAGACCCCACTGCGCCGGCCGCAAGCCGGCGCAGTGTCGCGCTCGGTTCTTGCCGGCGGGTCAGGCGTCTGGGCTGCCCCTTGATCTGCAGCCAGCCGGCCAGGCGCGTCCCGCCGCCCATCGCCAAAACCTCGCCGATCGCCGCGCCTGTTACTTCCTTGGGCGGCCAATGCCGGCAATCCGGCGCTTCTTGACGCACTGTGCCGGATGGGCTATCCTTGCCTGGGCGGAGGACGAGCTCCAGCCTTGATAACCGGTTAGAGGAGAGAAATGAACGTTGGCAAACTGATACGCCTGAACCGCCTGTTCGCACACCCATCGGGGCGGCTGTGTTCCGTGGCGGTGGACCACCTGGTGGGTTATGGGCCGGGGATGCCGGCCGGTCTGCTGCACATTCTGAAGACCCTGGAGGCAGTGGCCGCGGCCCGGCCCGACGCGGTGACGATCCACAAAGGGATGGCGGCTTCGGCCTGGGCGCCCTACGCGGGGCGCATACCGCTGATCGTGCAGAGCAGCCTCATGCGCGTGGACGACCTGGCTTTCGAGCAGATCGCGACGCCCGAAGAGGCGGTGCGCCTGGGCGCAGAGGCGATCGCGGTGGCGGCCTTCATACGTGGCGAATCGGAGAGCGCACATTTGCGGGTGATCGCAGACTGCGTGCGCGAGGCGGCCCGCTTCGAGTTGCCGGTGATCTGCCACATCTACCCGCGTCGCTTCGACGGCGGCCCGCACGTCTCGTTCGCGCCGGAAGATATCGCCTGGGCGGCGCGTTGCGCGGTCGAGGCGGGCGCGGACGTGGTCAAGGTGCCCTACTGCGGCGACGTGGCAGCGCACAGCCAGATAGTAGCCGACTGCCCGGTGCCCGTGGTGGCAGCTGGCGGCCCGCAGACGGACACGTTAGAAGCAGCGCTGGCCATGATGTCCGAGGTGGTGCAGAGCGGGGCACGCGGCGCGACCATCGGGCGCAACATCTGGGGCTTCGAGCGGGTTACCGCGGCGGTGGAAGCCTTCAAAGCCGTCATCCACGATGGGATGACGGCCCGGCAGGCCATGGAGAGCGCCGGGCTGTAGGCGGAATATGACGACTAAGCGTTGGGATGTGTTGGGCCTGGGCATGGTGACCATCGACGACCTGATCTACGTGGACCGCTTCCCCGCGCCGGACACCAAGATGGCGGTCAGCGACATGCGGCGCCAGGGGGGCGGCCAGGTGGCCACGGGCCTGGTGGCGGCGGCGCGCCTGGGCGCCACGACGGCCTATTGCAGCGTGTTGGGCGAGGACGATCTGTCACGCTTCGCCTTGCACGAGCTGGAGCAGGAGGGCGTCGACTGCTCACCGGTCATCCGCCGCCCAGGCGCGCAGCCCATGCATGCCGTCATCATCGTCAATCGCCTCGCCGGCCAGCGCACCATCCTGTACTCGCTGGCCGGCGAGGCGCAGCCCAGGCCGGAAGAAATCAGCGAGGAACTGGTAGCGGCCTGCCGCGTCCTGTTCTTAGACCAACATGCCGCCGAGGGCGGGCTGCGCGCGCTGGAACTGGCGCGCGCGATGGACATCCCCTGCGTCGCCGATCTCGAAAACGTCAACCGGCCCTGCTCACAGGAGCTGCTGCGCCGGGCCGACCATCTCATCGTCCCCGCCGCCCTGGCCCGCCAGCTAACCGGGGAGAACGAGCCGGCAGCCATGGTGCGTGCGTTCGCCGGCCCGCAACGGGCCTGCTGCGCCGTGACGGACGGAGAGCGGGGCTGCTGGTACGCCGAGCGCGACAGCAGCGTGCATCACTTTCCGGCCTATGCGGTGCCGGTGGCGGATACGACCGGCTGCGGCGACGTGTTCCACGGGGCTTACGCGGCCTGGCTGGCGCGCGGGGCGAGCGTGCCCGAGGCAATCCGCATCGCGAGCGCGGCGGCGGCGCTCAAGGCCACCCAGCCGGGCGGCAGGACCGGCATCCCGGACCGGGCGACGGTGGAAAGGTTCCTGGCAGATAGACAATGCTGATTGGCCTGGATTTGGGGACGACCACGATCAAAGCTGCCACCTATGACCCCGCCCTGGGGCGAGTGGGGGCGGTGGCCGCGCGCCCGACTCCCGTCAGCCATCCACAGCCCGGCTACAGCGAGCATGACCCCGAAGCCCTGTGGGCGGCCGTGGGGGACTGCCTGCGCGAGGTGCTGGCACATGACCCCGGGCAAGCTGTGGCGGGCCTGGCGATCGCGAGCTTTGCCGAAGCAGGTCTGCCACTGGATGGCGAGATGCAGCCCCTTTACCCGATCATCGCCTGGTATGACCGGCGCTGTGAGCCGCAGGCCGCCTGGTGGGATACCCAATTCTCCGACGCCGAGCTGCACTCCATCACCGGCCAGCAGAGCAGCCCATCGTTTGGCGTCAACAAGTGGCTGTGGATCCGGGAAAACCGGCCCGACGTCGCGCGACGCACGGTCAAGTGGCTTTCGGCCGCCGATTACATCCTGTACCGGCTGAGTGGCGAGCAGGCGACTGACTACAGCATCGCCTCGCGCACGCAGATGTTCGACCAGCGTCGTCTGGACTGGTCGGCTGAGATCCTGCGCCGGGCCGGGCTGAGCGCTGAACAGTTGCCACGCGCCCGGCCGGCCGGGAGCCTGGTGGGCAGGGTGACGCGCGCGGCGGCCCGCCTGAGCGGCGTGCCCGAGGGAACGCCGTGCGTGCTGGGCGGGCACGACCACCTGTGCGCGTCATTTGCGGCCGGGGCCTATCAACCGGGCATGGTGGTGGACTCCAGCGGCACGGCGGAGGCAGTCGCAGTAGCGCTGCCGGCTTTCCAAACCAGTGCGGCGCTGGCCCAAGCCAGTTACGCCTGTTATGCGCACGTTGCGCCCGGCCAGTACGTTCTGAAAGGTGGGCTCAAGCTAGCGGGGGGCGCGGTCGATTGGCTGGCCCGCCTGCTGGCCGGATTGGAGGCCCAATTGCCCTACGAGCAGTTGTTGGCGCGCGCCGAGAGCGGAGTCGGGCGGCGAGCCGGGCCGTTGTGGCTGCCCCATTGGCTGGGCTCGGGTACGCCGGAGGGCGACCGCCACAGCCTGGCGGCGCTGGTGGGGGTACGGGCCGAGCACGACCAGGGCGACGTGTTCCGCGGCCTGCTGGAGTCGCTGGCCTTCTGGCTGAGACACAACCTGGAAGAGATGCAGCGCCTGTCAGGCCAGACCACCGGCCCGGTCGCCGTCATCGGCGGGACGATCCGTCTTGGGCTGCTGACACAGTTGAAGGCCGACGTCTTGAACCGGCCGATGAGCGTGCCGGAGCTGCCCGAGGGGGCCGCGATCGGCGCGGCCCTGCTGGCGGGGCTGGGAACCGGCCTCTTCGGCGATCCGGCGGAGGCCATCGGCTCGTTGCGCTATGGGAAGACCGAGGTGACGCCGGACCCGGCGCACGTCGCCTGGTATGACACACTGTACCGGGAGTCCTATCTTCCGCTCTATGCGGCCCTGCGCGGGGTGAACGAAGGGTTGGGAAAGCTGCAAGGGTAAATTACTTGGCGGGCGAGGCCGCCAGGCCGCTGCCCGCGCCGGCGGGCTGGCGGGCAGGCTCATGTACGCCGCGCAGCGCGACCACCGAGAGCAGGAACAGGATACCGTAAATGACGAAGATCAGCACATAACCCAGGCCGGGTACCTGCGGCAACCTTGTGGTGAAATAGTCGGCGATCGGCCCGCCGATATAAGCGCCGACTGCGCCGGCGCCCGCGCCGGCCAGGTTGGAGATGCCCAGGTAGCGTCCCGCCTCCTCTTTGGGCACAATCTCGGTCCCCAGCGCCCAGTTGGCCGCATAGAACAGACCGGTGGCCAGACCGATCAAGCAGCCGCCCACGTAGATGACGCTCATGTTCGGCAGCGACAGGGCAACGAGCGTGCCAAGGGCCGCGACGAAGCCACTGACCGCGACCAGACTCTTGCGACCGAAGCGATCGGCCAGCCAGCCGCTGCCCAGGGCCGACAGCAGGACGAACACTCCCACCACCAACATCAAGTAGGCGGCCGGACCGGCGGCCTTCTCGCGCACGTAGCCGAGACGTCCCTGGATGAAGTAAACCGCAAAGGTCGAGAGATTGGTCGCGCCCACCAGGAAGGCCAGCCGGTTAACCACCCACCAGGTGAACGACGGGTTCCTGCGCACCGCCTGGTTGCCAAGGCTCACGCGCACGCTGGCCCACACCCCCAGGCCGACGGCGATCCCCATGGCTGCCAGGCCGGCAGTCCCCATGATCAGCAGCAGGACGACCGGCGAGTCTATGCCGGCAATTGCCCGCCCAAGAAGCTGCACTCCCTGGCCGGCGCCGAGGATGATGATGGCAAAGAGCGCCGTCATAAGCGCCAGACGCAGGATGGGAGCCCAGTCGAAGGGAATCGGGGCGCCGGTTGGCCGCTTTTCCGGCACCAACATGGTCAGGAGCATGGACACGGTCAGGATGCCCATCGCCAGGAGCAGGCCCGTCCACATATGGCCGGCGCTGATCAAGCGGGCCACTGTGAAGGAAACCAGGATGAGGGGCAGCGGCACGTCCATCACTGCCTTGATGCCGGAGAATCGCCCGCGCTGCCGGTCGGGCACGACATCCGGAATGAGCGCCTGCTGCGGTCCCTGCGCCGTGTTGGATGAGATCTGGAGCAAAATCGCCATCACGAAGAGGAAGGCATAACCCACAGTGCCACTCATGCCGGCCGAGAAGCCGATGGCGGTGATGAAGACTAAGTCGAGCACGGTGCCGGTGAAGATGAAAGGCCGGCGCCGGCCCCAGCGTAAGGTGCTGCGGTCGGAGAGCATGCCCATCACGGCTTGCATCAACAGGGCAGCCATAAGAGTCCACAGCCGCAGGCTGCCCAGGTAGGCGCCCTTGACCGCGTCGCCGACAAACAGTTGGATGAGCAGCGGAAAGACCAGGTTATTGGTCTGCGAGAGCGTCGACAGGCCGAGGAAATAGATGTTGACGGTGATGTAGTCGTACCAACGTACCGGTCGGTTCATCGTCGAGCCCTCCTGGTTAGCCGGCGAAAGTGGGAAGGATTATGTAGGCGCTCCTGCAAAATAAAGGCAAGGCCGCAGTGG
>JADGQF010000377.1 GCA_017882045.1 Anaerolineales bacterium
ACGGCAGCCCAAGGCTGCAAGACGCGGCGCGTAACTGTCGGCTGGCGCCACGGCCACCACTTCATAGCCTCGTGCCACCAGGGCGCGAATCAGCCCGGCACGAAAATTTATTAGATTCCAGGCCGTGTTGAGCGCAATCAGCACCTTCGGTTTTGGCGAAGATGGGTTGTTCATTGCTCAGCCAGCCAAGCCTGAAACATCAACACCGCCCACAAGCTGGCCGTGTGGTCGCTTCGGCCACTCAGGTGTTCGGCCCACTTCTGGCGAATCGGTGCCGGGTAAAAGTAGCCTTCACGCTGCAGGCGCTTCTCATCGAGCAGGCTCTGCGCCCAGGCGCGCAGCGGCCCGCGCAGCCACTGCCCCACGGGAATGCCAAAGCCCGCCTTGGGCCGCTCGATCAACTCGCGCGGCACGTATTTATGAAGCACCTGGCGTAGCGCCCACTTGCCTTGGCCAGCGCGTATTTTCATGCCCAGCGGCAACTGCCACGCCAGCTCCGCCACGCGGTGGTCCAGAAAAGGAACCCGCGTTTCAAGGCTCACGCTCATGGCCGCCCGATCGACCTTGCACAAGATGTCATCGGGCAAATAAGTCAGGCTGTCGCGGTACATCATGCGCAGCGGGCTATTGGCCGCACCGGCCACGCCCTGGGCGGGCAGCGGATCATCCAGCAGGCTGGGGGGTTCCACCACCAGGCCGCCGCCCTCACCACGCACCACACTGGCCGGGTCTTGCCATTCAGACACCAGGCTCAGGTACAGATCGTCCAGGTTGCGCACGCCGCCCAGTCGGGCCGCCAGCTTGTGCGCCTTGTCGCCGGCACGCGCAATGCCTTTGCCAGCGGGCAGCAAGGCATTCACCGGGCGGCTCAAGGCATCCCACCCCGCCACCGGCACCTTGCCGATGGCCGCGCCCAGCGCCCGGCGCACGGGGTAGGGCAGCCAGGCCAGCCGGTTCCAGATGCGTGGCCCCCAGAAGTAGCGGTTGTAGCCGCCAAACAGCTCGTCGCCGGCATCGCCCGACAGCGCCACCGTGACGTGCTGGCGCGCCGCCTTGCACACCAGGTGCGTGGGGATTTGCGACGAGTCGGCAAACGGCTCGTCGTACATGGCGGGCAGGTGGGGAATCACGGCCTGCGCCTCGGCTGACGTCACAAACAGTTCGCCATGGTCGGTGCCCAGGTGTTGCGCCACGGCGCGCGCGTAGGGCGATTCGTCAAATCCGGCTTCTTCAAACCCCACGGTAAAGGTCTTGACCGGTCGTGTGGCCTGCTGCTGCATCAGCGCCACGATGGTGGACGAATCAACTCCACCCGAGAGAAAAGCGCCCAGCGGCACATCGGCCAGCGACTGCAGCCGCACGGCATCGGCCAGGCGCTGCTCAAGCGCATTGACCGCCTCCACCTCGTCCGTGATCTGGTTTTGCGCCCCGGCCTGCACCACATCGGCCAAAGACCACCAGCGGCTCAGCGTCAGGCTTTCGTAAACAGCCGACGGGCGCAACGGCTGCGCCGGAGCGGCCGTGGGCGCGGCGTCCTTGATGCTCAGCAGACAGCCCGGCTCCAGCTTGAAGATGTCTTGATAAATGCTGTGCGGCGCAGGCACATGGGTAAAGCGCATGTATTGCGCCAGTGCCGGCCGGCAAACCGGATTGTCAAAGCCCGGAAAGGCGCGCAAAGCCTTCAACTCAGACCCAAATACAAACGCCCGCCCAACGCCGCTACCGGCCCAGCCGTAATACAGCGGCTTTTCGCCAAAGCGGTCGCGCGCCAGCTGCAGCGTGCGGGTTTGTACATCCCACAAAGCAATCGCAAACATGCCCACCGTTTTCTTCAGCGTCGCCTCAACTCCCCAAGCCTCAAACCCCGCCAGCAAGGTCTCAGTATCGGAGTGCCCGCGCCAGGCAATACCCTCCAACTCGCCCCGAATCTCCATATGGTTATAAATTTCCCCGTTGAACGCCATGACAAAGCGTCCACTGGCCGAGTGCATCGGCTGGTGCCCCGCCGCAGAGAGGTCAACGATGGAAAGCCGCCGGAACCCCAGCGCAATGCCCGCCTGCGCATCCGCCCAGGCACCCGCGTCGTCCGGGCCACGGTGCGCAATGGCCAGCGCCATGCGGGTCGCCACAGCCTCCGGGTTACCCAACGCGCCCGCGTCAGCGGTCAAAAATCCTGAAAATCCGCACATGGTTTATTGCCTCAGCCTGCGGCCTCACTGCGGCAGCTCGCGATAGATGAAAGGTCGCCGGAAGATTCCACCGAAATGGTTCGCGATGTCGATCTGCAAAAAGAAATGATTGACGCCCGGTTTGAGCCGACCGGTGAGCTCAGCGCCCCAATCGAAGCGGTAATCGTTGGTCCACCACAGCGGGCCACTCAGGTGCCTCCTGGCAATCGGCTCGCCATTGAGATAGAGCACGGCTTCGTTAAACAGCCCCGGAAAGTACACGTACAGCGGGCCCTGGGTCTGGGCTGGTTCGAGCTTGACGTCGGTGTGGTACCAGGCCAGGCCGGCGTAGCTTTGGTAGTCGGGGGTGATGACGCCCTGGGCCTGGGCGTAGAGGTCGGTGCGCAAGGGCTCCCACTGGCTTTCGTCCACCGGTTGAGTCTGCCATTTCTCGGTGAAGCCGCGATTGTCGGGGTCACGGCGGAAGTTCCAGACCAGCGGCAGACGGGCCACCAGCTCGCCTTTCTCGCCGTTGGTGTAGGGCAGCAGTTCGCGGTACTGAAGCACTTCGCCGGGCCACCAGGCGTAGCCCGTTTCGCCGATGCGCCGGTAGGTGGTGAAGGTGGGGTTCATGTTGGCAAGCTGCTCCCGTGCGACCAGGCCGCGCTCGCCGGCCGCCACTGCGGCGGCGTAGTCGCCTTCGGTCGCGGCGGCGTGCACCATGTCCATGTAGGCGCTCAGCACCTCGAAGCCCAGGCGCGTGAAGCGCAACCGGTCGCGCACGACTTGCGCCTCCTCGCCGCCGGACCTGGCCAATGGCTGGGCGGCCGCCTGCGCCGCTTGCGCCGCTTCAAGGTAGCCGCCAAGGCGGCCGATCAGCTCAGGGGTATAGATCGCCGGGGCGACAAAATACTCGTGCTCGGTGACCAGGGTGTCTTGCCAGGCGCGAAAGATTTCGCCCCAGTATTGAGCCATGGGCTTGGCGGCGGGGCCGTAGAAGCGGGCATAAAACTCGGCCAGCAGCGCGTCTGCATCGGCATCGGGGTTCCACAGCAGTTGGCCGCGCAGGTAGAGGTTGGTCAGGGTGGTGGCCATGGCGCCACGGCTTTCGGTGTCCACCCCCAAAATGCCTGCCGCCCGGTAGGCCTGCACGTCACGCCGGAAGGCCTGATGGCTGGGGTTGGGCAAGTCGCGCCAGACCAGCATGCTCTGGTCATAGTCGTAGATCACCAGGCGGCCCTGCATCACCTTGGCCCATTTTTCCATCATGGCCCGGTACTCACGGCGCGCAGCGGAGCGTGGGTCGTCCACCGAATGGATGGGGTCGATGTCGATCGGCGCCAGGTAGGCTACCAGCGCTGGCGCGGCGAGGGTGTCGAGCACCGGTGGCAGCGTCATGTTGGAGTAGGCCAGAAAGCCCAGTCGCGCATGGCTTTCGGGCGCCGCCGCCTGCAGTCGCGCCGCCACCTTGTTGTAGAGCTGCATGAAGGCGTCGGTGTAGCTCGGGCCAAGAAAATACTTGTCGTACTGCAGGCTGGCATAGGCCTGGTCATCGGCGAAATCGGATGCGTAGAGGCCGTCTTCCATCGACAGCGAGACGTTCTTGCCAGCCGCATAGGCCGGCAGGACTTTGCCCGCCACATGCTCGGCGGTGCGGTCGTCAGAGATTG
>JADGQF010000131.1 GCA_017882045.1 Anaerolineales bacterium
GGCGATGACGGCCGCCGCGGTCCCATCGTCCTGGGACGAAGACCCGGCCACGCCAAGGCCGACGATCAGCGGCACAAACAGGAACAGGCAGACGAAGAGCAGGTTCCCCAGCCCGCAGATGAAATGGTATACCGCGATCAAGGTTAGAGTTTCGGAACGTTCTTCCATGTGGGCCTCCAATGCTGAACCGGTCGATGAGCCGGCTGGTTGGTTCTGCCTTACGGCGCGACCTGGGTGAACTCCCCGCCCTTGACTTGAAAGATGTAGATCTGTGGATTGCGCAGGTCCCCGTCGTCCTGGTACTGGACCTGGCCCAGCGCCGTCTTGACATCCAGTTGGCGGATGGCTGCCTCGACTTTGTCCGCGCTCAGCGTGCCGGCCTTCTGAACTCCGTCCACCAGCACCTGCATAGCGCTGTAGCCGTTGATCGAGTAGGTGTCGGGGTTGCGATAGTTAACGGCCTGATAGGCCTGGATCCAGTTCTGGTCCACCACAGACTTGGGACTGGGGGCGAAGCTCGTCACGTACATGCCCTCGGCCGTCCCGTCCGAGTTGTCGATAGTTGCCCCCAAGAAACAGCCGTCGGACGCCATGAACGTCAGCTTGTCCAGGCCGGCATCGCGCAGGTCCGCCCGCAAGTAGGGGCACTCCACTTCGTAACCGGCGTAGTAGATCGCGTCCACGCCTGCCGCCGCGATCTGCTTCACCTCGTTCGGGAAGCGGTTCTGCTCGACCTTTACCTGCTGCGAAAGCGCAACCTGTGCTCCCAGCTTGCTCAGCTCGCTGGCGACCAGCTTGCTCAGATCGACGCCGTACGGATCGTCGTTGTAGAGCACGGCGACCTTCTTGGCTCCCAGTTTCTGCACCAGGTATTCGGCGCCCACCTTTGCCTGGACGTCGTTGCTGGCGTTGATGCGGAAGAAGTTGCGGTAGCCTTGCTTGGTCAGCGCGACTTCCGATGCCGTGGGGGTGATGACGATGATCGGCAAGTCCTTGTAAATCGCCATCGCGGCCGCCGTCTGGCCCGAGTTCGGATGGCCGATGACGCCTATCACCCGGTCACCCTTCTGGATGGCCTGCTTCACCTGTTCCGCCACCTGTGTTGCCACGTCGGAGTCGGCCTCGTCGTCCAGGGTCACCACCTTCACCCGGTAACCGAGCAGTCCGCCACTGCGGTTGAGTTGCTCGGCCAGCAGCTTCACGCCGCCCGCCACCGTCTGGCCGGTGTTGGCCTGCGATCCGGAAAGAGGGCCGACCACGAAAACGGTCACATCTCCCTTCGTCGGCGCGCCGCCGGAAGAGCAGCCCGCCAGGAGGACCGCGAGCAATAACACTGGAATCAGGTATCGTTTCATGCACTTACCCTCACCCGGTAATCTTACTTTGCCGCCTGTTCGCGGCGGGCAGTCTGTCCGGCCAAGACCGCCGCCTGGCCGGACATGGTGTCCGAGTTGTAGCTATAGACCTCATTCAGCGACTGGACCAGGTCTTGCAGCGCCCCGACCTCATTGCGGATGTCGCCACGCAGGCGTTCGGCGCGATCCGAATCGACATCTGAGGTGCCCACCAACAGCATCTGCGAGTAGACTGTCCCCAGGGCAGCCAGCGAGTGATCGAGCTGCAGGTCGGCCCGTTCCATGCGCGCGGCTAGCTCGTTCAGGTTGGCGAAGAGTTGCTGCGTCGAGGCCAGGTTCGCGCTGATCTGCTCCCGAAGCTGCGGATTCGGCTCCCGGCTCAAACGGCGTGTCAGATCATCTACTTCCCCCGGCACTGCCTTCAGGTCTCGCTGGATAACCTGATCGCTGCGGTATGAGTCGATGCGTTGGGCCAGGCGCACCATGTTAGCAATCCAGTCGTAAACCTGACCCGCCGTCTCTTGCAGCCGGTCCCGCAGGATGCCGCTCTTCTGTTGCTCGACCACCTGGCGGATGCGCTGATGGTACTGCTCGGCTTCGCTCAGCTTGGTCCGAAGCTTAGGGTCGTGGATGCCGCCCGTGCTGTACTGTGTACGGAACAACCCTTCCACGATCCGCTGTTGCTCGGCCTTGTCCGTCAGGCTCGACCAGACGAGAAGGATCTCGGCCAGCAAGCCCAACGCGAGCCAACCCCACCAGGGCCAGATGGGGAATGGCTGCCGGTAGAAGACGCTCAACAAGATGGTGCCCGAGACCGTGACCGCACTCTCCCAGCGGAAGAGGGCGTTCTGGAGCATCGCCTTTTGGGCTGCCTGTTGCATGCGCTCATAAATGGAAGAGTCGTTGGACATGAAGCGCCTTTAGAAGTACTGCGACAATATCTTGTACAGATTCTGGATCGTTTCGGGTGTCCCGTCTCGCACCTGGCCGCCGGTAGCATCGGCCAGCGCGCCGAGCATATCATGATCGGCATCGCTGCCATAAGCGACGCAGAACACCATCACCGGCACGCGTTGGTTGCCCTTCTGTATCTGGCTGACCAACTCGCTTTGCGAAATACCGGATGCGTTTTCCAGCCCGTCGGTCATGACCACCACGGCGTTGATGCGCGCCGGATCGCCCTGCTCTTGCAGGCGGTTATAGGCTGTGGCCACGGCATCCAACAACGCCGTGTTGCCGTTGGCCTGCATCCGGTCGATGTTCCGGTTTAGTGCCGCGCGGTTCTTGGCCAATGTATCGAGTTCTACGATGTTCGTCACCCCGGTGTTGAACTCGACCATGCCCACCCGTTCCTGGTCGCTCGGTATCTGGGTGATGAACGTGTGCAGCGCGGCCCGCATGTTGTCCAGCTTGGTGCCGCGCATCGAGCCCGAGGTATCCACGACCAGCATAACGTTGGCCTGGCGCTTGGCCAGCGCCCAGGTGGCCTGCACCACCGAGACCACGTCGGCCGGCGGCAACTGCAGCGTCGTCTGCGGTTCTTTTGGGTTCACGCCATTGGCCGCGGTCAAAGGCGTGCCGGGGCCATCGAGCGGGATATTGAGGTCGACCGGCCGGTACCCCGCTTTTAGCACCGTCTGTTGCGTATCTGGCTGCGCCAGGAACTCGCGCAGCGCCTGGAAAGTGCGCCTCTGGTTGGCGGTCAGCGACGGCGTTTCGAGCAAGGCCAATGGGTGATCCGCCCACAGGGTGCCTTCGGCCGGGTAAAGGGCCACCAGCCGGGCCGGCGGCGTGCCGAACGTGCCCATGTTATAGGCAACGACCAGTTGCTCCGAGATGACGAAGGCATCCAGCGAGCCAGTGCCTTCCTTAGCCACGCGCTGGATCGTCGGCAGCTCGCCCTCACCGTAGTGCCGCACGGTCTTTTCGACAGCCGTCACAAACTCCACCGTCTTGGGCGCCTGCGCCATCTCGGCGGTCAGGCCGCGTTGCACGCCTGCGCCGGCGTAGAACTCTGCCAGCGTGGCCAGCAGGCCGCTGGCATAAGCGGTGCTCGGGTGGCTCCACTTGAAATTCGCATCGCTCTGCGCCCGTGCCTGCAGCGATTGCCAGCTGACGGCTTTGTCGGGCCAGCCCAGGTCGCGGGCCGTCTTCTCCCAGGCAGCGATCACGATGGGCGTGATCGCGTAGCGTACAGGATCGCCGGCTAAGCGGGGCGCGATATCGCCGGGGTTGGTCTGCTGGCTTTGCGCCCAGCGCCGGTTCAGTTGGTCGAGCCAGAGAGACGAGTCCGGGCTGAGGGCCTGAAAGTCGGCCCCACTCAGGGCCTGATTGACCATGTCTTCCGGCGTCAGCTCGACCAGTGCGACCTGCATGCGCTGGCCGTCGGGAGTGCGCAGGTTCTTTGCATTGAACTTATCGGCCAGGCTCTTGATCAGCGCCGCCTTCTCAGGAGAGTAGGCGATCGTCAGGTTGGCACTGCGCGGGTCGACGACTACCGACCCGCTGCCGCTCGCGGCCGGCTTGGTGGACGGCGCGCGACTGACCACCCACCCGACCAACGAGACAGCGCAGCACAGGAGAAGGACGCCGCCGAGCACGATCCCGAGTGCGGTGACCGAGCGCCGGTTAGACTGCTTTGTTCTTCTCATAGCTTACCTCTATGATCCGTGGATGTGATCCGCGGACAATGATCGGCGGATCAGAATCCGCAGGCTACTTGGCCACATTCAGATCATACCAGCGCAGCAGTGACAATAGGACGTCCCGTCCCGGCGAGGCCATGCGCGCTGTGCGTGGGACGACCGCTTCTACGCCCTGGTCCTTGTAGCGCGTGAACAGTGTATCGCCCGCCGTCACACTCACATCGTTGTTCACCGGGCGCAGTCCTTCCGCCACTGCCTCTTTCTGAACGTCGGGCGTGAGCAGGTACTGTTCGAACTGCAGGGCCGCGTTCTTCTCGGCCGCGGTCGTCTCGGGACCCATCCAGATAGAGAACGGGAAGTCGAACCAGGTCACGTACTTCGGGTAGCGAATGACCAACGGATCGGCCCAGCGCGTCTTGATGCCCTGCATGTTGGTCAGCAGGTCGCTCTCCAGCAACTGGCCGCCATCGCCCTCGGAGTAACCGAACAGTGCGAAGTCCTCGACCGTGTAGGCGCTCCCGCCGCTCAGGCTGGTGGCGGAGCTCATCAGCTCACCCAGCCATTGCTGGAACTTGGGATCGTTCACGTCGGCCACCGAGATGTTGGTCCGGTCGTAGTACTCACCGGCGGCCGCGATCATCGCGGCCAGGCCGCCCGCGTTCTTGCGCGGGTTCGGCACGACCAGCTTGAAGTAGTTCCAGCTGGGATCGCCACCCAGCTCAGCCCAACCGCCTTTGGCGATGGCCGCATCGTGAATGTTCTTCCAGGTCACCTGGCCGAACTTCTGTTCGAGCACTTTGTCCCGGCTCTGATAGATGCCCCAGGCGAACAGGGAGATCACCGTAGGCCGGGCGCGGTACTCGCCGTCGGTGAGGAACACGTCTCGCCCCAGCCGCGCCTTGTACGCGGCGTTGGAGAGCTCCACCAGGTAGCGGCTGTCAGGGATCCAGGCGGTCGGGAAATTCGTTTCCAGATTCTTCAGTTCATCAGGGCTCGCCTGGTCGCGGGTCTTGTCGCCCAGGCTGCCAAAGCTATCTTGATCGAATTTGCCCAGCGCCGTCAGGCCGTCCATGGCGATGATCTGGACGTCGATCGGCTGCCCGTCCTGCTTGTAGTTGCCCTTGTTGAACTTGTCCGCGGCCTGGCGCACCCAGGGCTCGACCGGCAGCGCGGTCAGAATGCGCACCTGCACGGGACCCGTGGGCGCGGCCACCAGCGGCTGCGGATTGCCGGGGCCCAGCTTCTGCCAGGCCAACCCGCCGGTCACCACCAGCAGCACCAGGCCCAGGATGGTAAAGAATACGGCCTGAGTGCGACGCCCGCCTGCCGCAACCCAGAAGTAGATTGATAGGCCGATGGCTAACAGGCCGCCGGCCAACGTCCCGATGATCGGAGCGAGTTCCATAACGTCTCCTCCAGTCGCCCGTCTACAATCCTAAGCGCGCTTTCCGCGCTTCCAACTGGCTCTCCAACTCCTTACGTTTGAGAGCCTCCGGGGTTTCGCCGTGGGCCAAACCGCGCTGCTCCAGCGCCTGCATCTTAGCCGTGGCCTCGGCCAGCCGCTGGCGGATGGAATCCACCACACGTGCCGAGTCCCGGTCGCCCGTGCCGGCCAGGTCTTCCAACGACTGCGCCGTGGCCGCCGTGGCTTCCTTGGCCCGTGCCAGGCTCACCAGGTTCCCCACCTCCGGCTCGGTCTGTTGCAGCGCGGTCACGCGCGCATCCAGGCGCGCCCTGCCCTCCGCCAGTTGGGCATACTGGGCTTCCAACCGCTCGACCTGCTCCGTCAGCTTCGCCGCGCTCAGCCGCGCCTGATTGAGCCTGTCTTGCGCGGCCAACGCGTCCTCTTGCAGGCCGGCGCGCAGCAGGCCGTCGACATCCTGGTCTTGTTGGACGACCAGCGACTGCTGCTCGTCGCTGCGACGCCGCATGAGCGCGATATCCGCACTCGCCCCGGCCAGTTGATCGCCCAACTGCTCCTGCAAACTCTGCAGCTCGCGGATATGATGCTGAAACACCGCCGGCTCGTTAGACTGCAAGGCGCTGTCCACTAGCCGGCTCAGATCCGCCGAGATCAAGATCTGGACCTTTTCTAAGAGAGATGCCATAGTATTAGCCCTCTTTGGCCAGCCCCAGCCGGGCCTTCCGGGCCGACAGTTGAGCGTCCAATTGGTCGCGCTCCAGGACATCGTCCATCTGCTTGTCCAGAGAGGCGGCCCGCATTTCACTTTCGGCCGAGGCACGATCCAGCCGTCCGCGGATCGATTCGGCAATGCGTGCCACGTCAGCGTCACCGACCCCCGCCAGGTCGTCCAGTGACTTCATAGTCTTGGCCGCGATCTCTTTCGACTTGGCCAGGTCCAGCAGCGCCTGTAGCTCTTCCTTCTCCTGCTTGATGGTCGTCAGCTTGGCTTCCAGTTTCAGCCGGGCATCCATCAGGCTCTGGTACTCGCGCTGCATCTGTTCCAACTGAGTACTGTAGGTGGTCACGAGGCGCTGTGTCGAGTTGAGTTTGCTCTGCGCCGCCATGGCCAGGTCCTCGCGCCCTTCTTTCAGGAACAGGTCAATGTTCCGGTCGAGCTCGTCGGCCTTGGCCTGGGCATCGTCATGCTGGCGCTTGAGGGTTTTCACCTGCCCGCCGACGGTCGCCACCGCGTTTTGCAGATCTTCCAGATTGTCTTCGACTTCGCGGATGTATTGATTGATTACGGCGATCGAGTTTGTCTTGAGCGCCTGGTCAACCATCCAGTGCAGGTTGGCGGAGACCAAAGTTTGTACTTTCTCCAACAGCGACGCCATGGATATCCCTCCTGTGATGTGGATGCAATGATGCTAAGCATGATAGTCGCGCAGCCACGCGGCTGCATGACAGGGAGCGGACGTGAATCTGACAGCGAGGCCTGGCTTGCTCTAGCCCTGCACCAGTTTATAGCCCCGGCCGCGTACCGTGACCAGGTAGCGAGGATTGGCCGCGTCCGGCTCGATGCGCTGGCGCAGGCGGCTGATGAGTTTTTCGATGCGAGCATCGTCCACGTCGTCGATGTATTCTTCGCCCCAAACGGCGGCGACGACCTCATACTTGGTGCAGATCTTGCCCAGGCGGCCATACAGCAGCAGCAGTAGACGATATTCCAGGTTGGTCAGCTCAGGAACGCGCGTCCCGTCCACCCAGACCTCGCCGCTTTCCGGGTCCACCTGGATGCCGCTGCGCGTGATACCATGGGCGATATGCTGGCGCTGCACGAAGTCGGCGAATGCGCGCGCGAAGACCCGCCGCTCGACGCCGCTGCCGATCACCAGATGCTTCGCCACCACCGACTCCATCTCCGCCGGTTGCTTGTCTTCGCCGGTTGACTGGAACAGCGACATAAGCGCTTCTTGTTCGCCGGTGCACAGATCGTTCCAGAGCTTGCGACACTCGGCCTCGATGTTGATGTCGTGCGCCAGGATTTCAGCCGCCCGCCGCTGAATGATCCAATCCTGCGATGGGTCACGCATGGGCCGGCCCGTAAGGATGCCGAGGACGCGGCAGGTGCCCTCCAGCAGACCCGGATGCCCGCCTGCCCATTGCCGGATGAAGGCCAGGTTCTCCTCACTGTACGTGATGCCTTCCTCGGTTGCGAACTGCGCCGCGTAGCCGGCGATCTCGTCGTCCGTGAGCAGCGACATGTAGTGGGTATGATGGGCGAAAAGCTCCGCGAATTCCGCCACATCGTGATCATCCGGTCGTACACCCGCCTGGCAGACCTGTCCGAGCCGGCGGTTGGTGGCGGTGATGTAGCTCAACCCTTGCCAGTGCCCGTCTTTCAGGGCTCGCAGGTTGAGGAAGACCCGGCCGTCAATGTTCTGAAGCGGCTCGTCGATCTCGTCGAACAGCAGGACAACTTGTTGCGGCAGGAGATCGCCTATCGCGGCCATGCCTTGCGAGAAGCGCAGGGGGATCTCAAACGCGCTTGCCGGGGCCACCAGGCCGGTGTAGGCCGCTTCGACGCGCCGCGTCGCTTCGCCGTCGGCCTGGCAGCGGCGCAGGGCATCCAGCGCGCAGCGTAAGACCAGTTCGTAGAAGGCTTGCTCGCTCATCTCCAACATCTGGTTGAAGTCGATGTAGATAAACAGATAGTCGGCCGCTTGTTCCCCCAGGTATTGCGCCTGTACGGTAGGGTTGGTCATCGCCCGCAGCAACGCCGACTTTCCCAGGTTACTGACCCCAACGACCGAAACGCAGTGCATATCGCGGACAGCCTCAAACAGGGCTGTGAGATCCGCACTGCGCGGCAGTATCTCTCTCTTGGGCAGCGCGTGATTCATAATCTGCAGGTGCTCCTTCAACTTTGTTCGCCGTTACTATACATCGGCTCGCGGAATTGTAAAGTAGAATGTGCTGCCCCGTCCCGGCTCGCTGCTGACCCCGACCTGTCCATGGTGGGCCTCCACAAGGCGTTTGACGATGGCCAGGCCCAGGCCCGTGCCGCCAAAGCGGCGGGTCGTCGTTCCGTCCACCTGGTAGAAGCGCTCCCAGACGCGGTCCAGTTGATCCGTCGGCATCCTTATGCCCTGGTCGGTGACCTCTGCTCGTATGCTGGCGTCTTCCGCCCGCAAGCTTACCCAGATCTTGCCGCGATCTCCGAGCGGGTGCCGGCCAGTTGCCGGCAAAAGAGGGCCTTCAGCCTGCCATAGCCCTTTATCCAGTCGAAAAGCACCAGGCCCGCTTGCTTAATATCCAGCGCCTGTGCCAGCTCCGTCACCGTGTTTTTCAGAACTGCCGAGAGGTCCAGGGAAGCGCTGAGGTTGCTGGAGATGCGGTTCACCATTGCCAGCTCGTGGCTGCGTTGTTCGGCGATCCGCAGGTGGTGCTGGGTCTGTTGGAACAAGCGCATGTGCTCCAGCGCGGCCGTTGCCTGCTCGCTGTACAGGTGGACCAGTAAACCGAGCTGGCTGGCGAAGAGTCCGAGCAGGTGAACCTCCTCCTCGGAGAAGGCGCGGCCGTCTCGCCTATCGGCCAGCCGGAGAATGCCGGTCGTTTTACCGTCCGCCCTCAGCAATGCCAGCCATACGGCGCGCTCAACCGGCTCTCCTGACTGCGTCGCCTCGGCGGCAGCCAGGTATTGGTCCATGAGCAAGCGCAGTACGCCGTGCTCTGGCCAAGTAGCCAGCAAGCGCTCGATGTGGTCGGCAGGGATCGAGGAGAGGCGCAGCAACCCGGCTTCGTCGACGTCGACGCCCACTCCGGGTCGCTGGGCACTGAATATTCCAGAGGCGGCGTCGTACAAAAGCACGGCGCATTCTGAGACGCCAAAGAAAGCGGCTGCCTCGTCCACAGCTTGTTTGCACAGCCGCAGTGGATCGCGCTCGACGCTCAGCGCGCGCAGGATGGTTTGCATGGCGTCCAGCGCGGCCGGCCCGCTAGAGGGCCGGATAGCAGGTAGGTTCGGCGTGCTCACACATTCGTCCTTGAACGAGACGGTCCCTGGTTTAGCGACGGTGGGCTGGCTTTCCCTTGCTCGCCTTTTTGCTGCCGCCGGCCGTGACGGCCGCGGCCGCTGGTTGTGGCTTGGAGGCCGCCCGTGCTCCGTCCGCGCTACCTGCCGGCGCCGGCTCCAAACCCTGATCGGAGCGCATGTGGCACTGCTTATACTTCTTGCCGCTTCCGCACCAGCATGGATCGTTCCGGCCAATTTGCTTGGCGCTGCGCACCGGCTGCGGCTGGCCGCCGCCATCGCTGCGATTGGTCTGCATGCGCTGCACGGGGATGGCGGCGGGCATTACCATCAACTGCGCGTGGTAGATAGCGTGCACAATGTCCTGTGAGATGGATGCCAGCAGCTCCTGGTACATCTGGTGGGCTTCTTTCTTGTACGCGATCAGCGGGTCAACCTGGGCAAAGGCTCGCAGTCCGATGCCCTCGCGCAATTCGTCCAGGTCGGTAAGATGGCGCACCCAGCGGCTATCGACGTCGCGCAACATGACTAGCCTTTCGAGCTGGCGCATGTTCTCGGCGCCCATCGACGCTTCCTTCTCGTCGTAAACCTTTACAGCCAGGTCTACCAGGTAGTCGCTGAGTTGATCGGCATTCATGCTGCGCCAGTGTTCGACGTTTTCAGCCTTGGGCAGCGGGAAGATCTTGGACAACTCGACCGCGATGGCGGTCAGGTCCCAGTCCTTGTGCTCCAGCGTCCGCCCTTGTCCCAGGCTCGGATCGGCCAGCATACTGTTAACGGTGGCCTGTATCTCATCTTCGACCATGCCCTGGATGGTCGGGCGCATCGTCGGCTCGGTCAGGATCTGCAGGCGCTGATTGTAGATCACCTCGCGCTGTTTGTTGACGACATCGTCGTATTCCAGCACGTGCTTCCGGATGTCGAAGTTGTAGCCTTCGACTCGCACCTGGGCATTCTCGATCGCCTTGTTGATCAGGTTGTGCTCGATGGGCATGTCTTCTTCCAGGCCCAACCTGTCCATCAGCCCGGCCACGTTCTGCCCGCCGAAGCGGCGCATCAGGTCGTCTTCCAGCGAGATAAAGAAGCGGGAGGAGCCTGGGTCGCCCTGGCGTCCCGCGCGCCCACGCAACTGGTTGTCGATGCGCCGGGCCTCGTGCCGTTCAGTGCCCAGCACATGCAGCCCGCCCGCGGCCAGCACCTTCTGGCGGTCGACTTCAACCTCGGCCTTGGCCCTTTCCAGCGCTTCTGCCCAGAGCGGATCGTCCTTGGCCAGCGCAGCCAGGTCTACCCCGTCGTGGCGCAATCGCTCGCGCGCGATGCCGTCGGCATTGCCGCCTAGCAGGATGTCGACGCCGCGGCCGGCCATGTTCGTGGCGATGGTGACCGTGCCGGAGTGCCCAGCCTGGGCGATGACGCCGGCCTCTTTCTCGTGCTGCTTGGCATTCAACACATTGTGTGGAACAGCCTTGCGACGCAGCCACTCCGACAGCATTTCCGACGTCTCCACCGAGACAGTGCCTACCAGGACGGGCTGGCCTTTTTTGTGCAACTCCGCGATCTCGCCGATCACGGCGCGGAACTTGCCTTCCTGCGTCTTATAGATCTGGTCGGGGTAGTTCGCCCGGATCACCGACTTGTGTGTCGGAATGGCGACGACGTCCAGGTTATAGATCTTCAGGAACTCTTCTGCTTCGGTGAGGGCCGTGCCGGTCATGCCGGCCAGTTTCTCGTACATGCGGAAGTAGTTCTGGAAGGTGATCGTCGCCAGTGTCAGCGATTCGCGCTGGACACGGACGTTCTCCTTCGCCTCGATCGCCTGGTGGAGACCTTCCGAGAAGCGGCGCCCATACATCAGGCGGCCTGTGAACTCGTCGACAATGATCACCTCGCCGTCTTTGACGATGTAGTCCTTGTCGAGCTTGTAGAGCACGTTTGCCCGAAGTGCGTTGTCCAGGTAGGGCGTCAGGGCGTAATGGTCGCTGTCATAGAGGCTCTGCCCGGCTCCCAGGGCCAACATCTGCTCCACGCGCGCGATGCCGTCCTCAGTCAGCGTGGCGAGGCGCTCTTTTTCCTCAATCGTGTAGTCGTCATCAGTACGGAGTCGCCGCACGATCTGCGCGAAGGTCCGGTAGTTGTCGGATGACTCCTGCGCCGGCCCGGAGATGATCAGGGGCGTGCGCGCCTCGTCGATGAGGATGTTGTCCACCTCGTCGACGATCGCGAAGACCACCTCGCGCTGTGCTACCTGGGAAAGGTCCTGCACCATGTTATCGCGCAGGTAGTCGAACCCGAATTCGTTGTTGGTGCCGTAGGTAATGTCGGCCAGGTAGGCAGCGCGCCGGCCGACCGGGCGCAGGCCCTGGTAGCGGTCGTCGGCAGCCAAGTAGTCCGGGTCAAAGACGAACGAACCAAGCTCCGGATTGACCGCCGCCGATTGGATCACGCCGGCGCTGACGCCCAGCAGGTGATAGACCGGCCCCATCCATTGCGCGCCGAACTTCGACAGGTAATCGTTGGGCGTGACCAGGTGGGCGCCGCGGCTCGTGAGCGCATTCAGGTACAAGGGCAAGGTGGCAACCAACGTCTTGCCTTCGCCGGTCTTCATTTCGGCGATCTTACCCTGGTGGAGCACGATCCCACCGACCAGTTGCTCGTCGTAAGGGCGCAGGCCGATCGTGCGCGTGGCTGCTTCCCGCACGGCCGCGAAGGCGCGCGGCAGGACCTCGTCCATGGCGTCCTTCTCAACAGCCTTGAGTTCCTTCTCGAGTTGCTCGAACTCCACCCTGAGCTGCATCTGCGTGCCCGAATCGGTCTCGAGTTGCCACTCGCTGCGTGCCTGCTCGAGACGTTCGCGCAGGTCGCCGACGCGTTCGGCGATCAGCGCACGGAATTCATCCGTTTGCGCGCGCAACTCGTCGTCGCTCATGCGGGCGAACTCAGAGCTCAGGGCGTTGATCTCGTCGATGATCGGCTGCAGCCGCTTGACCTCGCGCTCGTTGGGATCACCGAACACTTTCTTAGCCAGATTCTTTAACATCGATACTTCCTACCAAAAAGTCGCAACTTAGCGAATATTATACCATGTTGATTCGCTTACTTGGGAATCCGCGGTCGCTCGTTTAGAGGGAGGGTGACCCAGCCAACGCGGGCATAAGCTTCTCGGCCGCGCTGTAAGGATCGAGGTCGCGACGAGCGATCTCGTCGATCAACTCCAGGAGA
>JADGQF010000378.1 GCA_017882045.1 Anaerolineales bacterium
GAGAACAATACCTGGTACAAGGCCTCTGCCTTCGGGTACGGGTCCACGTTCACCAGCGGCGTGACGTCGGTGACAATCCAGCCGTCGGGGCGCAACAACGGGGTGTAGCGCAAGGCCTCCATCGGTTCCACCGACAACACCATGCTGGCGGCACCGTTGGCAATCAGGTCGCTGGCGACCGGGCGGTCGGAGATGCGCACAAACGCCGACACGGCACCGCCGCGCTGCGCCATGCCGCGCACCTCGGACTGCTTGAGATACAGACCGGCTTCGTGGGCGGCGTGGTCAATCACCCAGGCGATCGTCAGCACGCCCTGACCACCGACACCGCAAAGTACCAAATCAAAGTTCATTCCTCTTCCTCCTGGCCGCCGCGTTTTTGCGCCTTGATCTGCTTGGCGTAGGTGACGCAGGCGCGACGCGCGACGATTACCGACAGCCCCTGGTAGGGGAGCTCTTCACGGATGATGGCCATCGTCTGATCTTTTTTGTGCACCGACGGTATGACGATGCGGATGTGCGCGCGCGGCACGCCCAGCCCGGCGACGAGATCGACAATCTCCTCGTCCGAGGCCAGGGTCGGCTGGCCTCCGGTCATGGCAATGATGCTGTTGTCCAGGATGAAAACCTTGATGTTGGTGTTGTCGCGCGCTGCGTCCAGCAGCGGTGCCATGCCCGAATGCGTGAAGGTACCGTCGCCGATGACGCACAGCGATGGCGTCATGCCAGCGTGGGCCGCGCCGATCGCCATGCCGATGGAAGCGCCCATGCACAGGCAGGAGTGGATCGCCTGGTACGGTTTAATTGCGCCCAGCGTGTAGCAGCCGATGTCGCCCATCACGCGCACGCCCGGACCGTACTCTGCAATCACCTCGTTGATGGCGAGGTAGGCGTCACTGTGCGGGCACTTGTCGCACAGGCTTGGCGGGCGCCCGACCAGCACGTCGGCCAGCCCGGCAATCTGTAGCGACGGATTTACCGGCAGGCCAAAGCAGCGCTTGATGGCGTCGGGGTCAAGCTCGCCAGTGCGCGGCAGGTCGCCGGTCAGCTTGCCGCGGATCGCTGGCTCGCGCATCAACCCCAGGGCACTCACATAGCGCTCGATGAACGGGTAGCCCTCCTCCACGATCCAGACCTCACTGGAGGCGTCGAGCAGTTGGCGGATCTTCTTTACCGGCAGCGGGTAGAAGCCGATCCGCAGCAGGTTGTAGCCGTCCAGTTTGTCGCCCATGGCCTCCTGCAGGTAGTTCCAGGCCAGGCCGCTGACCAGGATGCCGGGGCGGCGGCCGTCGCGCAGCGTCAACGTGTTGGCCACATGGTTTTCCGAATACGCCTGCAGGGCCGTCTGCTTGTCAACCAGCTTGGCATAGGCGCGCCGGGCGTTGGCCGGGAGCAAGGTGAAGCGACTCGGGTCGTCCACATAACGCGCCTCGTTCTGCGCACGCGGCGTGGCAACAGTCACTGCGGCGCGGCTGTGTGCCAGGCGCGTCACCAGCCGCAGCAGCACCGGCACCTGGAGTTTTTCAGACAGCTCAAAGGCCTCACGGGTGAAGTCGTAGCACTGCTGCTGGTCACCGGGTTCCAGACACGGTACCATGGCAAAGTCGGCAAAGTAACGCGAATCCTGCTCGTTCTGCGAACTGTGCATCGACGGATCGTCTGCCACTGCCAGCACCAGACCACCGTGCACGCCGGACACCGCCACATTCATGAACGGATCTGCTGCGACGTTGAGCCCGACATGCTTCATCGACACCATGACGCGCCGACCGGCATACGAGACGCCGACACCCTCTTCCAGCGCCACCTTTTCGTTAGCCGACCACATGCCGCGCACGTCCAGACCGTGCGCCTTCACGTGATCCTGAATGGTTTGGTAAATCTCGGTTGATGGCGTGCCCGGATAGGCGTAGGCCACGCTGATACCAGCGTCAATCGCAGCGTGCGCGACCGCCTCGGCCCCGAGCAAAATAACTTCGGACATGGTTACCCCAAATTCAGGACGACCAGGAAATTGAGTCGCCTCGCTTCGAGTATCGCATCCCGCGCGGGCCTCAGGTTTCAAGGCGCGACAATCGGGGCATGCTGCCAACTTTTCCAACCGCGACCGGTCTTCATCCTTATCAAGCGCTCACGCCCGACGTGGTGATGGATGCGCTGGCCAGCGTCGGGCTTTATGGCGACGGCCGCCAACTGGCCTTGAGCTCTTACGAGAACCGGGTCTATCAATTGCACCTGGAAGATGGCGGCGCGGTGGTGGCCAAGTTTTACCGCCCCGGGCGTTGGAGCGAGGCGCAAATCCTGGAGGAACATGCCTTTTCCGCAGAACTGATGGCGGCGGAAATTCCGGTGATCGGACCACTCACCTTGCATGGCACGACGCTGCATCACTTTGGCGGGTTCTCCTTTAGCGTCAGCCCGAGCCGCGGCGGCCGCCCGCCGGAGCTGGACGACCCGGACGTGCTGGAGTGGATTGGCCGCTTTCTGGCGCGCATTCACACCGTGGGCGCCGCCAAGCCCTTTGTCAGCCGACCGGCGCTGGACCTGCAAAGTTTTGGCATCGAGTCGCGCGAGTGGCTGCTCAGCCACGACCAGGTGCCGCTGGACGTGCAGTCGGCGTGGGCCAAGGTCTCGCAAGACGCTATTGATTTAATAGCTGGTTACGCATGTCTGACGGGGGCTGGAGGCCAAAAAGACCCTTATTCCGAACCGATCAGGCGGCTGCGCCTGCACGGTGACTGCCATCCGGGCAATATTCTCTGGACGCCGCTGGAATCGCCGGCCAGCGCCGGGCCCGGCCCGCATTTTGTCGATCTGGACGACGCTCGCAGCGGACCAGCGGTGCAAGATCTGTGGATGCTGCTCAGTGGCGACCGCCAGCAGCGCAGCCGCCAACTGGGCGCGCTGGTGGATGGCTACGAACAGTTCCGCGAATTCGACCGGCGTGAACTGGCGCTGATCGAACCCTTGCGCACGCTGCGCCTGATTCACTACAGCGCCTGGCTGGCGCGCCGCTGGGACGACCCGACGTTTCCCATCAACTTCCCCTGGTTTGGCTCCAGCGACTACTGGCGGGGCCAGGTGCAGATGCTCGAAGAGCAGATGGAAGCAATGCAGGAAGAGCCGCTGGTGGTGTGAGCGTCTTCGATCTGCCGTACGGATCGGATCAGCGTACCGGGTTTTCCAGATGGCCGATGCCATCGATCTCCACCCGCACCACATCGCCTGACTGCAGATACTTGGGCGGCTTGAAACCGATACCCACACCCACCGGCGTGCCGGTGGCGATCACGTCGCCGGGGTAGAGCGTGATGCCGGCTGACAGGGTTTCAATCAGGGTCGGAATGTTGAAGATCAGGTCGGTGGTGTTGGCGTTCTGGCGCATCTCACCATTGACGAAACAGCGCACGTTGGTGTTGCTGCCATCGCACTCGTCGGCACTGACCAGCCACGGCCCCATCGGACAGAAGGTGTCAAAAGACTTGCCCAGCAGCCACTGGGAGTGGCGGCTTTGCCAGTCGCGGGCGGTCACGTCGTTGATGATGGTGTAGCCCCAGACATGCTGCATCGCGTCTTTGGCCGTGATGCCCTTGCCGCCCTTGCCGATGATGACGGCCAGTTCGACCTCGTAGTCGATGGCGTCGGAGATGCCGACCGGGATTTCGATGGCGTCCGTTGGCCCAATCACGGACTCCGGCACTTTGGAAAAATAGATCGGCACCGTGGGGATCGCGCCGGCGGCGGCGCTGCTGTCAAAGCCGCTGCCCGCGAACTCCTTGGCGTGGGCGAAGTAGTTTTT
>JADGQF010000379.1 GCA_017882045.1 Anaerolineales bacterium
GATCTGGTCGCCCGAACATACGATCGCGGTGGCGCGGTCGGGCAAACTCATGAGTTGTCGGGTACAATCGAGCCCGGTTTCGAAAGACCAATCGCCACAGCGCACCAGACGAGGGTCGGGCTCAATCCCCTGTTCTCTCAGTGCACGCTGATAGCCGCGCAGGCGGTCCCAACTGGCGATGTGATCGGAAGGGCCCTGAATGAATGCGATTCGCGTGTGCCCCAATTGCAGCAGATGGCGGGTTGCGTCGTAAGAGCCAGGCTCGTCGGTGGTAGCCACCCACGAGCCGCCATTGCAGCGATTGTACGGGGCCACCTGGACGAAGGGGAAATTCAGCGCCGTCAGACCTTCCACCAGTTCTTCCGAAGTGTCGATCGGGGGGGTCAAGATCAGGCCGTCTACGTGACGCTGGGCCGACCAGGCCAGCATCTCCTGTACTTTCGCGGTATCGTGGGGGTTGAAGCGGTAGACGGCGACCCGATAGTCATTGCGGTCCGCAACGTCGATCATGCTGTTGAGCACGACCATGATCCAGTCCGGCGTTGCGCTGTACATGCACAGCCCGATCAGGTTTGAATAGCCCCGTGCCAGCCGGCGGGCCCAGACGTTGGGGACAAAGCCAAGCTCGCCGATAGCCTGCAGCACCTTCGCGCGCGTCGCCGTGGCCACGCGGTCCTCGTGGTTGATCACGCGCGACACTTGCTTGATTGATACGCCAGATAACCGGGCAACATCGGCAATAGTTACGGGCACGGGGCGACTCCTGGGAGCCTGCGACAACGCTGTCGCAACCGTAACACGGTTTGCCGCTCCTGTCAAAAGGCAACCGCTGCCCGCGCCCGCTGCCAATTCTCTCGTTTTCGTATATAATGGTGAGGGAGAGCTCGGGCGACTTGAAGTCGCAGCAACCCTCGCGAAGTCGCCCTCCGGCGACTGGTCTGCAGGCTGGTCCGCAGCCTACGCGCTGCGGTGGTTGGGCCAAGTCCCTCTTCACTAAGCTTAACCCCACCTCACCCGGTGGGGTTTTTGATTTCCTGAGTGGCCGTTTGCTCCGGTCAAGTCTGCCTTCTAGCCAGTGTCTCGCATTATCTTGGGTGCCGAAACGGCATTACAGCCTCACTTCTGGTCTGTTTTGGGGCTCTTTACCGGCTCAGACCCAAGATAAGGCGTCTTGTCTTGTAAAGGCTGGATTGGCCGGGCAGGCAATAACCACAGCAGGAAACCGATGGCAAAGGATCGCGAGCAACTCTGCATGTCGGAGCGCTACGCTAGGAATCAACAGTGACCACGCACGTCCAAGTGCCACGACGCTTCTGCACTTATGGTCGGTCGCTTCGGAGTGCCGCCCGCTACCCACCACCAGATCTTTTCTTGCACCCTGGAGAACGTGGTAGAATCGGAACGAATCGGTAACAGAACGCTGCGGTTGCATCGACTGCAGGTTATGAAGCTAAGGAGATATCTGCTGCGTGAAACCTACGATTGCTCCTACAGAGACTTTGTCGCCGGATATCATCTCGGCGATCAGGCGCGCTCTAGAAGAAGACATCGGCCGCGGGGACGTGACGACCAACAGCATCGTCCTGCCTGAAGCAAGCATGGGTGGACAGATCATCGCCAAGCAAGCCGGCGTCGTGGCGGGGCTCGACGTGGCGCACGCTACCTACCTGTTGCTGGCCCCAGACGTGAGCCTCATCGGCTTCGTCGCCGAAGGGGCCCAGGTGGAAAAGTGGCAGGTGCTGGCCGCGGTGTCCGGTCCGGCTCGTGCATTGCTGACGGCCGAGCGCACCGCCCTCAACTTCGTTGGCCGCATGTCCGGCATCGCCACCCTGACGCGCCAGTTCGTGGACAAGGTCGCCGGCACGCAGGCTACGATCCTCGACACCCGCAAGACTGCACCCGGCCTGCGAGCGCTGGACAAGCTGGCTGTGCGCCGTGGTGGTGGTCAGAACCATAGGGCCGGTCTGTACGACATGATCCTGATCAAAGACAACCATATCGATTACGCCGGCTCCCTGACCGAGGCAGTCCGCCGCGCGCGTGCCGCAGACACAGGGCTGGTCATCGAGGTGGAGGCACGCACTCTGGAAGATGTCCAGGCCGCGCTGGCGCTGGGGGTGGAGCGCATTCTACTGGACAATATGTCCATCGAATGCATGCGCCAGGCCGTGATGCTCAGCGCCGGCCGCGCGCGCCTCGAGGCCTCCGGGAACGTCTCGTCGGACAATGTCCGGCAGGTAGCCGAAACAGGCGTGGACTACATCTCAGTGGGCGCGCTCACGCATTCGGCGCGCGCGTTCGACGTGAGTTTCGACTGGAAACCTCAGCGGGCCGCGGCCTCTGCCAGTTAGCCTGCCGGCCTGCAGTGAGTGTATGAAGAGGGCCCAAGGGGCAGAATCCTATATGGTCACCGAAATGTCCGTGCATGAGATGTACTCGCACATGCGAGCGGCTCTGAGGGACGTCGTGCCCGATTTCGAGCTGCGCTACAAAGCCAAACTGGCTTGCGAGATCAACCGTCTGAAGGTGCAGAAAAACGCCGTGATCCTCGGGCATAACTACATGGAGCCGGCGCTCTACCACTCCATCCCCGACTTTACCGGCGACTCGCTGGAGCTGAGCCGTAAGGCTGCCCAGACCGACAAGGACATCATCGTCTTCTGTGGTGTGTTGTTCATGGCCGAGACGGCCAAGATCCTCAATCCGGACAAGACCGTTCTCATCCCTTCGCAGCGGGCGGGCTGCTCGCTGGCCGCCAGCATCACGGCCGCGGATGTGCGAGCGCTGAAAGAGCGCTTTCCCGGCGTGCCGGTGGTTGTTTACATCAACACCTATGCCGATGTGAAGGCCGAGGCAGACATTTGCTGTACGTCCGGCAACGCCAAGGCAGTGGTCGAGTCTCTCGGTACCCGTGCCGCGATCTTTTTGCCCGACGAGTATCTGGCCCGGAACGTCGCCCGCGAGACAGGCAAGCACATCATCTTTCCCACCCTGACGCCCCACGCGGGCGACCAGGAACTGGATTACCAGCTCATCGGCTGGCCTGGGCGCTGCGAAGTGCACGAAAGGTTCACAGTGGAGGACATACGCAACGTCAGGGCGCAGTTCCCGGATGTGGTGATCCTTGCGCACCCTGAATGCAGTCCCGAGGTGGTCCAGGCGGCTGATTTCTCGGGCAGCACCACGGCGATGATCCGCTACGTCGAGCGCACGGCTGCGCCTCGCTACTTGCTGCTGACCGAATGCGCCATGGGCGATAACGTGGCTGCCGCCAATCCGGGCAAGGAGATGTTGCGGCTCTGCAGCGTCAGGTGCCCACACATGAACCAGATCACGTTGGAAGACACGCTGCGCTCGCTACAACTTGACCAGTACGTGGTCGAGATGCCGGAGGAGATTCGCCGGCGCGCAGCCCAGGCAGTGGAGAGGATGCTGGCGATCGGCTGAAGCCGGGCCAAGAGGCGGAGGCTTGCATCGAACTGAGGTCCTGGTCATTGGCTGTGGTATTGCCGGAGCCAGCACTGCGTTGCGTCTGGCGCAAAATGCCCAGCGCCAGATCACCGTGATTACCCGCGCGCCCGATCCCTTCGATTCGAACCCCCGTTACGCGCAGGGTGGCATCATCGGACGGAGCCCGGATGACGATGCCGAAACGCTGGCCGCCGACATCCTGAGGGCTGGCGCGGGGGCCAGTTCCCCGCAGGCCGCCATGCGCGCCCCGTTTCCCCCGGCCACGCCGCACTTGCATGAGATGTTCTGATTGCCAAAAACTGACTGCGCCTGAAAGAGGCGGATC
>JADGQF010000132.1 GCA_017882045.1 Anaerolineales bacterium
GCATAACCGCCAAAGTGCGGCGGTTATGCACTTATCCACAGCCTCTACTACTACGGCGCCGGCCACCACGGCGTTCTGATCATCTGGGTGGGCTCGTTTTCGCTGATCGGAAAGCTGCCCATCTTTACACCAGGAGGCGCCTATCGCCATTCGGGCCTAACCTTAACAACCGCTCTAGACCAACCTTAACGTTTCGCAGTGAGTGCGCCTGTTTTTTTGGTACATATTGGCCGCACATGGCTGGTACATTAGCGTGCGGCTATTGACAGCGCCCGGGCCGGCCCTAATCCCACAACCGCAGATCGCCGCTGCACCGGGGAAACCCTGGGCGGCGGGCATGCTTGCGGATGTTGCTGAGCGCTTCCTGCCCTACCCGGAAGATGGTCAGCTCACCCAGCGTCGGCAGACGGCGTTCGTTGCCATCCACCCGGCAGGCGACCCGCGCCGCAGGCAGATCCCCACCCAGGTCCTCAACCAATGTCTGCACGGCGACCGGCAGCCCCAGGTCTTCCAGGATCAACGGCCGCAGATCGTTGCTCATCCGCCGCACATCGGCCACGGCAGACTTGGCGAGCGCCTGCAGCTCATCCAGCCGGTACGCACAGCCAAATCGCCCGCACAACTAAAGACTCGGGGTTTCAGAGGCACTGTCCACCTCTGAAACCCCGAGTCCGCGGGTGCGCGAAACGTGGCTGATCTGCCGGCCTACCGCGCCTGCGGCGCCTGGCTCACCCGCTTACCCTCTCATGTGCACTGCCTCGCCTGCCGTCCTGTACATCGCGATGATCTTCTCGGCCGGCACCTCCGCCAGGAGGTTGTGGATGTTGCAGAACACGTAGCCGCCGTCCTGCCCCAGGCAGCCTACCACCTCGGCCACTTCCCGGGCCACGTCCTCGACCGTGCCCAGGGGCAGTGTGCCCTGCGCGTTGACCCCGCCGCCCCACAGCGTCAGGCGTCCGCGCGCTTTCGCCTTCCATTCCTGGTACGGGTGCTTGCCCGCCGGCCACTGCACCGGGTTCAGCACGTCGAAGCCGCTCTCGACGATCATGTCCAGCAGGTCGTAGATTGCGCCGCAGGAGTGCAGGAACGTCTTGACCTGCGGAGCGAGCGCGTGGCACACGTCGTTGATGCGCCGCCGGTAGGGCAGGAACAGCTTGCGGAACACTTTCGGCGAGGCGATGGTGCTGTTCTGGGTGCCCCAGTCGTCGCTGGCCAGCCAGATCACGTCGACATAAGGCGCGATCTCGGGCAGCAGGCGGCGCACGTTCACCAGTGTGTGCTCGGTGATGATCTCGTGCAGCTCGGCGACGTAGTCCGGGTCGGTCAAGCAGAGGAGCGGAAACACCGCCATGCCGCCGTGGCCGTGAATGCAGATGTCGGAGCCCAGCGCACCGTCGTTGAAGAAGACCGCCCGGTCCGTCGACTCTCGCACGCGCCGGGACAGGTCGCGCAGGGCTACGATTTGCTCGTCTCTGATGTCGCGACTCTGCAGGCGTCCTTTGTACTCCTTCAGGTCATACCTCGGCAGCTCGGCGTTCAGGTCCAGCGCCTGCCCGCCGTGGAGCTCGTCAAACACGTAGGAGCTGGGCGGCATGCGCGTGTTGCCCTGTATCAGCGTGCCATCCGGCTCTGCAGCAAACGCCGACGGATTGCGCACCCGGGCCGGCAGGCGGCAGTTGAAGTCATACGGATGCCACTTCTGCGGCTCCTCGAAAGCGTTGGTCGTCCCGCCGCAGATGGTCACCAGGTCCACACCCAGCGCATCCAGCACGTCCAGGTCAGGCATGGCCAGCATCTGGCCGGTATCATAGACGCGCGGCACGCGGGCCGGCAGTCCGAGGGCCGCCACAAGCTGAGGGTAGGCGAAGGCGCTGATGCTGCTCGAGAGCATACCGCCCAGATCTTTGGGGACCCGGTCGGGCGCTTCATAGCTCAATGACTTCAATACGCGTTCACGGGAAGTGATCATTTAACCCATCTTTCTGTAGGGGAAGAACAGGCTTTTGTCCCCGCTCTCCCAGTTTTCGCGCAACTCGGGCTTGGTTATGTCCCAGTCCGGATGGCAGCGCATCGACATCGCTCGAAAGTCCTGGCGGACCTCTTCCTGGGTCGGCCGGCCCCAATACCAGTAACCGACGTAAATCTTGTACACCCGCAGCCCCGGTTCCAGCATGACCGTGTGTGGGACCGTACCGATGCGCACCGGATCGGTGTACTCTGCGATCTCCAGGTGACGCCGTACCACCCGTTCTTCGTCGGAAAGGAAGCCCAGTGCGCACCCAGCCGGGAGCGCCACTCCAGGCAGCCCAGCACCGGGTCCGTGCTGACAGTGATGAAGCGGGTGTAACTGAGCACGACCTCCGGTTCCATTTCGACCATCCACACGTGCTGGCGGTGCTCGCGCGGGCAGAAAGACCCGCGTGCCAACACCAGGGCGACAGGGTCCTTGCCCTGCAACTCGCTCAGGTGGCGCCGTGTCCCTGTGTGGTCGGGCAGCTCATAGTCGGGAAACTTGCTCCCCGGTACGATATCGGCTCGCATGGGATAGCACCTCCGGAATTTGCTCTAATGGTTGGCTTCAGTTGCTCGGTTGTGCGGCGTAGCGCAGCTCACTCGCCACGCTTCCATCGTCTTACTCGAAACGGAAATAGAACCCGAACGTGCGGCCGGACCATTCATCCTGCACGCCCCGCGTCGCCTTGACCAACACCTGGTTCCAGCCGGCGTGCAGTCTGATCGGCGCCCACAATGGCTCGACGACCCGGTTCTTTTCAGAAACGAGGGCAATCTCGCCGTTGCACCACAGCTTCAACTGCTCTTCGCCGGACAGACTGGCGTAGACTGTTTGCTCGCCGGGAGCCCGCAGTTCCCACCAGGCATCCGGCAGCGCCGGGAGAGTGTCGCCGGTCGAGGGCTTGTGCGCGGTCGCCGTGGACGCCGCCGGAGCCGCCTGCCACCCTTCGGGCGCCGCCAACGAGAATTTGACGGTCGTGGCGGTCAGACAAGGCACGGCGCGCAGGAATACCCGGACTTGAAGCTGAGAGGGACCGGCGTCGGGACGGACATCGATGCCCAGTTCCGGGACGGCGGGCGGCACGTTGACAGCCTCCCCCGGCTCGACCGAGACACCGAAAGGCAAGCTCGCGGGGCAGCCCTCCAGGCGCACGCTGAGCAAGCGGTGACCGGGATCGTAAGTCCAGCCGGTCTTGCCACATGCGGCGCTCCAGCCCCCGCAAGTTGAGTTGCGAAAATGCCCCCTGGCCCCGCCCGTAGACGCCCACGTCGGCCGGCCGACGGCCCACTCTAAGGCCGGGATGCCGGCGGGCGTGGCGGCCACGATGCGCCCTTGTCCGTCGAGCAGCCGCAAGGAAAAGGGAGCGCGGTCCACCTCTACCGTAAACTCGGCGGTACGGAGCATCACCTTGTCGCCATCCACTGCCAGCCGGGCACTTTCGCAAACCCCAGGCTGGCCGGCCAACACGTACGTTTACTCAGCGCGAAACTCGCCGTGCGGTGCCAGCCGCACCCGAACCACGTTTTCGCCGACCGCCCGTACTTCTAACAGCGTATCCTCGATCGCTAAGAGCGCTCCCCCCGGCACCGGGGTTACGTTGCGCACGCATTCTTCAATCATCGGGCTCCCTCGTCCGTCAAGGCAGACGCATGGATAGTGCCAATCTGCGCGCTATTCTACCATGCGCTACCAGGACGGGGCCACCCAGAGCAGGCAGAGGCCTGAGCCTTCCCCAATTCCGGGGAACGGCGGATGCGTCCTGAGGTCGTGCCGTGCACGGTTACACAGGCAAGCTTCTTGAAGTGGACCTTACCACCCGGCAGACGCGCCTGCTGGCCCTTGATCCCGCCCAGGCGCGCGCCTTCATCGGCGCCTTGTTTGTCGGTTCACTCATGGGTGACCACATTCCTCTCGGTGGGGCCTTCTCGTCTGCCGGAGTATAAATAGTACGTGTGTTCAATCCCGCGCATCAGGGAGAATTTGCATGCCGGATTTGACAACCATGACGGCTGAATGGGTGGCCGAGCAGCGCGAGCACAACTACCGGCGCACGCCGGCGCGGCGCGTGCAGACGGTGGAAGAAGTGCGCGCTTTCGTGCAAGAGGCCGGTTTCTGTCACTTCTGGCCGATCCAGGGTGTCGAGATGCCGAACCTGTTCCACGCGATCGCCGGCCGAGTGCGTTCGGTGCCCAACGAGCACGACGACCCGGACATCGGCAAGTGCTGGGGCCGGAAGGACGAGTCGCTGGATAAGCGCTGGTGGTATTACGGCAAGCTGATCAGGCGCCGGGCTACGATGGTCTCTTTGGACCTGCTGCCCGCCTTTTACGCCTGTAGCGACAACTTCGGCGACTGGAGCACAACTTCCTGGAGGAGTACCGGGACGGCCGGCCGTCGCTGGAGGAGAAGAACATTTACGAGGCGCTGTTGGCGAACGGGCCGCTGGACACGGTTGAGTTGCGCAAGAAAGCGCGTCTGGCCAACGACAGCGCCAAGTACAAGTTTGACAAGACGCTGACGGAGTTGCAGGCCAAATTGAAGGTGCTGCCGGTGGGGGTGGCGCCGGTTGGCGCCTGGCGGTACGCCTTCACATACGAGATCGTGGCCCGTTGGTACCCCGATTTGGCAGCCCAGGCCCGGCCGATCAGCCGGCGCAAGGCGCAGAAGACGTTGGTGTTGCGCCACCTGCAAAATGTGGCGGCAGCCACGCGCGACGAGGTGTTCCGAATACTGGATGTGCTGGGGTGGACGAGGGGGGAGTTCGAGGGGACGGTGGGGTGTTTAATAGAGGAAGGATTTATTGGCCAAGAGGCGGTGGACTGGATTAGGGCAGGGACCTTGCTGCTCGCGGCTGGTTCCTGAAACCGACAGAGGGCTTTGGATGCCAAAAGACAGTGAGCGTCAAGAGCGCGAGTGCCGCCGGCGGATCTCCTCGAAGTATTGCCGGAACTCCCGCAGGTCTATGTCGAGCTTCGCGGCCTTCGGCAGCACCGCCTGGAAATATCGCTCCAGTTCGGAGAACTCGATCAAGTCTCGCCCTAACATAAACATCACGTCGTCCAAATCCGACTCAAAGCCGCGCGCGATTTTGCTGAGGGCCATGCTGTAGGGATCGAAAATGTACACGTCAAGCTGGCCGAACCGACCCACAAATCGCCGGCGCTGTTCTGCTTCGGGCGGCAAGGGCACAAACTCGCCCAGCGGCACCTCCTCCAAGTCAAGTTGCATCTCCCCAGCCAGTCTCGACGCTGTCTCTTGAAACCGGCTCAGTATTTCAGGCGCTACCTTGACAGCGTAGTCCAGATCCCGGGTTTCGCGTGGGTTCCCAAGCAGACACAGCGCGCCGCCGCCAAGCAGGTATAGGGTGGATGGTGCCTCCCAGCGCTCACCCAGGCGCTGCAAAAACGACAAGATGGCTGCTGAGGTTATTGGCTCCGGCTCCATACCTGCTCCATCTCCCATCTGCGGATCAGCTTGTATGCCACGTTGTCGTACGTGCCGGTCCAGTTAACCAGTACGCCCGTGGCCTCGCGGTGGACGTAACCCAGCAGGGCCAGCCTACGGGCGGCCGGCACGTCCTCCCCTGGGAAGCCGAAGTCGGCCGAGAATAAGTCGGGCAGCCAGAGCCATTCTTCTCTCAGGAATGGCTCCAACCGTGATCGGTACTTATGTTGGAGGAACACGGCGGCTGTATAGAAAAGGCGGAGATTGGTTGCGCAAGCCGGATTTATAGCATCCAGCTTGGCTACCGCTGTAGGAACATCGTGCGCGTAGTGCGGGCAGGCTAAGAACACGGCGATCACGGACTCGCGCGTGCGCGAGTTAGGCTGCCGCACCAGATCAACCAACAACCGGTCGGCCGGACGGACCTGCACCGCCTGATAGTGGGTTTGGCGAGATAGATATCGAATCCCCAGCAGCTCCAGTTCGGCAACTAGAGCTTCTTCCTCTGATACCGCTTCTGCTACGCCACTTTGCATGTGCATTCCCCTGACACGCAGGCCCTTGAGCCTGTCAAGCGGTTGTCTTGCCGCCGAAAACATTATAACATAGGAGCACAGAGACGCTGCTGGAAATACAATCACGCTGCTTCAAAACCCAAAGCCGTAATTTGGCAGATGTTTGTATGTGAGTTACACTATCTGCATTATACAGATATGTGGAGGGTAACCGGTGGCCGCGGAGTTGTTCCTGGACCGGGTAGACCGCCTTACCCGGCGGCTGCAGCGCAACCTGGAGTGCTGTGATCGTGCGCTGGTGGCCTGTTGTGGTCTGACCGTCGCGCAGTCCTACGCGCTGCTCGCCCTACAGGAACTGGGCACTGTCACTATGAACGAATTCGCAGCGGAGATGCGACTGCACGGAACGACCATGACGCGGATGGTGGATGCGCTCATTGACAAGGGTCTGGTGGAGCGGAGGCCAGATCCTGAGGACCGCCGGATCGTACGCGTCGCGCTTAGCCCTGCCGGGCAAGAGATGGTTGGAAAGCTGCAGGAGGCCAAGCGCCAGTTAATATCTGCGGAGCTGGCCGATTTCTCGCCAAGCGAGCAGGGGATGACCCTGAAGGCATTGGAGCGCATGGCAGAAGTGCTGGAGAAGCTCAGTGAGCGGTGTTGCGGCTAACGACCTCAGAGCGATGCTCTCTCTTTTTTTGACCATTTATCTGTATTGCACAGATAGTGTGCTTTACACGGTTTTCCGAGCGACTCAGTTGAGATCATCTCAGCCAGATAGAACTACACATCCCTGGAGGTAACGAAGATGTCAGCGAGTTCAAACGTCGAGACTCACGAGCCAAGTGCCGAGCAGATCAAGGAAGGTGTGCGCGAGGTCTACGCTGCGCGGGTCAGCGGCGACGCCGGCGTACAATGTGGTGGCGCAACCACACCGGCGAGCAGGCCGGAGCGCAAGGACCTGATCGAAGTTGTCGGCTACTCCCCCAACGACCTGGCTGCTGTGCCGGCCGATGCCGTCACCTATTCGTTTGGCTGCGGCAATCCTTTGGGGTTCAGCGGCGTCATGGCAGGGGATGTCGTCCTGGACATCGGATCGGGGGCCGGCATGGATGCGCTGCTGGCGGCCAGGCTGGTCGGCCCCGCCGGCAAGGTGATCGGCCTGGACATGACCCCGGAGATGATCGCGAAGGCCAGACAGAACACCGAGCGGGCCGGCGTGACAAACGTTGAGTTCCGCCTGGGCGACGCCGAGCAGATGCCCGTTCCAGACGCTTCTGTCGACTGGATCATCTCGAACTGCGTGATCAACCTGGCTCCTGACAAGCGCAAGGTCTTTGCTGAGATCGTACGCGTATTGAAGCCTGGAGGGCACGTGGCGATCTCCGACATCGTCACGGGAGAGCTGCCGCAGGCGGTACGGCAGGGCCTGGCGGCATGGGCCGCCTGCGTCGGCGGCGCGATCAAGGAAGACGAGTACCTGGACTCCATGCGCGAGGTTGGATTGTCCGATGTGCAGGTCATTGCCAGGCAAACCTACAATGCGGCTTCGGTTCGCGGCATGATTGAAGAAATGGCGTCCTCAGCCAGCCTGCCGCCCGAGTTGGTAGAGGCTGCCTGCTGCCCTGACGTCCTGAGCCAGATCTGGAGTGCGCGGATCACCGCCTGTAAACCGGACGAGAGCGCGTGAGGGCCTTCGATCAGTCGCCGGCATGAGCGCCTGCGTTGCTGTGCAGCAGAACGTGGCGGAAAGCCAAGGAGAGTGTCCAATGAATGGGAAAATCGGGATGATCGAAGCCATCGCGCCCACAGCGAGCGTCCGGCGCGCGTACAACCTGCACAGTCTCTACTACGGTACGCTGGTCGCTCCGCTCGAACGCAGGCCACGCATGCTGGCCCTGGAGAAAGCCTGTCTGCGCGCAGACGAGCGCGTGCTTGAGGTTGCAACTGGTCCGGGCTTCACGCTCCGCGAAATCCTGAAGATCGTCCACCCGACGAACGTGGTAGATGGCGTGGATCTGTCGCCGCGCATGTTGGAGCGCGCACGGCGCTTGATCCGCGCGGCAGGTCACACTAACGCCAGGTTGCAGGAGGCTGACGCTCGCCAGCTGCCGTTTGAAGATGCCACGTTTGATGTTTTGCTGAACAGCTACATGCTCGACCTGATCCCGCTGGACGATATGTCCGTCGTCCTGAAAGAGTTCCGGCGGGTCCTCAAGTCTGGTGGCAGGTTGGTTCTGGTGAATATGAGTAAACCAAGCGCGGACGTGCTGACGCCGCTGGAGAGAGTGTACAATCTACTTCCGAAGCGCTGGGTGCCTTATCTGCTGGGCAGTTGCCGTCCGGTCCTGATGGAAGTCCCCGTGCGCCAGGCCGGTTTCAGTGACGTGCAGCGGCAGTATCTTCCCCAAATCATGCCGTCTGAGATCATCACCGCACGAGCGTCACAAGATGCTTGAGTTGTTGATTGGCACTACTGCCTCAAACCTCAGAGACTGCCTCGGCCGGATTGTAGCCGGCACCGCCATGCCGATAAACCGCCCGATGATAACCCACGTTGCGGAGCACGTTCCATTCCAGGCCTGTGCGAGAGTGCGCGAGCCGGTTCCAGATCGAGCCCCACGAGTAGAACTCGCGCCGTGCCCACTCGAACCCCGCCTGAAGCACATCCAGCGTCATGAGTTTTGGCCGGAAAACGACATCTGTCTTGCCGTTGTACTTCGACCAGTCTCTGGTTAGAATCGGACCTTCCCTTTCGAGACGGGCAAAGAGCCGTGTGCCAGGAAACGGGATGACCAGGCTAATGGTGGCATTATCAATCCCTATCTGCGTGGCCGCTTCGACCGTACGCTCAAAGACGTCTGGGCCATCCTGATCAAAGCCCAACATAATGCCCGCCTGGACCGCGATGCCATAGCCGTGGAGCTTCGCCACCAGTCCCCGGTAGTCCTTCGCCCGATTGAAGCTCTTGTTTGTGCCATCCAGGCTGGCCTGGGAGAGAGATTCCAGCCCGAGGAAGAAGGCTTTGCAGCCGCTCTCGGCTGCCAGGCGCAGCAGTTCCTCGTCCTCAGAAACTGTTTTGAAGGGTCACACTCGGGCCAAGCGGCGCAGCATCAGGCGGATCATGACGATGTAGACCAGCGCTTCGCTGGTCGCGATGAGGCCCTCGTAGTCCTTGCTCAACCGTCGGTGATGGTTCAGCCAAGCGAGTGTACGCTCAACCACCCACCGCCGGGGTAGGACGACAAAGCCTTTCTGCTCCTCCGGACGTAGCACGACTCGTAGACGGAAGCGAAAGTGCTCAACGACCCAGTCGAGAAGCTGGCCGCGGTAACCGCCGTCCACCCAAATCAGGCACAACTTCTTGCACGCACCGCTGAGTCTGGAGAGCAAAAGCCGTGCGCCATCTCGATCTTGGACCGAAGCGGCGGTGACGATCACTGCCATCAGCAAGCCCAGTGTGTCCACGAGCAGATGCCGTTTGCGTCCGTTGATCATTTTGGCTTTGTCGAAGCCACGAATGCCCGGCACGGCCGTGGTTTTGACGCTTTGGCTGTCCAAACAGCCCGCCGTGGGCTGCTTGTGGCGTCCGGCCCGGCGTCGCACCTGTGCTCGCAGAGTGTCATGCATGCGTTGCCATCTGTGATCATTCCGCCAGTCGCGGAAGTAGCCGTAGACGCTCTGCCAGGCCGGGTATTCTTTCGGCAACATCCGCCACTGGATGCCGCCGACGACCACGTACAGGATGGCATTGACGACTTGCCGCATATCCAGGCTGCGAGGTCGTCCGCCAGGTTTGGCCGCTGGGATCAAATCCTGGATAATGTCCCACTGGCTGTCGGTTAAGTCGGTTGGGTAGAGTTGTGTGTTCACAACTGCAACTTATACCACCGGTTAGCCGTCAGCCTTTACTTTCAAAACAGTTTCTCAGCGATCTTGATCGTGGCCTGGGCGGTCCACCACTTCTTGTATGGGGTGATCGCCCGAAAAAGCGCCTTAGCGTATCCCGGATCAGCGGCAATGTTATCGTCCCAGAACACGATGGGCTTCCCCTTGATCGCAGCTACCTCCTGAGCGACCTCATCCACCGGCCGGAAGCGCAATGTTCGATCGTAGAGATGGGGCAAAGTGCAGTATTCACAGGCATTGGGGCAACCGCGGGTAGCAATGAGCACGCCCTTGCGGTACCAGCGGCCTTCCAGGAGGTCGCGGCGCGCGTGCGGGAGATGATGCAACGACGGTGGCCGCTGCGCCCGGTAGCGTGGTTGTAGACAGCCCCGCCGGAAGTCTTCGATCAGCCGAGGCCACGACTCCTCGGCCTCCCCAATCACTATGGCATCGGCGTGCGCCTCAGACTCAGCAGACAGCAATGCCAGCACCATCCTAAGCATCCGCGCATATCAGGAGCGATCAATAAAGCGATGGCAGAAACGGCGGATAGGTTTTGGCAGATCTCCATGCTACAATTGGGAAGATTTTTCGCTAACCCGACGATCGGGCCGCGGAAGGTGCCAGGGCGATCCCTGACTATTCGAAGCCCCCATTCTTTTGCCGAACTTGGGGTGGCCGGCAAGGACAGAAAAGATGAATGTGGAAGAAGAGCACCTGGATGTCCTACAAAACATCGAGTTTGCCATTGTCGGCGTATTCCGGCGAGAACCGATGTTGGTGGATTTCGACGTCGAAAACGCGGTGAATGGCTTGATCGTCCATTACCAGGCGCAGCCTCAGAACCGCGAGGCACGCCTACCCAAACTGAACGAGCGCGCCAAAGAGGTTTACGATCTTGTTGAAGCCATGTGTGAATGGCGACTTGGGAACGAAGCCCTTGCGAGTGCCGATATGAAGGCTCGGGGACCCCGCCCGGAGCCGGTTACCCTGGATGTGATGGTCGCCTGCCTGAAACGCATCCGAAAATCAGTCCAGAAGTGGAACAAACAGGGCGGCCGGCAGGACTACTTGACCTTCATCCAGCGATTCATTTTCTAGACCGTACCCGTAATTTCCCGACCTTCTCGAAAGTGAGAGATGCAACCACTGGCAAAGACGTCATCCCGTGGAGGGGACCATGTTCAAATCGCACTCTGAAACCGTGCCTGCCACAATGAAACCCGCGTATTCGGCCATTGTTACTTTGACTGACGCATTCTGTAAGGACTACCTGAATGAGGAATATGCCGCGCTTTCCCGCCAGCTGGCCGCCGCGCTGGCCCGGAAACGTCCTTCGCCGTTGGGGCGCGGGAAGCCGGAAATCTGGGCCTGCGCCATCGTGTACGCACTGGGCAGCGTGAACTTCCTTTTCGACAAGTCCCAGCAACCACATATGCGGGCTGACGAGCTATGCGCCGCTTTTGGCGTCAGTCAGAGCAGCGGAGCTAACAAGGCCAAGCTGGTCCGCGACATGTTCCGTATGTGGCCCCTCGATCCGGAGTGGATGCTGCCCAGCCGGGTGGATGAGAACCCGCTGGTATGGATGCTGGAAGTCAATGGCCTTATCGTGGACGTACGCACAATGCCGCGCGAACTGCAGGAGATTGCTTACCGGAAGGGACTGATACCCTACATTCAGGCAGACCGCCAGGCGGAATAGAAGATGAGCGCATACCAGTATCACGAGTAAGGAGCAAGACCATGCCGCGCAAGATCGAGTCAGTGCCACCGGTGATCTATCAGATCAAAGTCACCTTAAAGGACAGTAAACCGCCGATTTGGCGGCGCATCCAGGTACGGGGAGATGTCACCCTGGCGCAGTTCCACACCATCCTCCAACTGGTAATGGGCTGGGGAGATTACCACCTGCACGCTTTCCGGCTTGGCGGCATGGAGTACGGCCAGCCCGAACCGGAATTGCGTATGCGGAGCGATAAGAGCGTGAAACTCAACCAACTAATCCCCGGCGAGAAGTTCAAGTTCCAGTACGAGTATGACTTTGGCGATTCCTGGGACCACATGCTGGAGGTCGAGAAGGTCCTGCCGGCGGAGCCAGGAGTCCACACTCCTAGCTGCCTGGCAGGCAAGCGCGCCTGCCCGCCGGAAGACGTGGGAGGCGTCTGGGGTTACATTGAGTTCCTGGAAGCCATTCGGGACCCGGAGCACCCGGAGCACGAGGAGCAGCTCGAGTGGGCCGGCGGCGAGTTCGATCCGGAAGCGATTGACCTGGATGAGGTCAACCGAGAACTGGCGAAGATCCAGCAGACACGATGAGCGAATACCAATACTACGAGTGGCAGACGATTGATCGCCCACTCACAGCCGAGGAGCAGGCGGCGGTAAACCGCCTGTCAAGCCATATTGACGTGACTTCCACGTGTGCCGTCGTCACCTACAACTGGGGCGACTTCAAACACAATGCCATGGAAGTGCTGGGGAAGTACTTCGACGCCTTCCTGTACCATTTCAACTGGGGCAGCGCGCGCCTGGCTTTCCGCTTCCCGAAGAACCTGCTCGACCCGATCCAGATCGGACCTTACCTGTGGGAATACAACGTCGAACTGGAGCCGGCCGGCGAGTACCTGATCCTGAGCATCGCGCCGGACGACGAAGACGATTACGGCGACTATGAGCGCGACACGCCTCTGTCGACGCTGGCGCGCCTGCGGGATGATCTCCTGGCCGGCG
>JADGQF010000380.1 GCA_017882045.1 Anaerolineales bacterium
CCATCCTGCGCAGGCGTGGGTCCAGCACATCCCGCAGGCCATCACCGACCAGGTTGAAGGCAGCTACCGTCAGCAAGATGGCGATGCCGGGGAAGAGAGGCAACCACGGCTGCGTGGCGATATACTGGCGGCCTTCGCTGATCATCATGCCCCATTCGGGGGTTGGCGGCTGTGCGCCAAAACCAATGAAGCTCAGGCCGGCCACGGAGAGAATGGCATTGCCCATGTCAAAACTCGCCTGGACAAGGAGCGGCGCCAGCGAATTGGGCAGGAGGTGGCGGAAAAGGATACGTCCCGTGGGCGCGCCGACACAGACGGCGGCCTGGACGAACTCGCGCTCGCGCAGGGAAAGCACCTGGCCGCGCACCAGCCGGGCGTACACCGGCCAGGTGACCGCGGCAACCGCAAGCATGGTGTTAGTCAAGCTGGGGCCCAGCGCACCAGCGATTGCCATGGCGAGTATCAATGCCGGAAAGGCGAAGAACACATCGGTAAGGCGCATCAGGATCTCATCTGTCGCGCCGCGCCAGTAGCCCGCGACCAACCCGACCACCGTTCCGACGATCCCCGACAACACAACGACCGTCACCCCAACCCGCAATGAGATGCGAGCGCCGTACACCAGCCGGCTGAGGATATCACGACCCAGCTGGTCGGTGCCCAGGAGGTGCGCCGCCGATGGCGGATTCAAACGCAGCGAAAGGACCTGGCTCAGCGGCGAAGGCAGCGGGAGAATGGAAGCCAGCAGCGCCGCCAGGGCAAAGATCAGCATCAGGGCCAGGCCGGCGGCAGCCAATGGGCTGCGGAGGAGCTGCGGCAGCGCACCGCGCCGCCTCGCCCGCCGGGAGCTTTGCAGCAGCTGCAAGCCAACAGTATCAGCCATGTTGGATCCTCGGATCGAGCGCGAAATATCCCAGGTCGACCAGCAGGTTGGCCAACGCATAGATGATGGCGGCGAGGAGTGTCACTCCCATGACTGCCGGGAAATCCAGGTTGATGGCCGATTGCGTCGCGTAACGGCCCAGGCCGCTCCAATCGAAAACCGTCTCGGTGAGCACTGCCCCGGAAAGCAGGCTGCCAAACGTGACACCGATGATGGTCATGGTCGGGATCATGGCATTGCGCAGCGCGTGCCGCAAGATCACGGTCGATTCGCGCAGGCCTTTCGAACGCGCGGTGAGCAGGTAATCCTGCATCAGAACTTCCAGCATGCTCGAGCGCATCATGCGGGCGATCACCGCCGTAGAGTAATACCCCAATACGAAGCCCGGCAAGATCAGATGCTCGAGGCTGCTGCCCAGAGCAGGCATGTTGTGTGTAAGCAGGCTGTCGACCGTGTAGAGCCCGGTTATGCGTGTGGGTGGCGCGATGAATTGGTCGATGCGGCCGCCGGCGGGCAGCCAGTTGAGTCGGTAATAGAACAGTCCGATCACAATGAGCCCCAACCAGAAAATGGGCAACGCGCCGCCGATGATAGAGAAAGTGCGCACAAGGTAATCGGGCAAATGGTTGCGCGTGCGCGCCGACCAGATGCCTGCGGGTATGCCAATGAGCAGCGAGACCAGCAAGGCTGCCAGGGTCAACTCGACCGTGGCCGGGAAGAAGTCACGCAGGTCATCCAGCACAGGCCGGCGCGTGCGGATACTTCGCCCCAGGTCTCCGTGAAGCAAGCCATTGAGGTAGACAACGTATTGAACCGGCACGGGCTTATCCAGCCCGTACGCGGCGCGAAAAGCCACGATCTGATCCTGCGTGGCTTTGTCGCCCAGCGCAGCCAACACAGGATCGGCCGGGACCACGTGGGAGATCGCGAACGTTATCACCGAAACGCCTAACATGACACCCACGATGCCGAGAAGGCGGCGAAACAGGTAGTTCAGGAGGATCATGGCTCGTGTCTTTGCCTCTCGAGCCGGGCGGGCGCCCGGCACCACCCGGAGCGAACGACCAACACTAAGCGGCAGGAGGAAGGCCAGCTGGCCTTCCTCCTGCGTTGGGGAATGCGCCGCGATGACTGGTCTGTGGGAACCTACTTGGTCAGAGCTGCAAAGTCGACCCAGCCGTTCGCCTTCCAGGCAAAGCCTTTGACATTGCTGCGCAGGCCAAACACTTCGGTCGGCTGGTACAGCACAGCGTAAGGGCCGTTGTGCAGGACGTAATCGGTGATGTCCTTGTAGGCTGCCTCGCGTTGTGTCAAGTCGAGGAGCAAGGCAGCCGCCTTCGCCTTGTCACCGATGGCATCTTTCCAACCCTGGCGCGTGGCGATCGAGTTGATGTCGAATTCGGTGAATGGGCCGACATTGGCATCCGGATCCGGGAAGTCGGGACCCCACTCGACCATAATCAGCTGGTGCTTGTTGGCGCGATAGGTGTCGTAGAGCGTCGAGTACTGAGTCTGCTTGATATTGATCGTGATGCCAGCATTGGCGAAATCGGACTGCAGTTTGGCGGCGATGTCCGCCCACGCCGCGCCCCCGGGCGCGGTGCCGGTCGGACAGAGCAGCTCCAGGGTCAGGTTCCCTTGTCCGGCCTGCTGTAACAGGCTCTTCGCCTTCTGGGGATCGGCCTGGAACGGGGCGTCGGGGTTGTAGCCCATGAGGCCCTGGGGGACCAACGTCTGCACCTTCCTGGCGTTACCCTTGAGCAGGTCGTTGACGAGCCCATCGTAGTCTATGGCCGTCCGCAACGCCTCGCGCACGTTTTTGTCTGCCAGGGCCGCGACGCTCTGGTTCATGCCGATGTAGACCAGCAGCATGCTGTCGCCGGTGGTGGTCGTGACGCCTGGCTTACCCTTGAGAGCCGCGATCTGGTCGGGGCTCAGGTTGCGGGCGATGTCGATGTCACCGCGCTCCAGGCCGAATTGCTGGTTGGTCGATTCAAGCACGTGCCTGACCAACACGTTGGCGACGGCCGGCTGCGTAGCGCCGTAGTTCGGGTTGGTTTTTAGGAGCACTTCCACTTCTTTGGTCCAATGGTCGACGGTGTACGGCCCGCTGCCAGCGGAATGGTCCAGGAGCCAGCCATTGCCCATATCACCGTTAGCCTCGTGCGCCCTAACTTCCTTCGAGTCCACGATGCTGCCCACCGTGAAGGTCAGGATGGACAGGAAGACCTGCGGACTGGCGGTCTTGGGCAGGGTGATAACGACGGTTTGCGGATCGACAGCCTTGAAGCTGTCCTTTGTCAGGCCAATGTTGCTCGCGAACAAATACGAGGGGCCCTGCTTCAGGGCAATGACCCGCTGGAAGGAGTATACCACGTCGTCGGCGGTTATCCCGTTGCCGCTAGCGAACTTGGCCCCGCTGCGCAGGTTGAAAGTGACTTCCCAATGATCGCCTCCGTCCTTGATGTCCCATTTCTCGGCCAGGCCGGGCTTAATCACGCTGAGATCGGTCCCTTCGTACTGCACCAGGGTCTGATACAGGTTGTGGACGATCAGGATTCCGGTCCAGGCGTACATGGTGGCGGGGTCCAGTGTGATCAGATCACTCATGTTGGTGGCAAAGACTAGCGTATTGGCAGCCCCGCCGGGAGCGGCAACGGTTGCGGGGGCAGCGGGAGCAGCGGTTGCGGGGGCGGAAGTAGCCGCGGACTGGGCGGCGGTGGGCGCGGCCACCGGCGCGCAGGCGGCGAGCACCGAAAGGACGAGGACGACAGTGACGAGAAGCCCGAATACGCGATTTGACCGAGACATGTCCCTTTTCTCCTTTGCTAGAAGGCTACACGGTGAAATATCCATCCAGCCTGGCAGGATCGTAGCCCTTCGGGAAGTACGACCCTGACCGCCGGTCAA
>JADGQF010000381.1 GCA_017882045.1 Anaerolineales bacterium
CTGGGCAGGAAGGGCAATCACGGTCGATGCGCAGGTGGTGACTTGAGCGTAGGTGAATATCATGTCGTCAGGCCGCAGGCTAACCAGAAGGGAGAGACCGCTGACAGCGAGGGGCACAAGGAGCCATACCAGGGGCAACCGGGAAACCACATTTGCCTCCATGATACCCTCCTCTGCGCGATGTGGCCTGGGCGAATTCTGCCACAGATACGCGCAGCGGATGCGGCAAGTTTCCACCGTTTCGCGCGGAATTGGCAACTTCCGCTTCTCGGAGTACGGCCAGGCGCAATGCGTCGGCAAGCAGAGCGCCACGCCAGATGTTTCGCTGGATGCCGACCCGGCCTCGGGCGTATCGGTGTACGACAGCACCCGTTACAACGGCCAGAAAGGCAGGTTCCAGGTCGGCGGCACCAGCGCCAGCGCGCCCATGTGGGCCGCGCGCTCGGCGGTGGCCGGCACGGTGGTGGATTCATCCTACGTCTATGGCAGCAGCATACCCTACCGTGACATCACGTCCGGCAACAACGGCGCTTCCTGCCTGGTTGGCTACGACCTGTGCACGGATCGCGGCAGCTGGACCGGCTGATCCCTGGGTAGCCCGGCGCCCCGCGCCGGCAAGTCCACGCATAACTAAGATGGCGTGCCTGGGTGATCCGGCACGCCATCTTCTATGGACAGGGTGTGGGGTAACATACAGCGGGTTGCCGCCCCAGACGAACGGTGTGGGCTGGCGATTCCAAGCCCGTGCGGTGGCTTCCAGCCACTCGGACTTTGGTCGCATGCCCCCTGCGACTAAGGTCCAGCCCCCAGGCCGTGAGCTTGGGCCCAAGGTCCCGCCAAAACAGTAGACCATCGCCCGTTCCCACGTGGGGCAGTTAGACATAGAGTATAATCTATGTAATAGCGTACGTAATGCCGGCTGCCAGTCACTGCGGGGAGGAACAGGAGTCAATAACGGAGGTCTCAGATGCTACGGAGAATCGTGTTCGGCCTGATCCTTGTGTTGCTACTGGCGCTCATGGTCGCCGGGCCGGCCTTTGCGGCGCCCAATCCCGCGGGCACCGGCCAGCCCAGCCAGTCCTGCCAGGCACTCTCAGCCAGCCCCAAGGGGTTCAACACCGGCGGGTTCACTCACGCGACCACTGTGTACGCCGGCTCGGGCGCACCTTCGCTTGGGAGCGGTAACACCCACGCAGTCTCTCAGTATGACGTGGCCTGTTACCAGTTGTCGAGCCGCTGACGTTTCGTGATCCCACCGGCTGGCGCACCCAGGCCTGGGTGCGCCAGCCGGTGGGATCGTCTATAGTCGCACTCAGATCGCCGATCGCTTCCCTGCAAGCTGCACCCCCCAAGCCCACCTGCCTGATACCGAAACCGGGTTACCGCGTCAGAACGCGGCCATCGACCTGGGCGATGCGGTAGAAGCCGGGGCCGGATGACGGCCCGGCAGGACGCGCGCGGGCGGCGAGGGGACCACTTTGCGTTGACGGGGATGAGTCAGCACTTGGTGAACCCGACCGCCCTGAGCTCCAGCGTAAGTGCAGCCAGCGACAGGTTGATGTCAATGATGAAGGCGATCAGCCCGCTGATCAGGCAGGCCATGCCGACGACGAACAGTGTCGCGATCAGCCAGGCGATCTCGAGCCGCAAAATCGCCGTGAAGAATAGGAGGATGATCAGGAGAGCCCAACCGAACCCCGACGAGCGTGACCGGCGCCGAACTTTCTTCTACGTCCAATTCCAAACGGCGTCAAGATCAAGGTAGACGACAAGCAACGCACCAGCACCTATCCGAATTTGGCATCGTCGCAGATCGTCGCCGGCCGTTCGTCTTCAGCAAAGGATCGGTGCTACAATACCGGCCCTTTGCATCCGCAGAGGATTCTGGGAAACGCCTCCCAACAAACACGAGAAATCGACCACAGACATGATAAGCGGCCTGCTGCGAGCCTTGACATCATTCCGTCAGCGCAATTATCGTCTTTTCTGGTTTGGCCAGATGATCTCGCTGATCGGCTCCTGGATGCAGAGCATCGGGCAAGCCTGGCTGGTGCTGCAGGTTACCCACAGCGCCTGGCAGCTCGGGCTGGTGGGCGCGCTGCAAGCTCTGCCGATACTACTCTTCTCGCTCTTCGGCGGGGTCTTTGCCGATCGCTGGCCCAAGCGGCGCGTCTTGCTCGTGACTCAATCGCTGGCCATGCTCCAGGCCCTGCTCCTCTGGGCACTGATCGCGACCGGCGCCATGCAGCTCTGGCATTTATATGTTCTGGCCATGCTGTTGGGGCTTACGAACAGCCTGGATCGGCCAACGCGGCAGGCGTTTGTGGTCGAGATGGTCGGACGCGAGGACCTGCCCAATGCCATGGCCTTAAACTCCTCGCTGATTAACCTGGCGCGCATCGTGGGGCCCGGTCTTGGGGGCATCATTATCGGCGCAAGCTCCGTCACCATGCTCTTTCTGCTCAACGGGCTCAGCTTCATCCCGGTTCTTATCAGCCTGGCGCTGATGAGAAGGCAGGAACTGCACGAGCTGCACGCCCAACTACAGCAACCGGGGGCCGTGGGCGAACGCAAGAACACCTGGCATAGCTTGCGCGAGGGCGTAGACTATGTCTGGAAGACGCCCGCGCTTGCGTTCGTCATCCTCGTGGTGGGCCTGGTTTTGCTCTTCGGCTCGAATTTCAACGTCGTGCTCCCGCTCTTCGCGACCGGCGTGCTGCAGGCCGGGGCAGTGGGCTTTGGCTTTCTCTCTGCCGCAAGCGGCCTTGGCGCGTTGATCGCGGCGCTGTGGCTGGCCTGGCGCAACCAAAAGCCAACGGTTCGTCACGTGCTGATCGGCATGTTGGTCTTTGCTGTGTTGGAAGCGGTGTTTGCGGTCTCGCGCCTCTATCTCCTGTCACTGGCGCTGATCGCGGCCGTTGGCTTTGCGGAGACCGCTTTTGCCGTTGGCGCGACGACCATGCTCCAAATGCTTGCCCCGGATCACCTGCGCGGGCGCGTGATGAGCATCTATGTGCTCTGCTTCGACGGAAGCCTCCCGCTGGGATATATGCTGGTTGGCTGGCTGTCAGCTCTCTGCGGGGCTCCCATCGCCCTGCTTATCTGTGCGCTTGTCAGCCTGCTGATCGCGGGAGCCGGGTGGATGTGGTGGAAAGCAAGAGATGATTCTGTTTACAGCATTGCATCGTAGGGGTTCTATTCTAGCCAGTCTTCGAGCACAAGCTCCGGCACGCGCTCGAAGTGTTGCCGATTGTGGGAGATGAGAGGCGCCCCGTGCTGCAAGACTATGGCCGCGATCTGCAAGTCCAAATCGCTCAGTCGCCGGCCCGAGCTCTCCAGGCCGGCTTTAAGCGTCCCGAATTGGCGCGCCGCCAGCTCGTCGTACGGGAGCACCGTTAGAGTAGCGAGGAGGACGTCCAGCCGCGCCAGGTTCTCCGCTGCCCGCGCCGACTTGTGCGCTCCGTGCGCCAGCTCGCCAACGCTGATTGCAGTGATGGCTAACTCCTCGAGCGCAGAAACCCGCTCCCTCAGATCCAGCTTACCCCTTAGTAAGGCGATACAATGATCGCTGTCGAGGATCTTCATCGATCCACGATCTTCATAGATCCACGCTCGGCGGGGCTTCCTGCGCCTCACGGTTCGCGAGGGTCTCTTCTGCCAAAGCAGCGAGGTCTTCCTCATCCCGCCACAGGCCAAAGGCCGCCATAGCGGGATGGATCTCTTGCGCGTCGACCCGGAGTATCAACTCCGCATCTTGCCCGAGCGCCAGCGCCAGCCGCCGGGCTGCCC
>JADGQF010000133.1 GCA_017882045.1 Anaerolineales bacterium
CCAAACTGGTCATACGCCCGCAGAAACGTTTCCTGCGCCGCGTCTTCCGCCTCGCCCGCCTCGCCCAGCATCCGGTAGCACAGGTTATAGACAGCAGACTGGTACGTCTGCATCATGGAGATGAAGGTAGGCTCGTCGGGACGGATAGACATCGCGCATTGCTCCTGTTGTCAGCGCCATCGAGTGGCTTACCTCGATAGTACTGCAACAAGAGCGCGAATGCGACGGGCAACAGGGGAGAATTGATCCTGGACACGTGGCGAGTTGTGGCAATGGACAGATGGCCAGGTAGCGCGGCCGTTGCTTCTTTAGGCGAAGGCAGCCGGTAGCTCGCGCCCGATGCCGCCCGCCAGGCCTAACACCTGGTCGAGACAGTAAACGGCCGCGATGAAAGCCACGTGGCGTCGCCGTCCCGGTTCGACGGCCACAATCTCCCACTGCCTGGCCGGGTGATGGACGGTTACGCCGTATTGCCGCTGGCCGGGTAAGACCGCCTCAGGTAAGATGACTTCGTTCGGCTCGAGGGTCTTGAAGTAGAAAGCAAAATCCTGTTCACCGGGATTCCTCACGACTACTCCATTGTCGGACATGACTCCTCCCCGCTCCTGCTCTCTATCCGTAAAAACCCGCAAGGGCGGTACGTGTTTTTCACGGACGCAATTGTATGTTACCCGTAACTGTAGCTTTTGTCAAGTGGTATAATGGGCAGATTGACCATCAACCTTACAGTTTTGTTAACAGGAGCACTCCATGCCTGATCCCACCCTCGTTGTCTTGGCCGGCGGCATCGGCAGCCGTTATGGCGGTCTCAAACAAGCCGATCCGATTGGCCCCAACGGCGAACTGATCATCCACTATTCGGTTTATGACGCGCTGCGCGCAGGCTTCGGTCGGATCGTCTTCCTGATCCGCCGCGACATCGAGGATACTTTCCGCGAGCGTATCGGTCGGACCGTGGAGCAGCACGCCGACGTCCGTTATGTCTACCAGGAACTGGACAAGCTCCCCGCCGGCTTCGCTGTGCCCGCCGGGCGCTGCAAACCCTGGGGAACCGCGCACGCCGTGTTGTGCTGCCGGGAAGCAGTGCAAACCAATTTTGCGGCCATCAACGCCGATGACTTCTATGGCGCCGCAGCCTACCGGACCCTGGCCGACTACCTGGGGAGACTTGAGGAGCGGGCAGGCATTGGGGAATATGCAATGGTGGGCTACGTGCTGGCCAACACCCTATCGGAACACGGACACGTGTCGCGCGGCCTGTGCCAGGTGGGCCCGGGCGGCTACCTGCAATCCATCCGCGAGTTGACACATATCGCACCCTCTCCGGCCGGCATCCGGTACCAGGAGACGGATAGGATCTGGCAGCCGCTCGCGCCGGATAGCATCGTGTCGATGAACGTCTGGGGCTTCACGCCGGCCTTCTTCGGCGAACTGGAGCGCCTCTTCCCGGCCTTTCTCAAGAGACATGCAGCCGACCTGAGCAAGGCCGAGTTTTACTTGCCCGAGGCGGTGGGCACGCTGGTGCGCGAGGGTACGGCACGCGTCAGAGTGCTGCCTACCGAGGAACGCTGGTTCGGGGTGACCTACCAGGCTGACCGGCCCCACGTGCAAGAGGCCATCCGCCAATTGATCGCGGAGGGGAAGTATCCCCAACGGCTATGGGCTGACTAAAAGCCGATCGCGCTTTTGAGGCGCATGATGCGGCGGTACGACTGGTCAATACGCCCCTCATCGACAGTGCCGGACGCGACGAGGTCCTTGATAGCGGCGACGGCGCGCGCGGGCACCGCCGGGTCGAACACGCGTCCGTTGTTGCTGTACGCCAAAATGTCGACACCCGCCTCGATCGCCAGGCGGACGGCCGTCTCGAAGGGGTAGTTGTCCGCGATCGCCCCCATCCCCATATCGTCCGAGATCACCACTCCGCCGAAGCCCAACTGCTCGCGCAGAAGGCCGGTCACGGTGCGCCGGGAGAGCGTGGCGGGAAAGTCCGGGTCCAGCTGGGCGTTGAAAATGTGGGCGGTCATGATTGCGTCACAGGATCCGGCGCGGATGAGCGCGCGGAACGGCTGCAGCTCGACCGGCCGCCAGGTGGCCGTTACATCGACAAAGCCCAGGTGCGAGTCGCCCTGCGAGCTTCCGTGTCCGGGGAAATGTTTGAGGGTGGTGAGCACCCCGTACCGGTGGTGGGCGCGGATCACTGCCAGGGCATGGCGCGTCACGATATCCGGGTCGGCCGAGAAACTGCGCTCGTAGCGGCCGATGATCGGGTTTGCCGGGTTGAGGTTGAGGTCGACGACGGGCGCCAGGTTCAGGTTGATGCCCGCCGCACGCAGCGTCTGCGCCGTCGTTTCTGCCGCCTGCCGGGTGGCCTCCACATCGTCGAGGGCGCCGAGGCGCTGCTGCGAAATCGACGGCGGAAAACCGTGTTCGGGACTCAGCCGGGCCACCTGCCCGCCTTCCTGGTCGATGCCGATCAACAGGGGTTCGGCTGCCAGCCTCGACAGGCTGGTATCCAGCGCGTTGAGCTGTGCGGGGGAGGCGATGTTGCGAACCGGGCTTCCGCTGGGCAGGTCGCGATCGAACAGCGCCACCCCGCCCAGGCTACGCCGGCGCAAGTCGGCCACAACCGGGTTGCCCTCAGCCAGTTCCAACCCGCGAAAGCCGGCCAGGACCATCTGGCCGATCTTCTCGTCCAGGCCGGCAGCCGTGGGACAGACCGGGGCGGGGCGGCGGCCCGGCAACCAGCCAGGAAAGAGCGCAAAGGCAGCCGCGCCGCGCGCGCCGGCGCTCAAGAAGGCGCGCCGGGTTAGCTGTAGCGTAGGAGACATCCTGTCATTATGCCTCTCCGGCGCTTTTCCCGCCAGTTTATGGTATACTGTCTGGCGTCCGATCACCATTTCCCAGCGGAGCGTAGCCCATGACCGACGGCAAAACCACCTGGTGAGCGCAGGCGCCGGAGTTCCTCCAGTTCCTGGAAACGGCGCTTGAGCATCGCATGCGTTTGCACGAGGAGATCCTCGGCTACCAGGTCTACTTCGTCGACCTTTCCGAATGGAAACTGCGCTTCTCCGACCGCACGCCTTTCATCTGCGTCAGCCAGGCCGACCTGGCCGCGCTGGCGCCACGCGAGCTCAAGCAGAGCCTGCTCGAAGTGGTGCGCACCCGCGAGCTGGCCGAGCGCAACCCCGTAGTCCTGATCGACGGGCCGGGGCAGGACCTGCAGGCGGCGTTCAAAGCCCAGTTTTCGCCCATCATGGTCCTCGACGCAGCCGCGCAGGCGGCGGTGCGCGCCTCTCGCCGGCCAAGCTCCGAGCTGCTGGACCGCTTGAGCGCGCAGGTCGACCTGGGCTCGCTGGTGCCTTACGAGACCAGCCGCCCCGTGACCGGCTCGCGCTTCTTCGGTCGTGAGGCGGAAGTGCACCGCATCGTGGCCAGCGCGGACGGGAACTTCGCCATCATGGGCATCCGGCGCATCGGCAAGACGTCGTTGATGCGCGAGGTGGAGCGCCAACTGAAAGCACAGGCCCAGGAGCGCGGTGACAACAACGCCGTACAACGTATCCTGTTCATGGATTGCAGCGCGCTGCGCTCGCCCACGGATTTTGTGCAGAAGGTCGTGCGGCAGCTGCGACCGCAAGAACTGGTGCGCCTCTCGAACAAGCAGTTCCCCATCTATTTCCCGGATTTCCTGCACCGGATGGCACAGCGCTACGGCGGCCCGATCTTCTTCTTCCTGGACGAGTTCGACCGCGTGCTCACCTGGGTGCGCGAGGACGACACCCTCCTGAATGCCCTACGCGCCTCCAGCATCCAGGATGATTCGCGCTACGTCATCGGCGGCTTCCGCGAAGTGATGCGCGCCTTCAGCGACCTGGAATCGCCGCTCTTCAACTTCGCCCGTCCGGTCCGCTTGAAGGAGTTCACCTACGAGCAGACTCTGAACATGGTCACGGGTCCGCTGGAAAAGCTGGGGGTGGAGTTTGAGAAGCGCGGCGATGTGGTCGCGCGCATCGTCCAGTGGGCGGCCGGCGACCGCTACATCGTCCCGCAGTCCTTCGCCTGGTGCGCGGAGCTGGTACAGGGCTACCGGCGCCACCTGGTCGACCGGCGGGTTGTAGACCGGGCTGCCTGCCGGTTGTTCCCTGCCAACGAGGCGAGAAGCCCTGCGCCGCTGCGTGAGGCCATCCATACCATCGAGGAGGACGCCGATAGCGTCCTGGACGTGCTCCACTTGCTGGAACATGACCAACTCGCGCGCAGCAGGGCGCACCAGATGCCGACGCGCACCGGCGCGGACCGCTTGCAGCTCTCGGGCGCCGTCCTGCTGAGCGAAGGTTCCTACATCCTCAAGAACTACGCCTATCGGCGCGCCTTGACCCGTCATTTCACCACCGACCGTGTCGGCCACATCCTGCGCATGGCCGGCCGCTGGCAAGAGACCATCGCCTACCAGGCGCGCAGGTAAAGGCGGCGCGCGCTTGCGCTGGGCCCGTCCTCGGCGCTGCCCCGCCGGTCCCCCCTGCCAGCGCGCCTTCCGCCCGGGGCGGATCACCCGGCCCAGGCGGCGCGCTTGCCCCACTTGGCAGTCCTGCTCCCACCGGCATCGAGGCGCCACAGGCTGCTTCGCGACCGGCAAGCGGGCGGGTGCAGGCAGGTGCCAGGGCGGCGCCCTTTCCTGATCTTCCGTTCGCGGAGAGCCCGGACACGGTCTCCCGCAGCGAGGCCGCCCTGTCCCAGTTGCTCGAGGCCATGGTCCAGTCAATCTATGCCACTGACTCGCTGGCCAGGGCCTGGGAACTGCTGGCGCGTGGGCTGGAGCAGGGATTTGGCGCGCCGTCCGTTATCATCTACCGGGCGGAACCACCGCATGCGCGTCTCGACCTGGTTTATCCAGCGCCGGCGACCAGCGGGGGGCGTGAAACTGACGGCTCTCTCGCCGCGGATGGCCCGCCGCCGGTCATCGACTTGCGCGATCCGGACAGCGTCGAGGCGCGCACCTTTTCCCATGGCAGCCGCGCAGTGCGAGGCCACCCACGGCCATCGCCTGGGCGTGATCGTCGTCGAGCGCTTCGTCGAAGGGCGGAACCCGCATGAGTTGCCGGGCCAGTTACCCGAACTGCTTCACTTCCTGGAGCATGCGGCCGGCGCGATCGAGAACGTCCTGGTTCGTGCAGCCTACCGCGAGATCGGCGAAGCGGTGCTGGACGCCAGCACGGTGCAGCCCAGCTTGCAGCGTGTGTTGGAGGTGGCAGCGGGCGCCCCGGGATGCGACGCGGCCGACCTCTACCTGCTAGACCCCGGGCGGGCGCTGCTTGAGCCGGCGGCGGGTGTCGGCCAGCTATGGAACGCAGATTGGCAAGCGCTGCATCGCCTGGCGGCGAACGGTGACCATCCCGCAGCAGCCTGCCTGCGCGAGGGGCGGATGCGCGTGATGCGTGGCAATGACGAACGCCTCTCGCGCGGCGCGGCGCGACCGGCCTGTGGGAGCGTCGAGCCGGATCCTTCCGGGCCGGGCTGGGCCGGCCACCCATACGCAGCAGCGTCCGGAGCTACAGGGGGTACGCGGGCCTGGCTGCCGGCGCGGGACAACTCACCTGGGTGTTTCTGCCGCTTCAAGCGGTTGACCGGCCGCTGGGCACGCTGGAACTCGGCTATTCGGGCGTTTTCGGCAGCGTGCCGGGTCAGGAAGGTCGCGCCAACCTGGCCGCCTTCGGCAACCAGGTCGCGATTGCCGTCCACGCCGCGGTCGCCATCGATAACGCCCGGCTGCACGAAGAAGAAATCAAGCAGCAGCGGCTGGAACAGGAGCTAATCGTGGCCCAGGCGATCCAGCAAAGCCTGTTGCCGCTGGGCAGCCCACAAGTGCCCGGCTGGCAGTTTGCGGCCGCCTATTGCTCGGCCCGCGTGGTTAGCGGGGATTTCTACGACTTCTGCGAGTTGCATGGCGAGCCTCGGCGCATAGGCATCGTCGTGGTCGACGTCGACGCCGGCCGGGTGATCTACGCCAACGCCGGCCATAACCGGCCGCTTCTATGCCGGGCAGCCGGCGACACGGTGGCGGAACTGCGCGCACGCGGTATCCTGCTGGGGGCCTTCGAAAACATCGAGCTGGAGGAGCAGCGCGTCGACGTTGCGCCTGGCGATGCGCTGGTCTTTTATACGGACGGCATCACCGATGCGCTGAACGCGGCGCGCGAATCGTTCGGCGAAGCCCGGCTGGCGACCGTTATCCGGCAGGCATCCGCCGGTGGAGCGCAAGAAATCCTTCAGGCGATTCTGGACGCCGTCGCCGAATTTGTGGCGGACCAGAAGCAAGCCGACGACATCACCTGTGTGATGGTCAAGCGCGCGGCGGAGGCAAGTGAGTGAGGTTCGCAGATATGGCTTTCGTCGCATCCTGGCGGTCAATGGCCATTCGATCGGGAGAGTCCGCCCTGCCGTCAGGCCACCTTGTTCGCCCACGTCTCCATCAGCAGACAGAACGCTTGCGCTTCCGTGGACACGCCCGGCCGGTCAAAGGATGGTGCGTCGGCCGCGTCCTGGACGAGCCCCCACTCGTCCACCTTCGCGTTGGCCGCGGCCCGCCCGCGGTTCGCGTCGCGACTCCGGCGTCTACTCGTTCAGTGCGACCGTGAAGTGATAGGAGCTGATGTGCAATCCCTGGTGAAAGTAGAAGCGGTGTGCGCCGAAGCGCTGCACACCGGAGTCGAGATCTAACTGCTGGCAGCCATGCGACCGGGCGAAACCAACCAACCAATCGAGCAGAAATGCCCCGTAGCCGGATGAACGCCGTGCGGCATCGGTGACCAGATCATCCACGTAGAGGAACCGGCCGCGCGAGAGCATCTCCTGCAGGCGGAAACCGGCCACCGCGCACACTTCGCCCGCGTCTTCGGCATAGGCAAGCTGGTATCCGTCGTCGCGCATTTGCCGCTTGACCTGCTCGGCAAACTCCTGCGCCCCGGCCAGATGCGGCCGCAACTGCATCATCACCGGAAAACAGCGCAGGATGTCCGCCTCGTTCTCGGCCACCCGGACTTGCCATCCACCCTTTAGCTTCAGCATCGCCCGCCTCCTCTCGCCGCGCGCTCGCAAGCCTTTTCCACCCCCTCGCACAAAACGTGCTGCGACGACAACGCGGTCTAGCAGGGAACGGCGCCATTATAGCACCGGGCGGAGGGGTGTCCCATTAACGTTTGCGCGCTCGCCGCCTGATCTGCTATACTCGCGAGGTATTTGCGCGTCCGTGGAGCAGTAGCAGCGTAAGCCCACATGAAAAGGAGCATCGCAATGATACCCAAGCTGGCGTTCGGCCGCACCGGCCACCTGAGCAGCAGGATCATCTTCGGCGGCACCGGCGTGTCGACCGGCACGCAGGACGACGCCGATCGCGTGTTGGATCTGTTGTTGGAGCATGGCATCAATCACATCGATACTGCCGCGAGCTATGGCGAGTCCGAGGTCCATATCGGCCCCTGGATGAGGCGCCACCGGGGAGATTTCTTCCTGGCGACCAAGACCGGCGACCGGACTTACGCCAAGGCGAAGGAATCGCTGCAGCGCTCGCTGGACCGGCTACACACCGACCACGTGGACCTGATCCAGTTGCACTACCTGGTTCTACCGGACGAGTGGGAAGTGGCGATGGGGCCAGGCGGGGCGCTGGAGGCCCTGGCGGAGGCGCGCGAGCAAGGGCTGACGCGCTTTATCGGCGTCACCGGTCATGACCTCGGCGTACCCGGCATGCACCTGCGCAGCCTGGCCCGCTTCGATTTTGACTCGGTGCTCTTGCCCTACAACTACCCCCTGATGCAGAATCCACAGTATGCCGCCGACTTCAACCGGCTGCAGGCGTTGTGCCAGGAACGCAACACGGCCGTGCAGACGATCAAGGGTGTGGCGTGCGGCCCGTGGGGCGACCACGAGCACACGCGTGACACGTGGTATGCGCCCCTGGAGGACCAGGCGGCGGTCGACAAAGCCGTACACTATGTCCTCGGCCGGCCGGGCATCTTCCTTAACACCGCGGGCGATCGCTTTGTATTGCCGCGCACCCTGGATGCCGCCGAGCGTTTCGTCGCTACGCCGTCCGACGAGGAGATGCAGACGCTCGTGGCCAGCCAGCATATGGAGCCGCTCTTCGTGCACTAGCCGATTGCCCGGCGCTGCAGCCGGCACCTGCGTCAGGCTCTGCAACGCCGGGCGCCATCCGCAAGGACGCCCCCCTTGGACGATGTCGTTCTGCTCACCCTCATCATCGCCCTGGTCTTCGGCGCCATTGGCGTCAGCTCCCCGCTGATGACGCTCTACCTGCAATCTCTGGGCGCCAACTACGGACAGATTGCGCTCATCATGGCCAGCACCGCCGGGCTGGGACTGGCCTGCAGCTACGCCTGGGGACGCATCTCCGATACGCTGGGACCCCGCAAGCCACTCATCGCCGCCGGCGTATGTGTAGCGCCGGCGCCTACTTCGCGCTCAGCCAGGTCGCGTCGCCGGCGCTGGCCTGGCTGGCGCGGGTCGGCGAGGCGGCGAGCATGGCCGCGTACAGCACGGCCAGCCTGGCGCTGATGGGCGACTTGCTCGCGGCGCGCAGCCGGCGCGGCCAACGCATGGGCGTCTACCGGGGCATCGGCTCGCTGGCCTTTGCCCTGGGCGCGGTAGCCGGTGGGCGCCTGGCCGATCTCGACTCGCTGCGAGCAACCTTCCTGCTGTGCACGGCCCTGTACCTTGGCGCAGGGCTGGTCGCCCTGGCCTTGCATGAGATCCCGGCAGCCCGGCCGGGTAGCCGCGAGCCCATGCCATCTCCCGAACCGATCGCTGCCCCCACGGGTGAGAACTTCCTGCCCACGCCGGCAACCTGTTTGTCCTGGGCGCCCCGCCGGGCCATTGCCCGGCGCACGAACTGGAAACCGGGCTTGCCGGTGTTGTTCCTGTGCGGCGCGTTCCTGTTCACGGCCGCCTGGCAGGCCCAGGCTTCCATGTGGCCCAACTTCATGGCCTCGCTGGGCTACAGCAAGACGGCCATCAGCAGCCTTTGGGGCCTGGCAGCCGTGGTAGAGGCGCCCTCGATGTGGCTGGCCGGCCAGTGGTCCGACGTGGTCGGGCGGGCCGCGCTGCTGTCGGCAGGGGGACTTGGCGCGGCGATTGTCATCCTGGGTTATACTCCTTGCTCAGCCGCCTGCTGCCGGCGCTGGTCGGCGTGCAATTCGTGCGCGGGCTGAGCTTTGGCAGCTTCACGGCCAACGCGATGACTTTCGCGGTCGAAGCCGGTGACAACCGCAGCCGCGGTCGGAATAGCGGGCTGTTTAACATGGTCAATGGCGCCGGCCACCTCGCCGGGCTGTTGCTGGGCAGAACGCTGGCGCAGGCCGGGGGATTCGCCGTCATGTTCGCGGTCAGTGCCGGCGGGGCGCTTCTGGGCAGCCTGTGCTTCCTGGCGCTCCAGCGCGGTACCCGGCAGCGCGCTCCTGCCGTACCCGTGTTCCCGGACGGTGCGAGCTGAGTTGTCTGTGCTCACCAAAATTGGATTACCGCTGATTGGCCAGGGGCCTGCGCAACAAAGGTCTGTTGATTACATTCCGCCACGTCGTGTCGCCATAGCATGGTTCAATGTGAACGTCAAAGTGTCCTTTATTCCGATCTGCAGCGATGGAGGGTGCGCGTGGTCATCATGGTCATGGGCGTTTCGGGGTCAGGCAAAACGACGGTCGGACAGTTGTTGGCCGGCAAGCTTGGCTGGCCATTCTACGATGCGGATGACTTCCATCCCCCCGCCAACATCGAGAAGATGCGCCAGGGCACGCCGTTGACGGAGGAAGAGCGCGTCCCGTGGCTGGCCGCACTGCACAACCTGATCGACACGCTGATATTGCATGACGAATCGGGCGTAGTTACTTGCTCGGCGCTCACCCGCATTGACCGGCAGCAATTGCTGCGTGACGATCGCGATGTGCACATTGTCTACCTCCACGGCAGCTACGACCTGCTATTGCTAAGGCTGCAAGCGCGGCACGGCCACTTCTTCAAGCCCGAGCTGCTGGCCAGCCAGTTCCAAACTCTCGAAGAACCGACTGGCGATGTGCTGCGCGTCGACGTGGACCAGACTCCCCAAGCGATTGTCGAAGAAATTATCCACCAACTTGCTTTAGTGGTATAATGCACTAACAAATAGGCCGATGGGCGAGTTTCGCAGGCGCGGGATGCGCCAGGGAGGAGCCGATGAGGAAGACCGCCGTCGCTCTCTCAAAAGGTGGGGTCGGCAAGACCACCACCGCCGTCAACCTGGCTGCCGGATTGGCCGCGCGCGGGCAGCGGGTACTGCTGATCGACAGTGACACCCAGGGGCAGGCGGCACGGGCATCGGGCTGCCAGGCCGCAGCCGGGCTGGCCGAAGTCACCACCGCCGAGGTTGCGCCACCCCAGGCGACGCTGCAAGCCCGGGAAAACCTCTGGCTGCTGGCCGGCGGCCGTTCCCTGGCCGGCCTCAAGCGCGACATTGCCCGGCGCGACTTTGGCGGCGAGCAGGCCGTGACCGAGGCGTTGGCCCCGCTGGAAGGCCAGTATGACACCGTGATCCTTGACACCGCGCCCGGTTGGGACACGCTGACCATCAACGTCCTGTTCTACGCCAGCGAGGTTCTGTGGCGCCCGTTTCGTTGGAGATCATGACCCTGCAGGGCCTGCTGGACTTCAGCAAGAGCCTGGCTGCCATCCAAAGATATCACCACGACCTGGTTTTACGCTACGTCCTGCCTACTTTCCTCGACCGCCGGGTGCGCAAGTCCGATGAGATCCTGGCCCAGCTGCGCACTCACTATCCGCAGCAGTTGTGCGACCCGATCCGCTACAGCGTCAGGCTCTCGGAGGCGCCCGACTACGGCCAGACCATATTCGAGTACGCTCCCAGCTCGCCTGGAGCAGAAGACTACCGCAACCTGGTAGAAAGGATCAGCCAAGATGGCAGACCGTAAGCAGACGCCCGACATCCTGGGCGAAATTCTCGGCGAGGTGGCGGCCGTCCCGACGCCTGTCGCGGTGCCGCCTGCCACCCGGCCCATCCCCGTCCGCAGGCCCCAGGCTGCCAGAAAACCGGCCGGGCAGGCAGACGATCAGCCGGCCGGCAGGCCCTCCGTAGAGGAGGCGCGGCCGCCGACGGGCAAGTGGGAATACCTGCTCGTTTCCTTCCAGGAGCATAACGGCTGGCGACCGCGCTTCATCAATGGGCAAGAGCTCGAAGACTGGACGGCTATGCCGGTCATCCATGATTATGCCAATCTGCTGGGCGACGTGGGTTGGGAACTGGCAGGAGCCGCCAGTGGCGCGTTGTCCGGGCTGACGGACGGCAAGCAATTGTGCTTCAAGCGCGAAAAACCGTCCACGTGACAAACGTCACTGACAACCCGCCTCCGAGGGGCTATCCTCGCGACCAACATACGACCGCGAGGATACTCTAGCCATGTCCCTTGACCACCCGCGCATGGCGCGCGAAATGCATACCCTCGAAGCGATGATCGGCCTGTACTGCCGCACACAGCATGGCAGCGACCGGCAACCCGGCGTCCAGGCAGGGGAGCTGTGCGCCGATTGCCAGGAGATCCTGGCTTACGCGCGCGCCCGCCTGACGCGCTGCCCGTTCCAGGAAGACAAGACCACCTGTGCCAGATGCCCGGTGCACTGCTACAAGCCGGCCATGCGCGATCGCATCCGGGTCATCATGCGTTACGCCGGCCCGCGCATGCTTTACCACCACCCCATGCTGGCCATCCGCCATTTGCTTGACGGGCGACGCGAGAAACCACTCCGCCCAGTGCGTAAGCCCTCCAGTTCATAGTTACGGGATATTGATGTATGATACGTCCGAAGTGGGAGGCATCGGCGGTACACAGAGGACGTAGACTGAATGCTGGACGGACTGCTTGCCGGCTTGCCCGACCTGCCGGATATCTGGGGCGAAGGGGGGACCTTCGGTTTTTTCGGGATGGACGGGCCGACAAAAGTGCGCTCGGGCTTCGTAGCCACCTACGCCGGGCAACCCTTCGGATTGCTGATCTATACCCCGCGCCGGCGCATGCTGGATGTGATCGTGCCCGAGCCGGCCGTCACGCGCCTGGCCACGGATGACGTCTATGCGGCCAGCGCACCGCGCGGAGACCTGTTAGTCACGTTCAGCGCCTGGCACACCCTGGTGGGTATCGCGCCCCCTGGCACGGCCCTCAGCCTGGGCTTCGAGGATGGTCCAGAAACGGAGTGGCGCAATCCCTTCTGGGTGACGGCGGACCCGGAGCGGCGCAGCGTTGTGACGCTGGGCATGGGACGTGGGGGCCGGTTCACGGTGGCTTTCGGCGAAACGGTCGAAGAGGCCGCCGAGCGGGCGCGCTCCGGCCTGGCCTGTGACGTAGCAGCCGCAGCGGCCGCGCGCCTCGCCGCTTACCGGGCGCTTCCCCACCTTGAGTCCCCCCAGCCGTGAGCGCCTGCTGCGCAAATGCTTTGCGGTGAGGTGAATCGGGTCTGAGCAATGCGCCAACGTGGGATTCGGAGGCAAAGACTA
>JADGQF010000134.1 GCA_017882045.1 Anaerolineales bacterium
GACCAGCAGCACGCCCTTGGGGATGCGCGCCCCCAGCGAGGCGAACTTCTGCGGCTCCTTGAGGAACTCCACCACCTCTTGCAGCTCTTGCTTCGATTCTTCGGCCCCGGCCACATCCGCGAAGGTCACCGTCGGCTTGTCACCCGTGAACATGCGCGCCCGGCTCTTGCCGAAAGACATCGCCTGGTTATTCGAGCCCTGCGCCTGGCGCAGGATCAGGAAGAATAGCCCGGCCATCAGAACGACCGGCAAGAGCGTCCCCAGGATCGTCAGCCAGCTCCCGATGTCGCTCGGCGTAGCTACCTTGATATCCACTTGCGCCAATTTGTCGGCAGGCACGCCAAGTTTGAGCAGGGCACTGGTCAGCGCCACCCCGGTCTCTTTGTGAGAGACGTACGTTTTGCCGGGTTTGTCGTTAGCCAACTGGATTTCCAGCTGATCACCCATCACAGTGATCTTGTCCACCTTGCCCTGGTCGATCAGCGTCGCGACGTCGGTCAGGTCCTTCTCGGCGGCTGGGGCTGATGACTGCCGGGCGCTATAAAACAGGGCGCCCACCGCAATCAGAATCAACACGTATACCACGCCGTTTCGTTTCCAAGTAGAATTCACTTCTTTCGCCTCCGGCAACACAAACACCTTTTCCGGAATTCATTATAACAGATAGAGCCAAATTGGGCTAGACGGCTGGCTTACAGTTAGGTACCGGGCGCCTTACCGCCATTCCGCCATTTCCGTTTTTGACACCCAACAGTCCCTGTGTTATGCTGCGCGCATAAGAATGTAAAACATAAGAAAGCAAATGGGCAGGGATTATTGGGGGAAGCCGGTGCAAGGCCGGCGCTGTCCCGCAACTGTAAGTCAGTCTGACTGGCAAGCCAGAACACCCACCTCTGCCCGTTCTCGACACCCTTCGAAGTAAAGGGAGTTGGAACAGCCGCCCGTCAGACGGCGGACCGTCTCAACTCCCCTTGTCAAAGCAGGCAAGGGGTTTTTATTTGGCCTCCGGCGGAGGCACTTGAAGCCCCTGCCCGGGGCTTTTTTTGTTCCCAAGGCCAAGTCTCGTATGCAAGCACTGATTGCGTTCATCCTCATCCTCCTGCTGGCGGCCGTGCCCGGAGGTCTGCTGCCTGCGCGGATTCCCTCAAAGCTGTCAGCGCAGGCGACGGTTTCCGGGCCGCCGGCCGTCGGACGGAATGGGGTTCCGTTGAACGGTCGGGAGCAAGCCGCGCCCGACCGACAGGCCATCGAGGGCGCCATCGGGCGGGCCGTTGCCTGGCTGCATTCGCAACAACTGCCGGATGGAGGCTTCAGCGGGGCGCCGGGCAACCCGAGCAGCGCTGCCGCGACCTCGGATGCGGTCTTTATCCTCGCCCGGTTGGGGGCGGACCCGGCCGGCAAAGATTGGACCGTCGACGGCCACAGCGCGTTGGATGCGCTGGCGGCTCTTACTCCCGCCTATGTGGGAACGGACGCCGGGCAGGCCGGCAAGATCGCACGCGCCGTGGCGGTTGCCGGCGGGGACGCTCGCTCCGTCGCCGGGCTGGACGTGATCGGCGTCATTCAGGCCGATTATGACCCGGCCAGCGGGCGTTACAATCCGGACTTGTTGTTTCGCCACACCCTGGCGGTCGAGGGGCTGGCCCTTGCCAGGGTCACCGTCCCACCGGCCGCCTTCGACGCCTTGCTGGCGGCCCGGCGCGCGGATGGCAGCTGGTTCTGGTCGTTTGATGCCAGCGCGAGCGATGTGGATACGACCGGGCGAGTCCTGCAGACCCTGGCGAGGTACGGTGGCATGCACTGCTCGCCGGCGCTTGTCCCCTCGCTGGATTTCCTGGCGAAGCAGCAGACCGCCGACGGTTGGGCGACTGGCTCGGTGCCCGGCCCCGCTAACGCCAACTCAACCGCCCTGGCGGTCGCCGGGCTGATCGCCGCCGGGCTGGACCCGGCCAAAATCCGCCCTGGCGCCGGCGGCCCCAGCGCTTTGGAGAGTCTCTTGGCGTTCCAGGAGCCGAGCGGGGCCTTTGTCTACACGCATGACCCGGCCCACCAGGAAAGCCGCCTGGTGGCCACGCTTGACGCACTCGATGCGCTGGCCGAGTTCAAAGACAATGGACAGGCATGCAAGCCGTTCTATCTGCCCGTGCACCTGGCCGGCGCGACCAAATAGCGTGGATGCCGGCCGAGCATAGCCAACCAAGCCAAACACCAAACTTTGTGGAGGACACCCATGTACCGTCGGCTCTTGGCATCTTTGTCTCTCACCCTGGCGCTCCTGGCCATATTCGCCGGAGTCGCGCTCGCCCAGGCAGGCACGAAACAGGTGGGCGTGGTCATCGCTCTACCCGGCAGCAAGGTTCACGCCGAGCTTGTGACTGTTCCGATCACGGCAACGGCCTTTGACGCGTTGCAGAAGGCGTCCGTCAAGCTTGTCAGCACCAACGGCGATTTCGGGCCGGCTGTTTGCAGCATCAACGATACGGGCTGCCCGAGCACCAACTGCTTCTGCGACAAGCAGCACTTCTGGGCCTACTATCATCTGGACGCGAAGACGGGCAAATGGGTCGCTTCTCAGGAGGGCGTCGGCGCCTATAAGCCGGCGGATGGCGCCGTCGAGGGCTTTATCTGGAGTGGGCTGGATGCGAGCTTCAACCCAACTGACCAGCCGCCCCTCATGACCCTCGCCCAGATCAAGGCGCAGCCGGCGAGCGCGCAGACCGTGCAATCCAGCGCGACCGTGACGGCGACCAAGGCGGCTCCGCCAGGCGGTCCGCCGGCCGCGCTTCCCACGACCGGCGGCTCTGCTTCCGCCACGCCTTTTGCCCTGGCCGGAGTCCTGTTGTTCGCGGCCGGTTTCCTGGCCTGGCGCGGCCTGGCGAGCAGGGCCTAGATGGGCGCCTTCACCGGCAGCGCGCTGGTGGGCCTGGTGTTGATGTTCCTGCTGACAGTCGGCGCGGGCCCCGCCCTCGCGCAGGCCGGTCGTGGGACTGCCAACCCGGACGCCGGCGCGCCCGGAACGCACCGGGCTGGACTGGTCGTGCGTTTTGCGGATGGCAAAGTTCAGACCGCGTGCGTCTCATTCAGTGAGCCGGCCATCACCGGCGAGCAATTGCTCCAGCGATCGGGGTTCAAGAGCATCGTCGATTCCGGCGGCGCACTCGGCGGCGCCATTTGCAGCATCAACGACCAGGGCTGCCGCTACCCATCGCAGGATTGTTTCTGCCGCTGCACGGGCAGCCAGTGCGAGTACTGGGCTTATTATTTATGGCACAGCGGCGCCTGGCTCTACTCTCAGGCCGGCGCCGCCGCCGTGAAGGTGACCGACGGCGACTTACAGGGTTGGTCCTGGGGGTCGGGAAACTTCTCAAGCGCCACGGAGCCGCCGGCGGTCGCCTTCGCGGATGTTTGCAAGGCCGGCGCCGTGGCGTTGCCGGGCTCGCAGACATCCGCCGCCACGACTACGCCGGCCGGACCCGGAGCGCTCCTGCAGTACGCGGCTTATGCTGCGATTGCCCTCGTCTTGCTGGGCGCTGGAGCCTTCGTTGTACTGCGCCGCAGAGCGTGAAGACGATCTGCGTTCGCTGGAATGTGTTAAAATGCAATCCGTGACGTCTGAGCATCATCCCGTCGCCTGGTCTGGTTGGCTGGCAGCCGCTGCCCTGCCGGCGCTGTTGACGCGCAACCCGCTTTATCTGAGCCTGGTGTTGCTGGCCGTCGGGATCACCTACCTGGCGCTCGGACAGAGCAGCCCGCTGGCGCGCAGTTGGGGTGCGTTCGTGCGCTTCGGCGCGGCGTTGTGGCTGTTAACCATCCCGTTCTCTGCCCTGACCTCACACCAGGGTAACCTGGTCTTGCTGAGCTTGCCGGCTAACTGGCCGGTGGTCGGCGGGCCGATCACGGCTGAATCGTTGCTCTATGGACTGACGACCGGTTTACAGATCATCACTCTGCTGCTCTCATTTGCGGTTTTCAACGTTGCCGTGGATCAGGCCCGTCTGCTGCGCATGACGCCCGCTTTCATCTACCAGATGGGCGTGGTCAGCGCGATCGCCGTCGGCTTCGTGCCGCAGATGGTCGCTGCCTGGCAGACAATACGTGAGGCTCAACAGGTGCGCGGCCACCGCGTGCGCGGCCTGCGTGACCTGCTGCCGTTGATCATGCCGCTGCTCATCACCGCGCTCGAGCGGGCGATGCGGCTGGCCGAGTCGATGGAAGCGCGTGGCTTCGGCGGCGCGATCGAGCCGAGCAGCCACTGGCGGCGGCTGGCTCAGCAGCTCGCGATCTTAGGCGGGCTGGCAGCGCTGGCCAGCGGCCTGGCGTGCCTCGGCTTCCTGCCCGACCGCCGCTTGCTGGCCGGGTCGTTGCTGGCGGCCGGCGGGCTGGCACTGGGCTGGAGTTTCTGGGACCAGGGCAGGCGCGTCCGCCGTTCGCAGTACCGGCGCTGGTACTGGAACCGCCCTGACCGGCTGATCCTGGGCGCCAGTTTGCTGGCCGGGATGATCTGGCTGGCGGTGTGGCTGCTCCGGGCCGACTGGCTGTTCTACTATCCCTACCCGCCCTATTCGCCCTGGCCGGCGTTCCAGCCGGTGGTCGGCCTGGCGGCATTGCTGGCGGTGGCGCCGGCCTTCTTGCTCGGCGCCGAGGCGAAAGCGATCCAACCATGATAAAGCTCGATCACGTGTCCTACATCTACCCTGACCAGACCGTGCCGGTGCTGGCGGACTTCAGCCTGTCCATCGAGCCCGGCGAATTTGTGCTGGTGGTCGGGCCATCGGGCGCAGGCAAATCGACGTTCTTGCGCAGTCTGAACGGCCTGGTGCCGCACTTTTACGGCGGCCGCTGGGCGGGCCGGGCCAGTGTGTTCGGCCGCGATCCCGTGGGGCGCGCGCCGCGCGGCATGGCCGACCTGGTGGGTTTCGTGTTTCAGGATGCTGAAGCGCAATTCGCGGTCGATACGGTCGAGGACGAGCTGGCTTTCGCGATGGAGAATTTTGGCCTGCCGCAAGCCACGATGCGCAAGCGCGTCGAGGAAGTGCTGGACCAACTGGCGATCGCCCACTTGCGCGGTCGCCGCATAAGCAGCCTGTCGGGTGGAGAGAAGCAGCGGGTCGCGATTGCTTCGGTGTTGGCCCTGCAACCGGAAGTGTTGGTGCTGGACGAGCCGACTTCGCAATTGGATCCGCAGGCGGCCGAGGAAGTCCTGGTCGCGCTGCGCCAGCTTAACGAGGACCTGGGCTTGACCGTGATCCTGAGCGAGCACCGGCTGGAGCGGGTCATACAGTACGCGGACCGCGTGCTCTACTTGCCGGCCTCAGGCGCTCCGCCGGTGATGGGCGATCCGCGCGCCATACTGGCCCAGTTGCCCCTGGTCCCTCCGCTCGTGCGCCTCGGCCGCGCACTCGGTTGGCAGCCGCTGCCACTTACGATCAAGGAGGGGCGGGTGTTTGCCCGGTCCCTCTTCAGGTCTGCGGAGGCGGGCGAGCGGAGCAGCCTTGGACTGGCGGAAGACAGCGGGCCAGGCAGGGCGCGCGGGCGCGGCGAGCCTTTGTCACCTTCCGCGGCTCTGCCCGTCGCCCAGCCGTCGCCCGCGGCTACGGTCGTTTTGGACGGCGTCGACTACAGTTACAACGGGCGCCCGGCCCTGCGTCATGTCAAGTTTCAGGCGGGGCCGAGCGAGTTTGTGGCGCTGATGGGACGCAATGGGTCCGGGAAAAGCACGCTGCTCAAACAGATCGTCGGCTTGCTCAAGCCGGGTGCAGGCCGGGTCACGGTCGCCGGGCTGGACACTCAGCGAGCGGAGATGGACGACATCATCCGTTATGTGGGTTACGTGCCGCAGCAGCCGGGAACGCTGCTCTTCCAGGAAACGCTCGACGAAGAACTCAGCTTCACGCGACGCGGCCATCATCTGCGCCCCGACCCGGCGGCCGACCGGGCCTTGTTACAGCGACTGGGGCTGGCGGAAGTGGGCGGGCGCGACCCGCGCGATCTGAGCGGCGGCGAGCAACAACGCGCGGCGCTGGCGGCCATCCTGGTGGCCGGGCCGCAGGTGATCCTGCTTGACGAACCGACGCGCGGCCTGGATTATGCCCAAAAGGAAGCGCTGGCGGCGCTGCTGCTCGATCTGAAGCGCGAGGGGCGCACCGTCATCATGGCGACGCACGACGTGGAACTGGTCGCCGCCTGTGCAGATCGCGTGGTCCTGCTGGCCGAAGGTGAGGTAGTGGTGGACGGCCCGGCCCGCGCGGTGATGAGCGATTCGCAAGTCTTCTCGTCACAGATCAACAAGCTCTTCCGCGACCCGCGGTTTCTGGTCGTCGAGGACGTGCTGCGCGAGATGAAGGCGGAGGGATGAGGGACGGAACGCCGAGGGTCACGGAAGAATAGCGGTCGATGACAAGTCATGCCTCGCGCCTCACTTATCGTCTATCACGCGTCACCCCTGGCTTGATCCTCGCTCTGGCCAGTCTGCTGGGGTTGGCGGCTTTCCTGTATCCCTTCTTTCTGCCGGCTCTGCCGGCGTCCGGCGGATCGATGATGGCGCACGCCTCCGACGCGCCCCTGTTGACGGTGCTGCTGATCGGGCTGTGCCTGGTGGCGGCGCTGGCCGGGCTCAATGTGCAGCAGATGACCAGCAAGTTGACGGCCTTGCTTGGCATTCTGGTGGCGCTCAACGCCGTATTGCGCGCCTTACCCGGGCCGGCCGGCTTCTCGGCCATCTTCGTGCTGCCCATCCTGGTAGGCTATGCCTACGGTCCGACGTTTGGCTTTCTGCTGGGCGCCCTGTCGCTGCTGGTCTCGGCCCTCATCGGCGGCGGGGTTGGGCCCTGGCTGCCTTACCAGATGTTTGCGACGGCCTGGGTCGGGCTGCTCTCCGGCCTGTTGCCGGGTGGGCGCACGGGTGGGAGCAAGGCGGAACCGCTCGCGCTTGCCATCTGGGGAGGGCTGCTGGGCTTTGTCTTCGGTGCGATCATGAACCTCTGGTTCTGGCCTTTCCTCTCGGGTGGCATCGCCGGCACGGACACCTGGCGCCCGGGCCTGTCACTCTGGCCGACCATACGCGCCTACCTGGTCTTCTATGTCGCGACCTCGTTGTGGTGGGACCTGGGTCGGGCCGCCGGCAACGCAGTTCTCGTCCTTGTCCTGGCTCGCCCCGTGCTGCGCGTCCTGCGCCGATTCCGCAACCGTTTCCGCTTTGACGTGGTCCCCGCTGTAGATATTCTCTGATTGGCAAAATTGCCTGGTCCCATCTGACGAAAAATATGGTATAATATTGTTGTCTTTGTTGTTCGTTCCTTTCAGCAAGGTGAGTAGCCATGAGCACATCTGCCAGCAGCACCGGCGGTCCGCGCGAAACACGCGGGCGCGGCCTTGACGCGCTCTTTAACCGGTCGGAAGGCGCGTCTGTGGCCGACCAACTCGTCAGCACAGACCTGGCCGCCCTTCTGGACAACGAAGTGGCGGCAATCGCAACCGGAAACCAGTCTCCACAGGCCCGCCGCGCTGCCGGAGCGGCCACGCGGCCGGGCGATGGCAACGGGGTGACAGTGGATGTAGAATCAGGAGATGCCACCCGCCCGGGCGATGCGGCAATTCCAGCCGTAGCCAGGGTCACCGCAGACGCCCGACTCGGGAACATCGACGTGCCGTCAGTTCGGAAAGCAATGGCGGGCGCGCCGGGGACCGGCGGCGTCGAGCCGGCAGTGGGTATGTCCGCCGGGCAGTCTGGGGAACCCGCCCTGGCCGGCCGCCCAGCGACGGACGGGCAGAGCCCGGCTACAACTGCGCTGGCGCGGGTAGGCAAGACGTCACCTGCCGTGGTGGCACCGCCGGGAGCCGCGGGCGCAAACCGGTCGCTGGCGGCGCCCAGGCAGCGCATCGGCGCGATCGTTGTCGAAACTGCCGGGGGACCCGGGCCTGCGGGCGTCCAGCCGCCGCCCGCCGGAGGGCGCAGCGTGATCGGGCCGGGCCAGCCGGCTGAGGTCGGCCCCATGCCCTCGCCTCGCCAGCTAACCGACCAGCAGCGCGCGGCCATCCTGGCGAGCATCGACCCGGCGTGGCTGAAGGGATTGCACGCGCAGATTGACGAGCTCTATCAGCAGATCAGCACGGATTTTGCCAGCCCGCCGGCCAACAGCGAGCAGATGCTGAAGATGCTGCACGACGCACGCCAAACACTGATCGAGAACCCCGAAGAGTACGTCAACGCCGAATACCGGACGCGCGAGGTCAAAGCAATGCTCGAGCGCACGCGTAAAAGCCGGCACGACGGGACCCGCTACGGCATATCGCTTTTACTCTACCAGGTGGGCTGGGCGGTGGTTCTGCTGGCCGGCCTGGTGATGGCTGCGCCGATGACCGCGGCGCTCAACCGGCTGGGCAGCATCAGCGGACCGACGGCAGCCGACATCTTTCCTTTCTGGAGCACAATGATGTGGGGCGGCATTGGTGGCGTGATCGGGGCGCTCTACATGCTCTGGTGGCATGTAGCCAACCTGCAGGACTTCGACGGCCAGTACTCGCTGTGGTACCTGGTCCAGCCATTAATGGGGCTGGTCCTGGGCGGGATCATGTTCCTGGTGCTCGCCGGCGGGTTCCTGGTGGTGCAGGTCGACCTGACCAATCCGCAGGCCGCGACGGCAGTGCGCATCCTGCCCTACCTGGTGGCAGTCCTGGCCGGCTTCCGGCAGAACTGGGTCTACGAGCAACTGGACCGCCTGATGGCCGTGTTCACACCGGCCGCGGGGGGAAAGGGCTAGAGAAGGGCCAGAGGCAGAGTACAGAAGGCAGAAGGATTTCCCGTCCTTCTGCCTTCTTTGTTATTCGTCCCACACGACTTCGTCGACCTGGTAGGCGGGGGCGCAGGTGACGACGAGGACCAGGTCTTCCGGACCCTCGTTCCATACTTTGTGGCATTGGTCCGGGCGAATCACGACGACGTCGCCGGGGGAGATCTGGCGGGTGATGGCGTCCACGCGGATCTGGCCGCGGCCGGACTGGACCAGGTAAATCTCGTCGGCCACAGTGTGGTGATGCGTGCGGGCCGTGCTGGCGGGCGGATGGGTGATCACGGCCAGGCTGTGGCTCGTCAGCCCCGTGCTGCGGCCGGCCAGCTCCTGGATGCGGGCCTTGTCCTCTCCGATGTAGGCCGGGATGCTCCCCAGGCTACGGAACGTCTCCATTGGTTACCTTTCTGCCTTGCGCCTGCGCTTAGATCACGTGCGCGCCCAGGATCTTCTCCATGTGTTTCAGCGCCCAGGCGTGCGCGTTAGCGTCGAAGGATGTGACGCAGGCGCTGGGCACGTCCACCGGATAGTCGCGGTTACGCGCATCGGCGACAGTGTGAAGAACGCATATGTCGGTGCAATCGCCGACGACGATGATCCGCTCGGGACCGAAGGCGGCCAGGCGCTGGCTAAGATCGGTCTCAAAGAAGGCCGAGAAACGCCGCTTTGGCAGCACCGTGTGCTGTGCGGCCAGCGCTGCCAGCTCGGGGATGATCTCGACCTCGGAGGTTCCCACCACGCAGTGGGGCGGAAACATCGCGAATTCCTTGTCGTCGGGCGTGTGTGTGTCCGCAGTAAAGACGATCAGGCTGCCCCGCGCCGCCTCTGATTCGACCAACTCGCGCACGCGGGGGATGATCTGGCGCGCCGCGTCCCCGCAATAGAGCGTGCCCTCGGGGGACATGAAGCCGCGTTGCATGTCAACGACGATAAGGGCGTTGGCCATATGACCTCCAGTCTGAAAAGTGATGCCGCGTGATCCGTGAACCGCGCATCACGCCTTTATGCGCTCGATCTTTGCGCCCAGGGCTCGCAGCTTGGCGTCGATCTTTTCGTAGCCACGGTCGATCTGGCCGACATTCTGGATTGCGCTGGTGCCGCGCGCTGCCAGGGCGGCGATCAACAACGCCATGCCGGCCCGGATATCCGGGCTGCTCATTTCCTGGCCGTGCAGCAGCGACGGACCGACGATGACGGCGCGATGCGGGTCGCACAGGATGATCTTGGCGCCCATCGTGATTAGCTTGTCTACGAAGTAGAGCCGGCTCTCGAACATTTTCTCATGGATCAGCACGGTGCCTTTCGCCTGCGTGGCGACCACCAGGGCAATGCTCATCAGGTCGGCCGGGAATTGGGGCCAGGGAGCGTCGTCAATCTTTGGCACCGCGCCGCCGATGTCCTCACGGACGCACAGGTTCTGCTCGTCATGCACGACCAGGACGTCACCCTCCAGATGCATGTTCACGCCCAGCCGGTCCTCGAAGACCAGGTTGATCATGCGCATGTGCTCGGGAACGACGCCGTGGATGCGGATCTCCCCGCGTGTGACGGCGCCCAAGCCAATAAAGCTGCCGACCTCCAGGTAGTCGGGCGAGATGGCGAACTCGCCGCCGCGCAGGCGCTCGACACCCTGGATTGCGAGCTGGTTGCTGCCGATGCCCTCGATCTGCGCGCCCATCGTGTTAAGGAGGCGGCACAGGTCCTGGACATGCGGCTCGGAAGCGGCGTTACGGATGATGGTGTTGCCTTTGGCCAGCACGGCTGCCATGACGGCATTCTCGGTGCCGGTGACGCTCATCTCATCCAGCAGGATATCGGCGCCGTGCAGGCTGTCGCAGCATATTTTGAACTCGTAGTGGTCGAAGTCGACCTTGGCGCCCAATGACTCAAGCGCCAGCAGGTGAGTATCGACGCGACGCCGGCCGATCCGGTCACCGCCGGGCAGGGGCACGGTGGCGCAGCCGAAACGGCCGAGCATAGGCCCGGCCAGCAGCATGGAGCCGCGGATCTGCTGGAACAGGTCGGTACGCAGCTTCGCGAACTGGGCGTCCTTCGAGCAGAGGGTCAGCGTTGGTCCCTCGTCCTTGACGCTCACCCCCATTTCGGATAGCAAAAGCAGCATCGTGCTCACGTCGCCGATGCGTGGCACGTTGTGCAGGGTGATGCCCTCTTCGCTGAGGAGCACCGCCGCGAGGATCGGCAAAGCCGCGTTCTTGTTTCCCGCCGGCTTGACGTCGCCCGCCAGCGGTTGCCGGCCTTCGATCACGAATTTCTCCATGGGATACCGTCCTTGGTGTCGGTGGGTAGTAGGGTCGACCAGTACCTTCGTCAGTCTGACGGTCGCGAGCTCAGCCGGCGAGCCGAAGCGTAACCGGCTCGCCGGCGGTTACTCCCAATTTCTGAGCGGCGCTGCCCGAGCGTTGCGCGATCTCGACGGTCCCGACGCTGCTGACCAGGGCCAATAACGTGCCGGGCGCCACCCCGGCATAGGCCGTGGAGAGCTGATGGATCGTGTGCCCGCCGACCTGGCAGCGCCAATGGCCCTCGGCTAGCCAGGCGCCCGGGATATTGGTGATCAGGTTGCCGAAGTGGTCGACGTAGGCAACCTCTCCCTGGATGAGATCTTGCGCAGGGCGGACGGGCTCGCGTATGGCAAAGCGCAGGGCTTCATCGCCAGGCGTGCCCATGTCCTCGGCACGCACTCCGTGGGCCAGGTGCGCCGCAACCGGGGCGAAGACGTCGCGGCCATGGAAGGTGCGGCTGACATCCGGGAGCCAGTACTGTGGGCGATCCAGCACGAAAACCTGCGCGCCGGGCTGCGCGAGGGCGGCGCTGAACAGGCCGTTATCCGGCCCAACGTAAGCCATGCCCCCCGCGCGCACGGCTATGGCGCGCCGTTCCCCGCCCACGCCCGGATCGACCACTGCCAGGTGAACTGTGCCTGCGGGGAAGTAGGGCGCCGCACGCTGTAGGATGTAGGCGGCCTGGCGTATGTTCTGCGGGGCCACGGCGTGGCTCAGATCAACCAGCCGGGCCTCGGGCGCGATGGACAGGATCACGCCTTGCATGGTCCCCACGTAGCCATCCGCCAGGCCAAAATCGGTGGTCAAAGTGATAATTGTCATTTACCGGCATTCTACAGCAGGGTTTTCTAGGCGTCAATACCGTTTGGCTGACGGCTCACTGACGGAGCAAACCGTGTAAGGCCGGTTTGTCTCAGCGGTGTTGTTCCGCGCTGTACAGCGGCGCGTTCTTGATTCACTATGGCTTGTTGAGTAGAATGACCCGGCCGATCGCGGCCCACGGCCGGTAGTAGGTTTGTCCGCACCTTTACCATAGGAGGCGTAGATTCCTGATGTCAACCGTTTCTTCCCAGCCGTTCGTACTTGTGACACACGCTCTGCCGTCGGATTGGTTGGTCTCTTTAGAGGGCGTCTGCCGTTCGTTGGTCGGCCCGGCGGACGCGCAAGGGTTGGCGCGGGAACTCGCCGCACACCTGGCTGAGGCCGACGGCCTGTTCAGTCTGCTCACCGTCCGGGTTGACGAGGCACTGTTGGCGCGCGCGCCCCACCTGCGCGTGGTCAGTAACATGGCAGTGGGCGTGGATAACGTGGACATTTCCGCCTGTACGCGCCGTGGCATCCCGGTCGGCAATACGCCCGGTGTCCTCACCGATGCCACGGCTGACCTGGCGATGGCGGCTTTGCTGGCTGCCGCGCGACGTCTGATGGAGGCTGCTACCGATGCGCGTG
>JADGQF010000382.1 GCA_017882045.1 Anaerolineales bacterium
GAGTCATCCGTCCAGCCAACGTGCGGCATCAGCTTGCCGTTGACCAGGAACTCCAGTCCGGCGCCGGTTTGGCGAGCCTCGACGTGCTGTATGCCCGCGCCTACCAAGTGGTCCAGCGTGGGCTTGTCCAGCGCCAGGCCGCTAAAATTCTGGTTAAGCAACGAGCCGACCTCGGCAAGCTTGATACCCAGCAAGCTGGGCTGCCCGTTCTGATCCAGGTCGATCTCGACACGGGGCAAGGACATCACAAAACCGAGGCCGCCCGAGGGCCCCGGGGCAACCGGCAGCGGCTGAGCGGCGCCGCAGGCAGCCAGCAACACTGATACCAGCAGGAGCGTGATCCATAGCGATTTGCGCATGCCCCACCTCCGTTAGCGGGTCGGCATTCAGACTGAGCGCCCAAAGGTATTCTACAAGCCAGATTATACTCTAAGCAGCCCGATAATGCAACCGAATCGCAAGACCGACGGCACGCTAACCGGCCACGTGCATTTAGTGTCAAGACGTCGGACGGGATGGAAAAGAAACGGCCGAGCAGTCGCCCGCCCGATCGGTGCGGGCGACTGCTCGGCCTTGACGTTCCTTAGCCAGCGGTCAGAGCGACAGGGTCACGTGCTCGCCTTCTTGTCCGTCTTGGTCTCTGGTTCCTCGGTCGCGTCCGGCGTACCTGACAGCTTGGCCCACCATTCGTCGTTGCTCAACAGGTCGCCGCCTGCGGCCGGCTCGCCGCCCGCGGCCGGTTTGCTGTCCGCCGCCTGACGGGCGGCGCCGGGCGCATCGAAGCCAGACAGCCCGGCGATGCTGTCGGTCGAATTGCCGGTGATCATGTGAAACTCGCCGTTGTAGAAGCCGCCCTCTTGAACGATCAGCCGGCGGGCGGAAACGGTGGCGTCAACCTGACCGCTCGGCATGATCTGGAAGACGTCACGGCAGATCACATCCCCTTCCAGGACGCCGGCAATCGTGACGGCTTTGGCCGTGACCTTGGCCTTCACGCGCGCGCCCTCGGCCACGGTCACCATACCCTCGCATTGGATCTCGCCTTCGGCGATACCTTCGATCCACAGGTTCTGCTTGGTTTCAAAAAGCCCGTTGAAGTGCGAATCACGATCGACCCGGCTTTCACTGCCGGCGTGGTCGACCCCGGTATTCGCCGCTGCTTGCAAACTTGGTGCAGTAGCCATGGTCATCACCTCTCTGTGCGCGTCATTTTGAAGCGGCAGTTCACGGTCGAGCCGTCCTCTACCACAAGGATCGGGGTGTTAATCTCGCCCTTGATACTGGACGTGGCCGTAATCTGAAGCCGGTGTTGGCACTCGATCTCGCCGTCGAACGATCCGGAGACGATCACGTCGTTCGCGCATAGTTTGGCTTCGGTCAGGGCATCCCGCTCCACCAACACGGTTCCTTTGGCCTCAACCTCGCCCTGAAAGACGCCCTCGATGAGCACATTGCCCTTGGAGTGCAACGTGCCCGACAGTTCGGAGTTCTTGTCGATGACCGCCGCGCTGTCGCGTTGGATCACGGGCGCGGGCGATCGGTTGGTCTCACCCTCGGCGCTCGGAGCGGCTGCGCTGGCAGCAGGCGCCGAGGGAGTCTCCCAGGCCGCGGGGGCCGGCGGAGACACGGGGGTGGACTTGACAGGGGACTGAACCGGGGCCCTACGGTAAGGATCACGGTCCCGTTTGAAAACGGACATGGGCGGCACCTCCCTCCTATGGGAATCGATTACTCTTCTTTATCAACGCCGGCCTCCGGGCAGGAGGTACGGCCGGAATGCAAACAAAAACCGGGTTTTTGCGAAAAACCCGGTTTCTTTTGGCTAAGCCCGATTTTTTTCGGGCCGCCCGGTTCCTTCAAGATGAAAGGCGCCAGAGACGATGACTTATGTCAATATCATGACCTCTCGAGCCGGAAGCTTCACCTGCCCGCCCACGACCCGGTCCCCGTCCAGCAAGTTGTGGTAAGCGCGATCGAGCGTGATTTCCTGCTCCTGGCCGGTATGATTGAGCACAAACAGCAGGCACCGGTCTCCCTGCCAGCGTTCCGTCACCTCCACGCCCGCCGGCACGCGCAGCACAGGCTGGACACCGGCCAGAGCCAGCAGCCAGGGCGCCAAGGCGTCAAACAGCGCAGCCGGGCCGAGCACACCGATGTAGACCACTTTGCCTTTGCCGTAGCTGTTCAGCGTTATGGCCGGCTTGCCGGCGTAGTGCTCCTCACAGTAATGCGCGACCACTTGGGCGCCGTCGGAGGCGAGGATGTCGCACCAGCTGGTGGCGCACAGCGGGTCACACGGGAGGGTCCAGGCAAACTGCTCGCCTATAGTCAGGCTCAGCGCCCGCTCCAGGCCGGGCAGATCGACGTCCAGGCCGACGTGCAGCCCCTCGGGCAGCGAATCGTATTCTTCGACGTGCGCGCCGGCCAGTTCGGCCAAGAGTCCAGGCAGGTATTCGCTCACTACTGCGTTGGACTCGTCCTTGACGCCGCTGCGTGCAGTGAGCACCAGCGCGCCGCCATCCTCGACGTAGCGCTTGAGGTTGTCCGCCATGCGCGGCGAAACCAGGTGCAGCGCCGGGGCGACGACCAGCCGGTACGCGGCGAGGTCCTGCGTGGGCGCGACGACGTCGATGCCCACCTGTTGCCCACACAGCGCGCTGTAGATCTCCAGAAAATGGCGCGGATAGGCAAAGCCGGGATTGTTCCCTTGAATCTGAAAGGCCCAGCGTGCATCATAGTCCTGCAGCATCGCCACGGCCGGCCGCACGCGCGCCCCGTGGATGCTCGCACCGATTTGCTTGAGTTCGTCGCCCATGCGCTTGGCCTCGGCGTAGCGCCGGCCCGGCTGAGCGTGATGGTCGAGAATGCCGTGCCAGTATTGCTCGGTGCCGGTGAGCGCCGTGCGCCAACGGAAGTATAGGATCCCGTCAGCGCCATGGGCGATGGACTGGTAGGCCCAGAGGCGCATTTCGCCGGGCCGTGGCGGCACAGAGACCAGCTGCCAGCCGCCCGGTCCCGACTGCTGCTCCATCACCCAGAAGTTACTCCCCTTGAGGCCGCGCATCGTATCGTGGCCCAAGGCGGGGCCGGCGGGGTTCACCGTCGCCTCCATATGCCACTGCGTGCGTGGGTAGTTGTCCCATGTCACCAGGTCCAGCTCGCGCGCCAGATCGTAATAGTTGATCTGGCCGTAGTTGAAGCCCATGAAATTATGGGTAACCAGGTGGCCCGGGCACTGAGCGCGCAGGATCTCCAGTTGCAGCCGCTGGTAGTTTACCTAGGAATCCGAACAGAAGCGCGCATAATCCAGCGCCAGGCCGGGATTGGGCGCGCCGCCGGTCGACAGCGGCGCCGGGATCTCAGACCATTCGTTGTAGACGTGGCTCCAGAAGATGGTGCCCCAAGCCCCATTGAGGGCCTCTAACGAGCTATAGCGCGCGGCCAGCCAGTTCTGGAACGCGCCTCGGCATAGCACTCAGTAGCAGCGATCGCCGAACTCGTTGTCAATCTGCCAACCCATGACCGCGGGGTGCTGCCGGTAATGCTCGGCCATCTGGGTAACGATGCGGCGGCTGTACTCCTGGTAGACAGGGCTGTTCGGGCAGTACTCACGCCGGTTGCCATAGGTAACCGCCCGTCCGTCCTCGCCCACGCGGAAGGCTTCGGGGTGTTTCGCCATCAGCCAGGGGGGTGGCGAGGCGGTGGGAGTGCCCAGGATAACGCGGATGCCATGTGCAGACAGGATCGCGATGGCACGATCGAGCCAGGCGAA
>JADGQF010000383.1 GCA_017882045.1 Anaerolineales bacterium
CTGTCTGCGCCGGAGCATCGTCGAGATCCTGGAGTACATGCGCGGCAGCGGACTGCGGCTCTACATCGAGCCCGCCCACCGCTTCGAATCCAACCAGATCCTGACGTTGGACGACGGCCTGCGGATGCAGCGCGAGATCAACGACCCGCAGCTCGGCATCTTGCTCGACACCGGACACCTGCACGTCAACGGCGAAGACCTGGCCGCGGGCGTTGCGAAACTAGGGCTGCTGCTGGGGCACGTCGACCTGGATGACAACGACGGATCAGCCGATGCGCACCTGGCCCCGGGGCAAGGCACCATCGACTTCGCACCGTTCATCGCCGCGCTCAAGTGCACCGGCTATGCGCGATATGTGTCGGCCGAGTTGGGCATGCTGTACGTGCTGAACCCGGAGCCGATCGTCGCCTCCTGCCTGGCATGGATGCGGCAGGCATTTGCAGGCTCCTGAGGAGATCACGTCTCTCTATGAATCGGCTGAAACTCAGTGTCGTCCTTTCAGTACAGCAGGCGCGGTTTGACGCCGTTGCATTCAAAGGAAATCTCGAGAGTAACCTGGCAAAGATCGCGGGGTGGGGGTATGAAGGCGTGGAGCTGGCGATCCGTGATCCGCAGGTCGTCGATGGTGAGGCGTTGGCCGCCCTTTTGGCCGCCCACGGGCTGGCGGTTCCCGCCATCGGCACGGGCCAGGCATGGGGCGAGGAGCACCTTTCCTACTCTGATCCCGATCCCGTCGTCCGGCAGGCCGCCATTGAACGCACGAAAGCGCATGTTCCGCTGGCGTGCCGGTTCAACGCCACCATCATCATCGGCCTGCTGCGCGGGCTGGTCCAGCCGGGGGTGAACCCGGCGCAAGCAATCGCCTGGACGGTTGCAGCGTTGCGCGAGTGCTGCGCGGCGGCGGCTGAGTCCGGCGTGCGTATTGCGCTGGAGCCGATTAACCGTTATGAGACGACGCTGGTCAACAATGTGGCCCAGGGGCTGGAACTCATCGATCGCGTGGGTGCAGATAACTTGGGCCTGCTTTTTGACACGTTCCATGCCAACATCGAGGAGCCCGTCATCGATGCCAGCCTGGTCGCGGCCGGCGACCGGTTGTTCCATGTCCACGTGGCTGACTCGAACCGTTGGTATCCCGGCGCCGGCCACCTGGATTTTGCGCACATCCTCGGCGTCTTGCCCCGCATCGGCTACAGCGGTTTTGTCTCCGGCGAGTTTATGCCGCACCCCGATGCCGACACCGCTGCCCAGCGGGCGATCGCGCACCTTCGCTCACTCGATCGCGATGGTGCTCCCCGTCGCGGCTGATCGGTAGATCGCCTCCACCAGGGCGACGCTCCGGCGGCCTGCGTGGCCATCGACCTGCGGCGAGCGTTTCTCGCGCGCGGCGGCGACGAAATCGCAAAAGAGTGCCGTATGTCCGGCCGCAGTGATGTCCATGGGGCGCGCAGCGCCGCTGCTCACCTCGGCCTCCTCGATGCGATCCTCGATCGGATCGAGGAGGTGCCATTCCAGTCGCGCCTGCCCCTTGTGGTAGACCGCGCTGCCCTGGCTGCCGAAGAATTCCAGCCGTTCGGGATAGCCGGGGAAGGCCGCGGTCGTCGCCTGGATCAGCCCAAGCCGGCCGTCGGCGTATTCAAGCATCGCCAACGCCGCGTCCTCGACCTCGATAGCGTGGTTGAGCGTGCGTGCCTTTGCCGTGACTCGTTCGGGCATGCCGGCCAGCCAGATCAGCAGATCGATGGCGTGGATCGCCTGATTGATGAGTACGCCGCCCCCCTCGTGCTCCCATGTGCCGCGCCACGGCCCGCTGCGGTAGTACGCGTCGGTCCGATGCCAGAGGGTATTGACGCTGGCCCATAGCAGCCGGCCCAACCGGCCCTCATCCAGCGCGTTTTTGAGGCTGATCGAGAGCCGCTCGAACCGGCTCTGGAAGACCACGCCCAACGTCACCCGGGCGCGAACACACGCCTCGATCATCGCGTCGCACTCGGCAACGGTGCGTGCCATCGGCTTCTCGCACAGCACGTGCAAGCCGGCAGCGGCCGCCGCGATCGTCATCGGCGCGTGCAGGTCGTGCGGCGTGCAGAGGCTCACGGCATCGGCGCCGGCGTGAGCCAGCATTTCCTGATAGTCGGCGAACCACACGCCGCCGTGTTCGGCGACAAACGCCCGCCCGCGCGCCTCGTCGCGTGTGGCTACCGCAACCAACTCGGCACCTGGCGTGTCCTGGATGGCCCGGGCATGCACCGGGGCGATGTTACCGATTCCGACAAGAGCGAAACGCATGGTGCCCCCATTTATCTGCTTCAAGGCGCGCTGGCGCGCACGATCAGGGCGGGCCTGAACATAACTTCTTGGCACTCCGTGGTGCAGCACTTGATCCGCTCTAGCAGCAGCCGGGTGGCCGCCGCCCCGACCTCGCGCTTATCCACGCCCAGGGTTGTCAACGCCGGCGTCACCAGGGCGGCCAGGAGGATGTCATCGCAGCCCACCACGGCTACATCCTCCGGCACGCGCCTGCCGGCCGCCGCGCAGGCCTGCAGCGCGCCGACCGCAACCAAGTCGTTATAACAAAAGACGGCATCCGTCTCTGGATGGGCGGCCAGCAACGTCTGCATCGCCTCGCGTCCGCCTTCGAAATAGGGTTGGCACGGGAGGCTGCGCGTGGCGTCATATGCGATACCGGCGTTGGCCAGGGCGCAGGCGTAGCCGCGCGCACGCTCCTGCGCGCTGTGCGATCCCCGCGGTCCGGCCAGGAACCCGACGGCGCGCCTTCCCCCGCGCAGGAGATGCCGCGTCCCATCTTCCGCACCGGCCTCATCGTCCACTGCGATCACACCGGCGTTGTTGTTTGGCGCGGGACGATTTATCAGCACGAGCGCCGGTAGGCGATCCATCAGCGCAGCCAGCTCAGCCTGCTGCAGGCGCGAGCTGCACAGAACGATGCCGTCGACGCACTTCTCTTCCAGTGTGCGCAGGACATCGGCCTCGCGAGCCGGGTTTTCGGTGGAGTTGCCGAGAAGAAGGCTGTAGCCGGCCGCGTGCGCAGCATCTTCTGCGCCGCGGGCAATTTCGGAGAAGAAAGGGTTTGCGATATCGGGCACGACCAGCCCGATGGTCAGCGTCGTGCGGGTCACCAGCCCTCGCGCAAGCATGCTGGGACGGTAGCCGAGGCGCTGGCTCGTTTCGAGCACGCGCTGGCGGGTGTCATCACTAATTTCGCCCTTGTTGTTGATCGCCCGCGACACGGTCTGCAACGAGACTCCGGCCGCTCGGGCAACGTCGGCTATCGTAACTCGGTGAGTCATGCTGATCCAGCTGCTCCTGATATCTTGGTAGAGGGTTCGTGAGCGCTAACGGACTGGAGTATACCAGATCCTCTGCAGGAATGTCAAGGAGACGTATTAGGTCAGCTAAAATGTTACCGGGCAGGTATAGTTAGGTCAAATGAAAATGTTACCGAGGAGCCATGCCTGCCGACATCAAAATGACCCTGGACGAACGCCCCAAGTACCTGTTAGGGGTGCGGCTGCGCTACGTGCAAGCGAATCGCACGGAGCGTAGCCGGTTGCTGGACGAAATGGAACAGGTGACGGACCTGCACCGCAATAGCCTGTTGCGGCTGATGAAAGACGAACCGGTTCGCAAGCCGCGCCAGCGGCAACGCGGCCGCACCCACAACTACGAGGTGGATGACGTCATCCGGGTGGTAGCCGAGAGCCTGGACTACACGTATTGCCTCACTGGACAATCATACCATACCGTGG
>JADGQF010000384.1 GCA_017882045.1 Anaerolineales bacterium
GAACGTCATGCTGCCGGCGTGGCCTACGATTGTGAAATGGCACGTGATTTGACCGGCGCGCACTCTTATGCTAAACTAATAGTTCGTGGGCCAGATTCAGACATAAATCGGCCTGCGGTCTTATTGTTTGCAGCGTAAAGGTAAAGAAAACAGGGAGGATATCTTGCCGACTATCAACCAGCTTGTGCGCAAGGGACGCAAGCCGCTTGCCAAAAAAGAAAAGGCTCCCGCTCTGCAATTCAGCCAGAACGCCATCTCTGGCCGTTTGCGGCGTATGAGCAAGGGGAACCCGTTCAAGCGCGGTGTGTGCACCCAGGTGCGTACGATGACACCGAAGAAGCCTAATTCGGCGTTGCGCAAGATCGCCCGCGTGCGCCTGACCAATGGTATCGAGGTCACCGCCTATATTCCGGGCGAAGGGCACCAGTTGCAGGAGCACTCGGTGGTGTTGGTGCGCGGTGGTCGTGTGAAAGACCTGCCTGGCGTGCGCTACCACATCGTCCGCGGCGCGCTGGATAGCACCGGCGTTGAGAACCGCAAACGGGCTCGCTCGAAATACGGCGCCAAGATGCCGAAGGCCAAGGCCGCAACCGGCAAGCCGGCTGGCAAGAAATAAGAAGACGGGGTGAGGAATGGCTCGACGTAATCGTCCGGAACGACGGGAAGTGATCCCAGATGCGCGTTATGGCAACGAGACTGTGGCGCGGCTGATCAATAAGGTGATGCAGCGGGGCAAAAAATCCACTGCTGAAACCATCGTTTACGATGCGATGGAAACGCTGGAGAACCGCACGAAGAAGCCGGCTGTGGAAAGCCTCGAGCAGGCGGTGCGCAATGCGACCCCGCTGATCGAAGTGCGGCCCCGGCGCGTCGGCGGTGCGACCTACCAGGTCCCCATGGAAATCCGTGATGACCGGCGCATGACGCTGGCCCTGCGCTGGCTGATTGCGAGCGCGCGCAAGCGCCCCGGCAAGAGCATGGCGGATAAGTTGGCCGGCGAGCTCTCGGACGCCTTCCAGAACCAGGGTTCGACTGTCAAAAAGAAGGAAGACACCCATAAGATGGCCGAGGCCAACCGCGCTTTCGCCCATTATCGCTGGTAGGCGCTGCTTTCCCGGCGGCTCAGGCAGACTGCCGGCCAAGCGAAGTCTCCTTCCCTGTTTTCATCAGCCAATGAAACCCGGCTCCGTTGGACGCCGGGTTTCGCCGCTTCATTAGAGAATATTTATGTTAGACGACGCTAGATTGTCACGATTGCGAAATATCGGCATCATTGCCCACATTGATGCCGGCAAGACCACGACCACTGAACGTGTCCTGTACTACACGGGAAAAACGTACCGGATGGGCAACGTGGACGAAGGCACCACCGTTACCGACTGGATGGTCCAAGAGCGGGAGCGTGGCATCACGATCACTTCGGCCGCTATCACCAGCGAGTGGAAGGGATACCAGATTAACATGATCGATACCCCTGGCCACATCGACTTCACGGCCGAAGTCCAGCGAAGCCTGCGCGTTCTGGATGGCGGTGTAGTGGTCTTCGACGCGGTGGCAGGCGTGGAGCCGCAATCCGAGACCGTCTGGCGGCAGGCTAACCGCTATGGCGTACCGCGCATCTGCTTTGTCAACAAGATGGACCGCACCGGCGCCGATTTCTGGCGCACGATCGATATGATCCACGAGCGGCTGGGTGCCAACCCGCTGGCCATCCAGATCCCGATGGGCAAAGAAGACCTGTTCCAGGGGATGATCGACCTGATCGAGCAACAGGCCTGGACTTTCACCGAGGCGCTGGGCGCTTCGCCGGAACAGGTGGATATCCCCGATGACCTGCGGGCGCTCTGCAAGGAAAAGCGCGATCTGCTGATCGAAAAGATTGCCGAGACCGACGAAGGGCTGACCCTGAAGTACCTGGAGGGCGAGGAGATCACGCCGGATGAGCTGCGCCGGGCGCTGCGCGCGGCAACGGTTTCTGGGAAGTTGGTGCCGGTGTTGTGCGGCTCTTCGCTGCGCAACAAGGGCGTCCAACTGTTACTGGACGCGGTCATCACCTACTTGCCTTCCCCGCTGGATGTACCCGCCGTGACCGGCGTCAATCCGGAGAGCGGCGAGATCGAGACGCGGCCGCCCGACCCGGATGCGCCGGTGGCAGTGCTGGTCTTCAAGATCCAGACCGACCCATACATCGGCCGCCTGGCTTATGTCCGCGTTTACTCGGGTGTCATGCGTACCGGCCAGACTCTGAACAATGCGAACAAGAACCGCAAGGAACGCGTGGGGCGGCTCGTACAGGTGTCTGCCGAAAAGCGCCAGGAAGTGTCCGAGCTGCGCTCCGGCGACATTGGGGCGGTAGTAGGGCTGAAGCAGACATTCACCGGCGAGACCATCGCTGATCCGGATCACCCGATCGTGCTCGAAACCATCGAGTTCCCGGAGCCGGTTATTTCCGTGGCGGTTGAGCCCCGCACCAAGGCCGACCAGGACAAGCTAGGCAACGCCTTGCAGCGCCTGGCCGACGAAGATCCGACCTTCCGGGTACGCGTGGACGACCAGACCGGTCAGACCCAGATCAGCGGCATGGGCGAGTTGCACCTGGAAGTGCTGATCGACCGCATGCAGCGGGAGTTCGGCGTGCAGGCCAACGTAGGGCGCACGCAGGTGGCGTACCGCGAAACCATCCGGCGCAAGTCGCGCGTCGAGACACGCTTTGTCCGCCAGACGGGCGGGCGCGGGCAGTATGCGCATGTGATCATCGAGCTCGAGCCGCTGGGCAAGGGCCAGGGCTTCGAGTTTGTGGACAAGGTAAAAGGCGGGGAAATCCCGAAAGAGTTCATACAGCCCGTCGCACAAGGCATCCGTGAGACGATGGATGACGGCGTGCTGGGCGGCTACCCGATGGTGGACGTCAAAGCCACGTTGCTGGGTGGCTCGTGGCACGAGGTCGACAGCTCGGACATGGCGTTCAAGGTGGCCGGCTCGATGGCCTTCAAGGAAGCCGCGCAGAAGGCCGATCCGGTGCTGCTCGAACCCGTGATGAAGGTGGAGATTGTGGTCCCCGAGCAGTTCACGGGCGACGTGATCGGCGACGTCGTGGCGCGTCGCGGGCAGATCGGCGGGCTTGATCTGCATTCAGCCGGCTTGCAGTCTATACGAGTCACTGTTCCTCTGGCCGAGATGTTCGGCTACGCGACCGCGCTTCGCTCGTCGACGCAGGGACGCGGCACGTTTACGATGGAGTTCGACCATTACGAGCCGATGCCGCCCGATCGCGAGAAGCAGGTACTGGGGAAATCCTAGATTCTTATGTAGTTTTGCATTCTTTGATCGTTCGATTTGCCAAGCAGGCATAGCTTCTAGTATAATCAGCAAGTTGCCGCCGATTGGAAGGTTGTCCGTTTACGGGCACGCGTCTCGGACCGGCATCAGGTGCCTCGCCAGCTAAGCTAATAGACGTCTGAGGTGCCGACGTAGAGCAGTTTGCCGGGACAGGTACAGACTGCAGATTGCAGCCTGGGCCTGTCTTTTACTGCCCCGTCGCCTTCTTTGGGTGTATGACGCCCATAGTTAGCACGGGGCAATCTTTTGTCTAAGGCTATCCCATTCCCTGTCCCTGGCGAGGATCAGGGGCAGCCATCCAGAAGGAGTGCGAGGTCAGCATGGCGAAAGCAGTATTCGAACGCACGAAGCCCCATGTGAACGTGGGGACGATTGGGCATATTGACCACGGCAAGACGACGTTGACGGCGGCGATCAC
>JADGQF010000135.1 GCA_017882045.1 Anaerolineales bacterium
TTTGGGGCGTGGACATCACGTACATCCGCCTCACAGGCGGCTGGCTATACCTGGTAGCGGTCATTGACTGGTTCTCGCGCTACGTCATCACTTGGGAACTCAGCCAGACGCTGGAGATGCCCTTCGTCTTGGCGGCCACCGAGCGAGCCCTGGCCCAGGCGACGCCGCTGATCTGGAACAGCGACCAGGGCAGTCATTTCACCAGCCCGCAGTACACGCAATTGCTGCTGGCGGCCGGCGTCCAGATCAGCATGGATGGCAAAGGGCGGGCCACCGACAATATCTTTACGGAACGACTCTGGCGGACCATCAAGTACGAAGAGGTCTACCTGAAAGAGTACGCCAGTCCGAAAGAGGCACGCCGGTCTCTGACCGAGTATCTGGACTTTTACAACTACCGGCGACGCCATCAGTCGCTGGACTATCAGACGCCCGCTTCCATCTATTACGGGCTGTCGACCCAATCGGCCCACGAAAGGCCTGTTACGCTTACGCTGGTGCCACCAGGCGACGACCAGGCCGTGGACAAGTGGAAAACTGCAAAAGAACGTGCAGTTTACCACTTGCCCACCGCCTCTACTACGACCGCGACGTCGTTTCCCATCTCGGTTGGAAAGGAGCAGGTTCTACCTTAACCAAGCCCTGTTCCGTGTCTTGACAAACCGGTCCACCTTAATCGCCCGAGTCGACCTCTGTATCGCGGTCCATTTGCGCCAGGCGTTGCGCCGTCTGCGCCATCAGTGCGCCGTAAACATCCGACCCCAGCCTCGTCTCTGCCACCTTCTGGAACATCCCCGGGAAGGTGATCGCACGTCGCGTGCAAGTGCCGGTTGGCCGAAGTGGTTCCCTTTTCGACCGTCAAATGGTTCCCTCTTGGATTGACAAAAACAGGCCTGGAGCGCCTCGTCGAACAACAAGTCTGCGAGCACTTGGCGGCGGACCACGGCCTGGACCAGACCCTCATATTGGCGCATGAGTTGATCCAGGCTGCGAGCACAACCACTTTGCGCCCGTGCGAACAGGCTGGCCTCGCTGTGACCGGGGCCACCCACCCGACCATGTTGCTGAGCACACAAAGGGGCACCTCCGATGATGTGACATGCCCCTTTTGCCGCGCGAAATCGCAACAATTAAAAGCTATATCTTATTGCTGCCGCCGGCCTTAGCCCATTCTGGGGTTGATGAAACCCTCTGCACCTGCTACGAAGTTCCGAACTGCGTCTTTGTTGCGTTGATGCCCATCGCTGTCTATGATCATATCATGCACGCCGGTCGGAACGCATCCGGCATGGTTGTGGCTGCCCTGATCTGCTTTCCTCAGATGGACACACTCATGCAGCGCGTTATCATGGCGTGGTGGGTCTTACCTACGCTTGTGTGGTTGATCCCCGTATTGAAATGGGCACCCTGCCTATCCAAAATCTAGAACCCCAGCCCCCTCTCCTTCAAACTCACCCACCTCTGCTGCCCGATCACCAGGTGATCCAGCACGTCGATGTCCAGCAGCTTCCCCACCTCCACGATCTGCCGCGTGACGTGTACATCCTCGGGCGACGGCGTCGGGTCGCCGCTCGGGTGGTTGTGGGCCACGATCATCGCCGCACTGTTCATGCGGATGGCCTCGCGGAACAGCTCACCCACGCGCACCGACGCACTGTTCAGCGAGCCGATGTAGACGGTGTGCACCTTGATCACGTGGTTCTTGCTGTCCAGGAGGATGGTGCGCAGATTCTCCTGCTCTAGCATACTCATCTCCAGCATCAGCAAGTTAGCCGCGTCGGCCGGCGATTTGACCTGGGTCCTGGTATCTTCGGGAGATTCCTTGGCTAACCGGCGCGCCAGCTCGAACGTTGCCTGCAGCTCCGTGACCTTCGCCTGGCCCAGCCCCTTAATGCTGGTCAGCTCGCTGAAGGGTGCTCGTGCCAGTCCACCGAGCCCCCGGTACGTGACCAGCAGACGCGTCGCCAGGCGCACCACGTTCTCGTCCTTGGTGCCCGTGCGCAGGATAATGGCCAGCAGTTCAGCGGTGCTCAAGGCCGTCGAACCGTAATGCTCCAACCGCTCGCGCGGCCGCTCGTCGCTGGGCATTTCCTTGATGGTCGGGTTGTACTCTATCAGTCCGTCATTGGGCATGATCGTCTATCCTTTTGCCGAAAGTAAGTCTTTATGCTAGAATCCGTGGGCTAATTTCCCCGTGCCTGCCGTCTGTCTCCGTAGAGCATGAAGGAGACGACAGAAGCGGGATGAGGAGTGAGGATTCTTCTACTATGCCGCAACTTCCTACCGGGTTATTGAACGGCGCCGCAACGGTGCTTGTCAACATCGTCGCCGTGCTCACCGCTTTGCTGGTCGCCTTCTGGGTCGGGCTGGCCATCTGGACATTCCGGGACATACGCGCCCGCACGACTGACGTCTTCGCCTGGATCCTGGCGACCGTGTTGGTCCTGGTCGCCGGCCCGATCGGCTGGCTGCTTTATTTCCTCCTGCGTCCGCGTGAGACGATCGCGGAAGCCTACGACCGGCAGCTTGAGGAAGAAGCGCTCCTGCGTGACATCACCGCACGCCGGGCCTGCCCGACCTGCCAGACCGTGACCGAGCCCGACTGGCTGATCTGCCCGCGCTGCCAGACCGATCTGCGGCGCACCTGCAACAACTGCAGCCGCCCGCTGGAGCTCGATTGGGTGGCCTGCCCTTACTGCACCACCCCGGTGTCCCGAAATGGCGCCGAGGGCAGTGCTCCGCTGGCTCAGCCGGTGCAGCAAACGCCCGCCTGGACGCCGTCTCAATCGGCCGGCGAGACAGTGCTGCGCTCCGAGCCGGTCACCAACACCGCCGAATATCCGTCTCCCAGCAACACCTGACCTTTCTAATCTCAGACCCTGGCGCTACCCGGTACTCCGTGATCCACGTCTCGACGGACGCCCATCACCGAGTACCGTTTTTGTGACGCCCTACCCTTTTCTTGCCTCGGCCACCGCTTCCACGACCGTCTCGATGTCGTCGCGCGTCAAGGCTGACGCCGAGGGCAAGTATAGGCCGCGCCGGCACAAGTCCTCGGCGACGGGGAAGCGCTGCCCGCGATACTGGTCGAAGTAGATGGGCTGGCAGTGCATGGGGATAAAGAAGGTGCGGGTCTCGATCCCGCGCTGAGCCAGGCGGCGACGCAACTCGTCGCGGCTGATGCCGAACTCCTTCTCGACCATGATGCCGTACATCCAGAAGACATTGGTCGCCCAGGGCGCCTCAGGCGGGGTGGTGATGCCGGGGATCGCGCGCAGCAACTGGGTATAGCAGGCCGCGTTGGAACGCCGCGCCGCCACGAATTTCTCGAGTTGTTCGGTCTGCGCCAACCCGATGGCGGCCTGTAGATTGGTCATGCGATAGTTGTAGCCCAGGAACTTGTGCCAGAAGTGGCGTTCGGTACTGAAGGCATGGTCGCGCAGGTTCCAGGCGAGGCGGGCCACGTCCTCGCGATTGGTGGTGACCATGCCGCCTTCGCCTGTGGTGATGATCTTGTTGCCGTAGAAGCTGAAGGCGGCTGCATGGCCCAGGCTGCCCACCCCCCGGTCCTGATAACGCGCACCGTGCGCTTCGGCCGCATCCTCCAGCACGAAGAGACCGTGCCTATCGGCGATGTGCATCAGCGCGTCCATATCCACCGGGTGCCCGTAGGTATGAACGGGGATGATGGCCCGCGTGCGCGCTGTGACGGCCGCCTCGACCTGGTTCATATCCATGTTCCAGGTGCACGGTTCGCTATCGACCAGCACCGGCCTGGCGCCCAGGTAGGTCACAGCGTTCGCGGTCGCGATCATGGTGAAGGTCGGGATGATGACCTCATCACCTGGCTCAAGGCCCAGGGTCGCCAACGCCAGGTGCAACGCTACGGTGCCATTGGCACAGGCCACCCCGTAACGCGCGCCCATCTTCTCAGCGAAGCATTCCTCAAAGCGCGGAATATAACTACCCGCCGAGGAGATCCAGTTCGTCTCCACAGCATCGGTCACGTATTTCAGCTCATTGCCACTCAGGGTAGGCTCGCACACCGGGATGATGCTGCGCCGGGCGCGACCGCCAAAGCTGGGAATCGGGTATACCGCCATCTGTAAGGCGGGCTCGGGGCCGGGGATTATCTCCGCCAGGTCTCCCATCTCTTCCAGTCTCAACTCACGCGGTTGCAACATGAGATTCTCAGTCCTCCTTAGACGTAGCCAATTCTACCACAGTTACCACGTATTTCCATCCTCGCCGCAGGTAATCCGCCACGGTGGCGCCGGTCTTGGACTCTCCGCTGGCGCGGGCGCCGCAGACGTAGGGCGCCTCTTCGACCCGGAACCCGAGCCGCTGGGCGCGGGCCAACAGGTCGATGCAGTACTCCCCGTAGTCGCCGCGCAGCGTGATCCTGTCGAAGACCGCCCGGCGGGCGGCCACAAAACCGCTGGTGTAATCATGTACGTGCCGGCCCAACAACAGCCCGGCAAACAGGTTAATCGTCACCGAAAAGGCGCGCGCCATCCAGCCGTGACCGGGATCACCGCCACCGGGCACGTAGCGCGAGCCGAGCGCGATATCCGCGCCGCCCGCCAGCCGCTGTAGCAACAGCGGGATGCTTTCGGGCGGCATGGCCAGGTCGCAATCCATCCAGGAAACGGCGTCCGTCTGCGCCGCCCGGATACCCGCTTGAATGGCCGATGTCAGACCCCGTTCGTCTTTGCGGAGCAACAACTGTACGCGCGGCTCGCGCGCCGCGATCGCCTGCACGGACTGCCAGGTGCCGTCAGGCGAATTGTCGTCCACCACCAGCACCTGCACCGGCGTCTGGACCGCGCGCAAAATGCGCTCGATCAACGGGGTGATGTTGTCTCGCTCGTTGTACGTCGGCAAGATAACGGTCAACGAAGGTATTGCGCTCACTGCAGCGACTCTCCTCTCGGGTTACCTTCCGGTCAGGGTCACCTGGCCGGCCAGCACGCTATCGCCCAGCGTCTTACCTGCCGCGTCCAGCACCGGCAAACGCGTGCCCCCACGATCGGACGTATAGAGACCCACCTCAACCTGGTAGATGGCCGAGGGCGCGCCGTCCGGAACTGTGAAAACGTGCCGGTCCAGGATGATCTCGCCTTGGGCCCAATGCACCGTGCGATACGAGCCGCCCACGGGAGGGCTGTCGTGACCGGCCCAAACCGACCTGCCGCTGGCCGGGTTCGTCGGGCCGAGCAGGTGAGTAAAGACGGTCTGGCTCAGCTTCGTCGGGCCGACCGTCGCCTGCCAGGCCAGCGTGATGGTCAGGGTCCCGCCCGGACAGATCTGGGCGTCCGAGAGATCGCTCCCCAGAAGCTCAATCTGGTTATCGAAGTTCGCTTGCAGACGATTCTGTAGCGCGAGCATAGGAGTAGCGCCGGGCGCCACTGCGTAAGCCAACGAATGGGGCACGCCATAGAGGTTGCTGACCTGAAAAGCGACGCGGCCCGCCGGGTAGATGGCCCGCAGCACCGGCAACGATGATTCGTCGCCCAGGAAGGTAGTGATCAGGTATACGCTGCCCCCCGGACCAGGCGGAGCCAGCACCAGGCCGGCGTGCCCGTCAAACGTGTTCAGCGCACGGGTACGTATCTGCCAGGAGAGCGGCAAGTGGACGACGCTGCCCTCAGGGGCGGGCGTGTAGTAGAGGCGCGTATCAGCCGGAGTGGAGGCGGCGTACTTGCCGAGTTCCATCAGGCCCACATCGAAAAAGTGGAACAAGTCCTTGCCGTGCGCCCACTCCACGAAGTAATAGCGGTAGCCCCAGAGCGCCGTGTAGAGCAAGAATGCGCCGGTCAACAGACCGCCTGCCAGGGGCGCGGCCTGCTGTAGCTTCCCGCCGGCCCTGCCCACGTTGACCCGGCCGGCCAGGTTAACCAGTCCGTCGAGTGCCCAGCCGATACCCAGCGCGATCAGCATGACCATGGGCGGCACGGAACCGATGGCACGCCGGATGCTGGGCGCGTTCTCGGTCAGTATGGAGGGCAGCAGCATCCAGGCGAACCAGATCAGCAGCAGGGCGTATTCTGGGCGCTTGACGCGCCACAAGGCGACCAGCAATCCGACAATCAGGAAGGAGGCCTCGAGCAGCGGCAGCGGGGGACGCAGGGCGATATTGTCCGTGATCGCGATGTCGCCGCCCACTACGAACAGGCCGGCCACTTTCAGCGTGTTACTCAAGAGGCTGACGAGTGGTGTCTGGCTGCCTTGCCCCTCGGCAAAGACGCCCACCTGGCTGGTACGGTGGATGAAAATGCCCTGATTTTGGTAGGCGAACTGTGCCAGTGGCAGCAGAACGACCAGCGCGACGATGGCCAGCAGGGACAGTTTCCAGAAATAGCGGCGCAGAAAGCTGGGCTCCTGGAATAGCTTGTAGATCAGGAACACGACCAAAACACCCGGCAGCAGCCAGGCCGCCTGGTAGGTGTAGAAGGCGCTGCCCCAGGCAAGGCCGGAAAGCACAAATGGCCACCACCGGCCACTCTGCAATCCCTGCCAGAGGAAGAGAAGCGCAAGCACGGCCCACAGGGGCAACAGAATCACTTCGATCCCATGCCGGCTGAAAGTAGTGTGCCACGGGAGGACGGCCAGAAGCAGGCAGGCCACGAACGGCAAATACTGCAGGACGATGGCCGACGGGCCGTCTGCAAACAGACCGCGGCTACCCGCAGGGTCGGGCAGCGGGAATAACTTGCGTGCCAACACATACAGCGCCAGAATGGTCAAGACGCCGGTCACTGCCGAGACGTAGCGGATCGACAAACGGTCCTCGCCGCCGATCAGGAAGGCCGCCGCCGTGAGATAGATCTTAACTGGAGGCACACCGTTGTTGTCGGGGAAGAAGATCGGATGGTAGCCGGGCTCGGTCAACAGGCGGTGCGCCTGCATGGACTCGAACGCCTCGTCAAAGTCCATGCCGGGCGGGATATTTCCTTGTTGATAGAAGCGGAAGAATATCCCGATCACCAGAACCGCAAGCAGCAGCAGGGCATCAAGCCTGATCAGGCGCGCCCTCTGACGGCTACTCGTTTCTGGCCACGAGACGCTGCCGGCCGCACTCATAAGACTTCCTCCAATGCTCCGCAGACGCCGTGGTTGCTAAGGCGTCACCCTCACCTGACCGCAGGACGTGCTCTGCCCGGCGTCATCCCCTTCGATTGCCAGCCGGTACGTGCCCGCCGGGGTCACCGGGTTCAGATTCACATCATAGTCGACGCGCACTACCTCTCCCAATTGCCAGCGCGTGGTAGGCCAGATCCGGATAGCCGAATTGTCACGTTCTAGTTTGTCCCCCCACACCTGGCCGGCCCCGTCAAGCAAGCGCACCTTCGGATAGACATCTGTGCGCAGCGCAGCGGTGGCCGTCCAATAAGTCGTGACATGCAGCCAGCCACTGGGTGGGTGGAAAAGATCATCGCGGGCCGCCAACGCGGCCGGCTGGTAGTCACAGCGCAGCAGGCGCAGGCCGCCGAAGTCATGCGGCCCATCCGTCGGTCCGCTCTGTCCGGCGCCGGATAGGGGCGGGACAGCGGGCGTACGGTAACGGGTGGCATAGCCACGAATAGCGATGCCGCGCGGGAAACCCTCGCTGATCAGCGGATAGCGGGCGCCAAACCAGCCGGCTACCAGGTTCCGCGGATCAAACTCCTCGAAGTGTGATTGCACCAACCAGACGGCATCGTAGTTCGCCAGCCCCGAAAGCGACCGCTCCACCTGCCCCTCGTCGGCCAGGCGATCGGTGAACGGATAGAACTTGTCCTGCGGGCCGGTGAAATAGCGGTCAAACGCCGGGTGGACGTAGTCGGGCTCGACGAGCACGGCATCATGCGGGCCGGCGTGAGCCAACACATAGGCGGCCGCGTCCCGCCAGTCTTCACGACGGTTTTCCGGCGTCCAGATGGCCGGCAAGGCAACCAGTGTTACCCCGAACACGGCGGCGAGCCCGACCAGCCCGGCCGCCCGGCGCAGGCGCCAGAGAGCGGCCAGCCCGCGGCCGGCGATCAATCCCAGCGCCGGGACCAGGAAGATGAAGTAGCGCGTCTCGGCAAAGACGGTCCGATCGCGCGCCAGGAGCAGGCCGCCGGCGAGCAGCGGCAGCGCGAGCCAGATCGCCAGGAAGAGCCCACCGGCACGTGAGAGCACGCGCTCGCCGGTAGCCGGTCCCCTCCGCGGCACGGAATATGCCACAAGCCCCAGCAAGAGGACCACGCAAGCCACCCCGGCGACGGCCGCGATGGCTGCGCCGGACCAGTGCGGCCAGCCTGTCAGGTAGATGGGCAGCAGTTGCCAGAGCGCGCTCCACATCCCGGCGAAGGCGCGCCCCGGTGTCGCCTCGCTGCCGCTCACCGACCAGGCCGCGCGCGCGAGCGGCACGAAGAGCAGCGCCACCAGGGCCAGCGACGCAGCTCCCCACCAGAAGCGGCGCCCGGCCCCTTCCCCTTTGCGTTGTAACCACCAGGCAACGAGCACCCATAAGCCGGCCACCGGCAACAAAAACGCGCTGAACAGATAGCTGTAGAGCGCGGCCGTGAAGCCGGCCACTACGAGCAGGGACGCCAGAGGGCGGGGGATCCACCCTAGGATCGACCAAGGGATAGACGAAGAAACGAGGTTGGGCCGCGACCTGCTCTGATCCCCCGGCGCGCTGCCCGGCTCGCTCAATGCCAGCACCCCGTATAGCCCGGTCAATGCGAAGGTCGTCGCGGGCATGAACATGCGCGCTTCCTGGCTGTACCAGACAAGGAAGGGGTTCAGCGCGACCAGCAACGCCGCGATCCTACCGGCCAGGCGGCCGCCCAGCCGGCAACCGATGCCATAAACAGGCAGCACCGCCAGGGCGCCAATCAGCGCACCCAACGAGCGCACCAGGTAATCGCTCGACCCTCCCGCTGCCGTCACCGAGCCGGGGCCACCGAGCAGGGTCGTCCAGGCGTGCAGCAGCAGGTAATACAGGGGCGGGTGCTTGTCCTGGCTCAGCGCGAGGCCGATGCGCAGGATCTCGCCGGCCGGCCTGGCGGCCCAGAAGGTGCTCATCACCTCATCAAACCAGAGGCTGTGATAGGTGAGGTGGTAGAGTCGCGCTGCCAGCGCCGCAACGGTGATCCAGAGGAGCGGATGACCGGCCCATCTCAGCCGGCTGCTCAGGCCGCGCGCGCGCAGCATGCTTGCCGGCGGCGCACCCGGCGCCGGGGCGGCGGGGGACCCCGCGACTGCCACCGCTCCGAGCTGATCTTGGCTGCGGCTCATTGACTCCCCTTTTGCGCGTTAATCGCCACTGCTCCGTTGTCGAAACCGGCACCCTGCGCTGTGAAAGCCCCAAGGCGCGAGCCGTCCGGGCGATAGAGGCCAACCTGGACCAGGAAACACCCATCGGCCGGAAGTGACTTCAGGGAGATCGCGCGCACGTCGTGCACCGCGGCGCCCGGCGGCAGCAAGCCAAAGGGCAACGCCCGGCCCAGGACGTAGCCGTCGCCCTGGCCCAACAGGTTCCCCTGACAATCCAGGACGTGCCGAAACACCGTCAGGCCGCGCTCGGCGCTGAAGTCCAGCCAGTTTAAGGTCACGGTCAACGTCTCGCCGGTCAGCCTGTAATCGCCGGACGCGAGAAAGACCTGCTTCTCAAAACTGGCCAGGAAGACGGAGGGAGTTTTCGCCGGCGCCGGCCCTGATCTGGCGGAACCCGCTTCGTCCGCTTCGATCCGTGTCGGCGCGTAGTTCATTACCCAGACGTGATCATACTTCGCCACGTTGGCGGCCAACCGGGCCGCATCCCAGCCATCGTTTTCGCCGTACGGCCCCCAGGTATGGTCCGGCAACGACTCGGCCAGGGCCGGGAAATACGCGCCGTCAAACCTCGACTGGACACCGGAGTTGATCAGTACCAGTTCGTTGAGCAGCACATACTCGGGCGCCACACTCACCCCCCAGCTCCCGAGGGCGTAAGGATCCTCGGCATTCGCCACCCAATTGGGCGGGTTGAGGACGAGATGGCGCTGACCGGGATAGCGCTGTGCCAATGCAGCCAGTTGTTTGAGTGGTGAAAGTGACACCTGAAAGAGCGTCATTTTGCCAAGAATGAAGAAAACGGGCAAGGCCAGGATGGCGGCTGCCAGAGCGACGCCCACCACCTTCGCTGCCCAGGCAGGCGCCCGATCGGCGAGCGCCAGGCAGGCGAGAGTGAAGATCAAAACTGGTCCCGGCGCCACAATATACAGGAGACGCGGGGCCGGGATCACGTACCAGGCGGGCAAGAAGGCAATGCTGGGCAGGCCGGCCAGCACGAACCAGGCCAGGCTGAAGGCCAGGGCCTTCAATTGGCCCGACCGCCACAGCACGTACGCGGCGAGGCCCAGGCTGGGCAAGGCAACTGCCCAGACGGCGGCGACGTCAAGCCAATGCCAGCCATGCACCAGTGCCCCGGCAAGCGGTTGCAGTGGATAGGTCAGGCCTTGCACGAAGTAAGTCAGATTCTCGACGAGAGCGCCGGCGTCCACCACGCCCAGCGCGCCGCTGCGCTCTTTGGGCACTATGAGCCAGAGCCCCGCGTAGACGCACGGCAGAAGCAGCAGCCAGGCAAGGCTTCGCTTACACTGCCAGGCCGCCCGGCGGTCCAGAATGACAACCTCGGACAGCAGCAGAGGACCGATCATCACCCCGGCTTCGTGGAAAAAGGGCGCCAGCGCCGAGACTGCCAGCATAACGCCCAGCCAGCGCCGCTGCCGGGTGCGCACAAAAGCCGTGGCGGCCAGGGCCCCGAGCAGGGCCAACAGCATGACAACCAGATGCTGCAAAGCGGCAAAGTTCGCGACGACGTAGGTGGTGAACGGATAGGCCAACAACAGCAGTGACGCCAGCCAGCGGGCGAAGGCGGGCGAGATGTGTTGCCGCCCGGCGCGAGCCTGCGTCCAACGGGTAAGCTCAGCCGCGAGGTAGCCGACCAGGATGCAGTTGGCGGCGTGAAGAATTAACCCGGCGGCATAGCAGACGGCGGTGAAAGAAGGCGTAAGGTAGGTGAAAGCGGCCTTGTACAACGTGAACAGCACCGGCCGGTAATAGGCATAACCGGTCTGATTCAGCCAGATCTTGAGCAGGGAGTTTTCAGTCGCGAAGAAGTATTGGCGGGCATCGTCCCAGTACAGCGGCTGCGTTGTTACCCGGCCGTAGAGCGCAAAGACGAGCGCCAGCACGGCAGAGACCTGAACAAGCCATGCCTGGCAGAGCCAAATCCGGAGCCCGCATACCGCCTGCGGAGTAGTTCGCGAGTCGAGTCGCGTCTCAGAATACATCAAACCTCGAGAGCCGATGGGGTTACGCGCGCCCAGGCGCGCCATCATACACCCTCCCGGCCGGCCGTCAAACGCCGGGTGCCCCGATGCGAGCGGCGCAGCATGGTCCTACAGCCGCTCGGCAAGGCAGATCAGCGACAGCCCGAGCGGAAGGTTGTGGCGGCGCAGCCAGCGGGCCTCTGTCGCAAGCACTCCGGCCAGCAAACGATTGAGCGGAAGCGGAAGCGGCAGCAGATCAGCGCCGCCCAGCAATCCCGCCCGTCCCAGCAACCGGGCGCCGGCCTGCAGCGGGAAAAGCAAGCTGTTGGCGTAGGTCAAGCGGCGAATGGTGAACCCGGCCCCTTCAACCAGCCCGGCGAATTCTGCTCGCCGATAACGACGTGTGCCGCCCCAGTAGTAGTCGTGCGGACCGAACAACCACGGATAGGCCGGCACCCGCGCCAGCAAGCGACCACCCGGCGCCAGTACCCGCCGCGCCTCGGCCAGCGCTTGACCCGGGTCAACCAGGCGTTGTTCCAGCAGGTCCAGGGCCAGGACAATCTCGAAACTGGCGTCGGGAAACGGCAAACGGCCGGCCTCGGCCGCTGCCAGGCGCAGCCGGCCCGGCCGGGGAAGCGGCTGCCCGAACGCCGTCGGGCGGGCAGGGCCCGGCATAGTCTGGCGGTCGATGCCGATGCCCCAGGCCCCGGAAGGCAACTCCGCTAACGTCCAGCCCGGCCCACAACCGTCATCCAGCACGCGGCCGGTTATCTCTCCCAGCACGGCCCAACCGATCGCGCGCATGCCGGCCGTCCACCAGTGGGTTCGCCCATAACGGGCCAGGACAACCCAGTAGTCATTGCCGCCCGGCTGTCCCGTCTCTACGCGCATGGGGTCGCTCACTGCACCCGTACGCTGCCCAGGACCAGGTGGTCCTGGTTCGCGGGCGAGCCCGTACGACCACGCGCCCCGCTTCCCGCCTGGTCGTAGAAGCCGATCTCGATTTGGTAGTCGCCGGGCGGCGCGTCCGCCGGCACCTGAAGCTGGTACTCGTCTAACACCAGCTCACCGGGCGCCCAACTGGAGATTGGCGCGCTGCCCTGGCCCGGGCGCCCATCCGCGCCCGCCCACACCAAGCTGCCATCCGGG
>JADGQF010000136.1 GCA_017882045.1 Anaerolineales bacterium
TCTTGCCCGAGCGCCAGCGCCAGCCGCCGGGCTGCCCGCGAGGCCCGTTCCAGCCGCTCCAGTTCGGGCGCGCTGATCAAGACCGCCACGGGCCGCTGTCTACGCTGGATCAGGAACCGTTCGCCGGCTGCTGTGCGCGAAATCAGCTCCGAAAACCTGCTCTTGGCCTCACCGACGCTGATAGTTTGCATGCCCACCTCCAACAGGTCAATATGACAATAGGTCAATATGACCTACTGGAGCAGTATAGCATCGAATTCAAGAGGAATTAAAATTACGTTTTCTAGGCTGAGCAATACAAAAGGCCGCCCCAAATGGACGGCCCAGTGGCTGCATCTCGCTGCATTCTCGAGGGCTGTTTTCAAACCCGCCCGGCGAAGGCAGCCGCTCGCCTCGCCCCAAGACTCGCGGCGCCCTCGCCGGGCTAAAAACGGGGTTTGAAAACGCGCCTTTGCCGTGTCGCTACTTCAGCGTTATCGGCAGCCACAGCCGCGGTACGAGCGACCAGCCCGAGTCGTCGACGGCATACAGCTCTTGCTTGCCCGCCACTTCCTGGTCGGCGATGTAGACCACCCGCCGGCCGTCCCACGTGTAGCTGAAAGAGTCGATCCCTGCACCGGAGGGCAACGGGCGGTTGAGCTGCTCGGCGGCCGTGCCAGGTCCGCCGAGCAGCACCAGGTAGAGATCGCAGGTGGTGCAATCACTGTCCACCAGAGTGACGACGCGCGCGCCGGTCGGGTCGATGACGAGGCTATCGCCGGGGCCGAAGAAACGGCGTGGGAACGCGACGAGTGACAGGAGGACATGCTGGCATCTCCTTCGATGCATGAGTAAGAGATGGGGCGCGGCAGCCAACAGAGGAGAGGGGCTGAGAACCGGCGCACAGGTTGGTGAGGTTACCAACCTGCCGGCGTATTTTATTCAGGGCAGCGGAGGCTGTCAAACGGGAAAGCGTGGAGTGTTTTCAGGGCTTTGGGTTGCGAGTTGCGGTACTGCCGACAGAGGTGCAGGTAGCGACGCAGCGCCATCTGATACGCCTTGGCTTGCCAGATGATGCGGTAATCGCCAGCGGAACAAAACAAACCGGAGGTCCGATGACCTCCGGTTCCTCTCCCCGCCGGGCTGACGTCTAATGCTCCCGACCGCGCGGTGGCCGGGTCGGCTGGAACGAGGTGCTGGGCGGCGGGCCGGTTGGAGCGGTGGCGCGCGCCCCCTGCGCGCCTCGGCCGCCGCACCCATGCCCACACCCGAGTCCTGTCAAGCGATCACGATGGCGACAATACCGAGCACCGTGCCAAGAGTCCCAATGAGACTGTTGGTCAGATTCACCAGGTCGATATTTGCGGCAGCTCGAGCGGTTCCAGAGGCGCCGGAGGCGAGATGCGCCCAGTTTTGCGCAATGGCGTTGTTCTGACCGTCATTGGTCCAGTCATCATCGCGCGAGCCAGACTCGAAGGTGCCCGCGACATGTCCATTGTGCTGGAACGTGTATACCATGTTTTGGGAATCCTTGACAGCCCAAACCAGGGACACGTTGTACTCAGTTGCGCCGGAATCGTGAAAGTGGCCCGAGAAGGTGTAAGTGCCGTCTTGACGGATAGTCAGGTGGGAACTGCCACCCACTGGCACCCCACCATCAAACACGATGGGATTGAAGTCGAAATCGAGCACGGTCGGCATGGGCGCTGGAGTGTCGTACCAGAACGCATCCTGCACGGAGCCGTTCGGGCCGATCCACCAGATCTCCATGCTCCCCGGGATGCGCGACACGGCCGCAATCCCGCCGTTACCCGACGCACTGCCGGCCGGGGCAAGCTCGAAACGCTGCCACTGCCCGCCATCGTACCAGAACGCATCCTGCGCGGAGCTGTTCGGGCCGATCCACCACACTTCCATGCTCCCCGGGATGCGCGACCTGGCGGCAATCCCGCTTTTAGCTGACGCACTGCCGGCCGGGGCAAGCTCAAAGCGCTGCCACTGCCCGCCATCGTACCAGAACGCATCCTGCACGGAGCCGTTCGGGCCGATCCACCAGATCTCCATGCTCCCCGGGATGCGCGATACGGCGGCAATCCCGCCATTCACTGAGGCACTGCCGGCGGGGGCCAAAGTGTAGCGCTGCCACTGCCCGCCATCGTACCAGAAAGCTCCCTGCACCGAGCCATCTGCGTCGATCCACCAGACTTCCATGCTCCCTGGAATGCGTGACACCGCCGTAATCCCGCCATTCACTGAAGCACTGCCGGTAGACGGAAGTTGAAAGTGCTGCCAAGGATTAGCCATAACGGTCCATCTCCTTCTCTCAAAACTCGCACAATTAGCTAATAAGCATTACACAATCAAGCGACTCGTAATGTAATGCAACGTACCGTGTACTTCCTAGCGTTTACGACAATGTCTTCATTAGTTGCACTAATCATTGGGTTCGGGTCATTCAATTCTCCGCTCGATGCCGATGAGGGCTAGTGCGGCCCAGGGCTGAGCGGCAAAGCGGCGACGGGCAGCCGCGATGTTGGTTTCGCCGTTGAGATGCGTGCGGCCAATACGAGTTGGTGGTTTTGCGGCGCCACCGGCCCGCTCGTCCGGTTGACGCCGGCGGCGCTGAGCCGCCCAGCGCGAGACTGCTGTCCACAGTTCGGGCAGCAAGCAACCGCTTGCTGCGATGTGATGGAGATCATGACGAGCTCATCCTCGATAGCGATGCCATCGAGCCGAAGAAAACTCACGTCAGGCAGCAGAAGCTGGGCGGGCTGGGGAGCTTGAACAGGTGCGCGATCAAGATGGGTCGAATGAAGATTCGGAACGGAGACCATGCGGATTCTATCGCCGACCCGGCCCAACTCCCAAACCGAGCGGCAGTGCGCGTCTACTCCCCTTCTGTGCTCGCTTGCCCAAAGGGGCTCTCGTCGGGTGTCAGCCCTTCGCGGACGGCATAGAGCGCGGCCTGGGTACGGCTGGCCAGGTGCAGCTTGCCCAGGATGCGGCTCACATGAGCGCGCACGGTCGGCTCGCTGACCGCGATCCGATCGGCGATTTCCTGGTTGCTCAAGCCCTGGGAAATCAGGCGCAGGACCGCCATTTCGCGCGCCGTAAGCGCCTCGGGGGCGGGTTCCAGTTCAGCCGGGTGTGCGACCTCTTGCAGCAGCTTGCGCGCGATGGCCGGATGGAGGGAAGGCTCGCCGCGATGCACCTGGCGAATGGCCCGCACGAGCTCGTCAGGGGATGAGTCTTTGAGCAGGTAACCCGCCGCCCCGGCTTTGATGGCCGGAAACACCTTGTTGTCTGCCGCGAAGCTGGTCAGCACCAGAACGCGTGTTTCCGGGCGCCGGCCGGTGATCTGCCGCGTCGCCTCGATGCCATCCATCACCGGCATCAGCAGATCCATCAGGATCACGTCGGGGTGAGTTTCCTCGGCGCGCCTGACTGCTTCCTGCCCGTCGCCCACCTCTGCCACCACCTCGAAGCCGTCGGCTTCAGAGAGCAGGGCGTGGATGCCCTTGCGCACGATGGCATGGTCGTCGGCAATCATGACACGAATTATAGTCATAGAGTCACCACTACCTTCACCCGCGTGCCTTCGCCCGGCCGGCTGTCGCAGGCCAGTGTCCCGCCGAGGCGCGCCGCACGTTCGGTGATGCTGCGCAGCCCCACCCCGCCCCGCCCTTCGGGTCGGACGGCCAGCGGATCGAAGCCGACGCCATCGTCGGACACTTCAAGGGAGATGCTGGTAGGAGTGTAGCGCAAGCGGAGGGTCACGTGCTGCGCCTGCGCGTGCTTGAGCACGTTGTTGAGGGACTCCTGCGCGATCCAGTAGAGCTCCCCTTCGATCGCGATGGGCAGCCGGCGCTCTCCCTCGACGCGGAAATCGGTCTGCAAGCCGGCACGCGCTTCGACGGCTGCCAGGCGTGCCTGTAGAACCGCTGCCAGCCCTTCCGTCTCCAACTCAGGGGGGTGCAACTGGAAGATGAGCAGCCGCATGTCGCGCATGCCCTCCTGGGCGGTCTCCTGCAGCTCGTGCAAGTAGCCGGCCACGCTCTCCTGCTTGCCCGCCGTCAAAGCCAGGGCGGCCGCGCGGGCATACAGGTTCACGCTGTACAGCGATTGGGTGACCGAATCATGTAGCTCGCGGGCCAGCCGTTCGCGTTCCTGCAGCACCGCCAGTTGCTCGGCCTGCCGTTGCAGCCGGGCATGTTCGATCGCCATGGCCGCCTGGTTGGCGAAAACTGACATGAGGCGCACGTCTTCCTCGCTGAAGCCGCCGGGCTTGTTGACCACGTCCAGTACGCCGATCACCCCGTCACTGCCATGCAGTGGGACGGCGAGGAGCGCGGTGAGATCCGACGGCCACTGGTACACCTGTGCCTGCCCGGAAGCAGCAGGGTCGTTCAGCAGCACCGGCGCACCCTTGCGCACCACCAGGCCGGCCAATGACCCGTCCACCGGCAGGCGCTCGACTGACGCCATCGGCTGGCCCAAGCGGTGCCGGACTTCCAGCCAGGCCTGGTCTGTCAGCAGCAAGATGGCGCTGCCGGTCGCGCCGATCAACCCCTGGGCCTCGGCGCAGACGATGTCCAGCACTTGCTCCAGAACGGTCTTCTGGAGCAAGCTGACCAGGACACGGCCGAAACTCTCGCTCTCCGCCAGCCTGCGTTGGATCTCAGCGTACAGTTCGGCGTTCTTGACCGCCAATGCCGCCGAGGTCTGCTCGCGGGCGGCCATTTCCGCCCGCAGCCGGGCCATCGTCTCCGCTAGCCCGGTCTCGCTTTCTAGGCGCATGGGATTCCTCAATGCACGCTCAATGCGCGCACGACTTCCAGGATCGCAGCGCGAGCCTGGAACATGGGAATGCGATCGACCAGCGCCGCCTCAGTGCTGAGGCGCTGGCACGATTTGTCGAGCCACGTCTTTTCGCCAGTCGAAAGAGCGCGTCCGCGACTCTGTGCCAGCATATCACGCACCGAATGGGCCAACGCGGCAGGCTCGGCAAGCTGCTCGCGGATCCGCAGCACGGCCGCTCGTTCGCGGAAATTAGCGGGCAGGCTTTGGGCAGGAGAACACAAGCCGGCCTTGACCGCCTCGATGCCGTCGGTCAGGCGGCGCAGCCCAACCCTTTCTGCGCGACTGACCGGAACCAGCAGCGTCCCGCCCTCCGCGAGGTGGATGTCGTAGTAATCCTCAGTGCGGTCCAACTCTGCCTCGGCAGATATAGGCTCATGGATCGGGTGGATGCGATCGCGGCGCGTCAGGCTATGGACGGTGCCAAAACCGAACTTCGGGTGGAAGATGGGTTCGCCCGGCAGCAGGGGATGATCCCCTGGCTGCAGGGGATTACTGCAGGGTGACATTGGCAGCCTTCAAGCCCTTGGCGCCCTGCTCGATACTGAAATGGACCTGCTGCCCTTCTTCTAACGTCCTGTACCCTTCGGTCTGGATTACTGACTGGTGGACGAAAACGTCTTCCCCACCCTCGCGCGCGATAAAACCGTAGCCTTTTGCGGCACTGAACCACTTGACTGTGCCGAGATAGCGTTCTGACTCCATGTTGGAACTCCTTCAACCTGTAGCGTGACAGCAAAGATCGAGCTGCACGACGGCGCGTTTCCAGCGTGCGACGGGAAACGAAAAAAGAGCCCAAGCAAGAGAGGCCTGGGCTGAGGACAGACATTTGCAAGGGACCAATCCCACTTGTGAGGTAAGACTAACACAAATGGCGATGAAAGGCCGTAATCGAAACTACATACGACAATCTGGGCCGTGGTATAATTAGCTTTCTCGAACCTTCTCTAGCTCGGCCGAATCAGTGGATTTCAGTCCCTTTGTGGCGCTGACCCCCTGTTAGCCCCTCGCGCTGGCGAATCGTTTCTAGCGTCAACTATTTTCATTCAAAGGAGCCAGCATGATTAAGATTGACTTGCAATTGCAGGACACAACTGTCACGTGTAGCGAATGCGGGCAGGAGTTCACCTTTAGTGCCGGAGAACAGCAATCTTATGCACGCCGAGGGCAGAGCAAGCCCAGCCGGTGCGCCTTCTGCCGGGCAGCGCGCATGATCGCCGGTGGTGTCCGCACTCTGTCCGGCAGCAGCAGCGAGCATAGCGTGCGCAGCGACGGCAGCGTGCGCAGCGAGCACCCGATGTACGCGGCGGTCTGCCACCAATGCGGAAAACAAACCAAAGTCCCCTTCGAGCCCCGCGGGTATCGCCCCGTTTACTGCTCTGCTTGTTATCAGGATCAGCGCAAGACGAGCGGCGGCTATGACGGCGCTCGGAGCGACGGCGCTCGGAGCGGCGGCGCTCGCAGCCGCAGCGGTTCTGGCTACCGCGGGTAGGAATTTGCTCAACGTCCAACGTCACCTCGCCGGCATAGCCTACGTTGCCTGGACACTACACCCGCACTTCGACAAACACCGTCGTACCGGCTCCCGGTGAGCTCTCAATCGTCAGGCTGCCACCCAGCATCTCTATCCGCTCACGCATACTCAATAAACCCAGCCGGCCCTCATCCGGGGTCTCTGGGTTGAAGCCGCTACCGTCATCTTCGATCGTGACCCGCAGGCAACTCTCCTGCATTGCCAGGAGGACGCCGATGTTACGAGCCTGCGCATGGCGGATCGCGTTGTTCACTGCCTCCTGGATGACTCGATAGACGGCAATTCTCACCTCAGGCGACAGAGAGTTGTCGTCGAGTTCAACATCCTTTACCACGATCTGCAGGCCCGCTGTGTCTTGCAGGCTGCTGATATGCTGGCGCACGGCAGCCAACAGGCCTAACAGGTTAAGGGTGGCCGGGTGCAGATCGGCTGCCAGGGTATGTAGTTCGGACATCAACCCATCGGCGGCCGCCTGCAATGCCTGTACTTTGGCCGCAGTGTCGGGATTGTCAGCCGTCTGGCGCGCCAGCGCGCCCAGGTCCAGGAGCATAACAGTCAGGGCCTGGCCCGCCCCATCGTGAAGCTCCCGAGCAATGGCCGCGCGCTCGTTCTCCTGGGCATCCACCAGGCGTCTGGTCAGCGATTGCAGCTGGTCGCGGCTCTGCCGCAACGCCTCGTTCGCCGCCCTCAATTCAGCCGTGCGCTCCTGTACCCTCAACTCCAGGTCGTCGTGAGCCTGTTGGAGCGCATTTTCAGCCCGCTTGCGCGCGGTGACGTCCATGGCCACACCTATGACCCCTGCCACCCGCTGGTCCGGCTCTGGCAATGGGAGGAGGCGGATGTCAAACCACATCCCGGCGATCTGCGCGACTCGGGTAAACGCTTCGCCGGCCAGGGCGCGCTGAATCGCTGCGCGGATCACGGGCTGCTCGGCGAAAACGTCATAGGCCGGTCGCCCGTGCACCTCCTCCGGCGCGAAACCCATGCCTGCCAAGCCCCGGCCGTCGGCAAACGTTACGATGCCCGCGCCGTCTATGGCGAACAGCACGACGGGCGCATTGGTCAGCAGCGCTCGCAGGCGCGCCTCGCTAGCGCGCAGCGAGTCCTGCGCCTGCTTCTGCTCGGTAATATCGCTCAGCGTTACCCGCCACACTGGCGCGTCTGCGCCGCTCTGCGTGACAGTGGCCTGCAGGCGCACCCAGAGCGGGCCACCAGCCTCTTGCTCCGGCTCCGCCTGCACTGCTGCTGCGCCAGAGCGCACCGCCCGGTGTCCCAGACCCCTGGGGCCGTGAACCGTGGGCGCTGCCGGGGGGGTGGGGCCGCCTCGCAGCATGCGCAGCTCGCATACCTGAGGTTGTAGGGTAGCCGAGAGCCGTTTGCGCTGCAGGTAGTAAATGTCCTGGTCGTCCGGAACGATGAAGCGTGTCACCGGCTGGTTGACGAACTGGCTGCGTTCCAGACCCAACAGGTTGGCGGCGGCGAGATTGGCTTCCAGGATCAGCCCTTTTTCGCTGAGGGTGAGATAACCCACCGGGGCCAGGTCGTAGAGGTCGAAATACCTGGCGTGCGAGACGGCGAGTTCGTCCTGCGTGGAGCGCAACTCCTCGTTCTGCATCTCCAGCTCGATCTGGTGTACCTCAAGCTCGTGGAGCAGATTCAGGGCTTCCTCAAGTGGGATATCTGCGCCATGGTGCGACGTGTTGCGCCGGTCAGCGGATTGCTTGCGCCACAGCACCTCCGCTCGCCGGCGCAGGCCAGCCGAATCATCTTGATGCTGATCGTTCTCCCCCACCGCTCTCCTCCAGGCTCTCTTCACAGATCCCAGCAGACGCGGATCACTTAGACGAAGTGTCTATGCCCGCGGGCTTGCTTGCCCAGGGTGTTGTCAGGCCGGCCTGCTTGCGGCAAGGTCGAAAGTCACAACCACCACTTTCCAACCCGGCAGGGCGACAGGCACCGCGCTCATGTCGGTCCAGACCAGTGTGCCATCTTCCTTCATGACGCCGGTCTCGATATGGTGCACCGCCCGCTGCTCCTGCGCGGCCCGTGTGCTGGCAACCTCTGCGACCGGCATGGGCGTGCCGTCCGGCCTCAAATATGGGCGCCGGGTGTGATCGCCCCTGAGCAGGCCTGTCCGGGACATGCCCAAGATCTTTTCGAGGGCAGGGTTCACATAGACGATCTTGCCTTCGGCGTCGAGCACGGAGACGCCGACGGGCAGAAGCTCGAACAGGAGCGCCAGCTTCTCTTCGCTCTCCTCGAGCGCGATCTGCAATAGCTTCTGTTGCGTAACCTCCACAAAGGTCAATACCGCGCCCTCGATCACATTTTCCACGGTGCGATAGGGCTGGATGCGCAACTGGTACCAGAACCCATTCTGGTGTTGGACCAGCGCTTCCTTGGGAATCAGCGTGTCCAGCACCTCCTGCACGTCCTGCGCCAGGCGATCATATTCCCGGAACCGCGACACGATGTCGCTCACCGGCCGGTCGACGTCGGTCTGGATCAGGCTGATGACGCGGCTCGTCGCCGGCGTGAAGCGTTGGATGCGCAGTTGGTGGTCCACAAAAAGGGTGCCGATGCCTGTGCTCGCCAGCAGGTTGTTCAGATCGTTGTTCGCCCGGCCGACTTCCTCGATTTTCTTCTGCAGCTCGGTGTTGACCGTGGCCAATTCTTCGTTGACCGATTGCAGCTCTTCCCTGGAAGTGTTCATTTCTTCGTTGGTGGACTGCAATTCCTCGTTGGCGGACTGCAGCTCCTCGTTGGCGGACTTGAGCTCTTCGTTGGCGGTCTGGAGCTCCTCCATGGTGCTCTGCAGGTACTCATCCTTGGCGCGCAGCTTCCGCTCCAGTACCAGGACACGCGACTCCTCTCTGGCGGGCTCACCCAGCGCCGGCTCTTCCGCAGGAGGACGAGCGGCCGGAGTCACGTCCTCAAAGATTACCATGAGCAAGCCCCGGGCGGCGTCCGGCTTCGTCACCGGCTGGACGATGAGATTCACGACGGCAGTGTCCCCATTGGTCCTGACGTGCAAGCCGTCGTAGCGGACGGTCGCCCGCTGGGCGATGGCTTTACGCACCGCGACGGTCAATTCCACGCGCAGCCCCTCGCGGGCCATGCGCAGCAGATTCAAACTGGCTTCCCCGCTGGCCGGCTCCAGATACTTGCCGGTGTGTCCGTGGCTGTAGAGCACGTCACAGTCGGCGTTGATCAGCACGCTCGCCGGAATGTAGCTTTCCAGCAAGAGTCGCTCCGTCAGGTCGCGCACACTGCCCTTAGGCACGGGATCGCCCGCCGGACGCGCCCCGCTCACCGAGACGGCGGGCGCCAGGGGGCCCCAGCGGGGAGCGACGCCGGCGGGGGTCGCTTCCAGGTCTCGGCGTTGATAGATCCGCCACTTCTTGTCCACGTCGGCAAACAGATCCAGGGACCTGCCGATCGTCTCGGAGTTGCCTAGGAAGAGATAGCCGCACTGGTTCAGCGCATAGTGAAACATCTGCACGATCTTCTTCTGCGCTTCGCCATCCAGGTAGATCAATAGATTGCGGCAACTGATCAGGTCGAGCCGCGAAAAGGGCGGGTCTTTGAGCACGTCTTGTTTGGCAAACACCACCATGTCACGGATGGTCTTGCTGATACGGTAGGCGCCATCCTCCTCAACGAAATAGCGAGCCAGCCGTTCCGGTCCCACGTCGGCGATAATGCTGTCGGGGTAGCTGCCGGCGCGGGCTCGTTCTATCGACCCGGCGTCGATATCGGTTGCAAAGACCTGTACCTGGCAGTTCTGCTTGGCGTCGTCCAGGTATTCCCGTATCAGGATGGCGTGGGAATAGGCTTCTTCGCCGGTCGAACAGGCGGGCACCCAGATGCGCGGGCCGGCTTCCGGGGACCGGGCGCACAGGCTGGGGATGACGTGTTCCGCCAGAACTTCATAAGCCTTTGGATCGCGGAAGAAGTTGGTGACGCCGATCAGGAGCTCCCGGCAAAGCGTCTCCACTTCCAGCGGGTTTGCCCGCAAGTAACGCACATAATCTTCGAGATGGTCAATCTGGGAAACCGCCATCCGCCGATCGATGCGGCGCTGAATTGGGTTTCGCTTGTACCCCGAAAAGTCGTGGCCTGTCTGGGCGCGCAGCAGGCCGAAAACCTTCTGCAGGATACCCTCGGGGCGGGGAGCAGATGCGACGGGCTTCGGCGGGTGGTCAAAGGCGTGTTGCACATAGGTGAGGAGTTGCACCGGCATTTTCTCTGGGGGCAGCACATAATCGACCAGGTTGGTGGCGATGGCGCTGCGTGGCATGCCGTCGTAGCCGGCCGACTCGGGCGCCTGGGCCATCGCCATGCCTCCTGCCTCCTTGACGGCTTTGAGCCCCAGGGTGCCGTCACTGCCGGTGCCGGAAAGCACGATGCAAATGGCCCGCTCGCCCTGGTCTTGCGCCAGCGAGCGAAAAAAGAAATCGATCGGCAGGCGCAAGCCGCGCGGTGCGCCGGGCTCCAACAGCTGCAGCTTGCCGTCGCGGAGGGCCATATCCCGGCCACGCGGGATAATGTAGGCGCAGTTGGGCTGCACCTGCATGCCATCCTCCACCTTATAGACAGGCATCTTGGTGAACTTCTTGACCAGCTCAACCAGCAGACTATCATGGTCAGGATCGAGATGCTGCACGACGACAAACGCCATGGCGCTTTCCGGGTCCGCGGGCAGCGCGGCAAAGAAGGCTTCGATGGCGGCCAGGCCGCCCGCGGAAGCGCCGATGCCGACGACCGGAAAACCCGGCCGCGAAGGCGCACTCAAGTGCGCGTCCTCCAGCCGGCCGGTTAGCGGCTCTTCTGTCGATCCCAGTGTCGCCGGCTGCGCATCAGACTCCCGCTCTATGTCCGTCATACCTGGTGTCCCTTTATCTGTCACTGACTTATGCGGCCGCTTGCACAGACGCTGACAGTATAATGGGAGTTGGTTCGCCTGACAATTTGCTTCACCCACGCCTATTAAACCGAGCGGGCCGGGTACGCCTGGCTGCGGGCCTTTCGCGTGGTAGCCGGGTGAGCGAGGGGCAGATGACTTGGGGCGCCCCGGCGGAGCATGTGCGTCGTCGGCGCCCGTCGGGGGCCGACGACGCCCGGCTAGGGTGGGCAAGCCGGCCGAGGCCGTCTACGGATGGCGCCGCGTGGGCGTCCTCAGCCCAGTTCACGAGGGGTTTCGCTTTCTAGCAGCCTGTCGGAGAATGCCCACTTTCCGGCAGGCGAAAGCGTGATACACTGGTCGCATGACCAGAAAATTCAAAACCGTTGATTACGAAGCGGCTCTTGATCAAGCGGTCAGCCTGCGAGAAGCTTTGCCGGCCACCCATCTGGCCCGGTTCGTTGTCGATGTGGTAGCCGAGCTTGATCTGGGGCGCATCTACGCGCGGTACGGGCTGCGTGGCGGCGAAGCCTATGCGCCGGAGGTCTTGTTAGCCCTGTTGTTTTACGGCTGCGCCACCGGCGTGTTCAGTTCGCGCAAGATCGAGAAGGCGGCCTACGAGACCCTGTCTTTCCGGTTTGTCGCTGGCGGGTTGCACCCAGATCACGATACGCTGGCCAACTTTCGCAAGACATTCCGGGCTGAGATCAAGGATCTGTTCGTCCAGGTGTTGTTGCTGGCGCAAGCGGCTGGCTACCTTCAGCTCGGCAACATCAGTATCGACGGGTCCAAGGTGCAGGCGAATGCCTCCAAGAGCAAGGCCGTCAGCTACCAACGCTTGCTGGAACTGGAAGTGCAGCTGCGGGCCGAAGTCGATCAACTGTTCATGTTGGCCGAACAAGCCGACCAGCAGCCAGTGCCCGCAGGCATGAACGTGGCCGACGAGATTGCCTTACGCCAGGACCGTTTGGCGCGTCTGGCCGAAGCCAAGAAAGTGCTGCAAGCGCGGGCTCAGGAACGCCAGGCGGCCGAGCAGGCCGAGTATGAAGCCAAGCAACGCGCCCGAGAAGAGAAAGCCAAGCGTTCGGGGCG
>JADGQF010000385.1 GCA_017882045.1 Anaerolineales bacterium
CGCTATTGAGCCACAAGTGGTAGAGCAACTGGTCCGCCCAGTCGATTTTGTAGAGGCGGCGCAGGTAATCGGCCGCGGCCCCGTCCCTTTCGGCGATGCGGGCGCGCGCGGCTGGCTCGCTCGAGTGCTCCTGCTCTTGAACGCGGCGGATGCGCACGTCAAGCGGTGAGCCTGCGACTGCGGTCGGCGCCTGCAGAACCGATCTGGCGGCTTCGCGGTCAGGCTGGTATACTAGGAATCGCGTGTTTGGCGCGAACGAATTGAGCAGGCAAGGCAAAGGAGTTAACCACATGGAAACGGCCGAGTACATCCGGCAGGTTGACGAGACACGCCCGGAGCGCATCCGTTGGTGGCAGGAAGCGCGCTTTGGCATGTTCGTACACTGGGGCCTCTACTCGCAGCTCGGGCGGCACGAGTGGGTCATGAACCGGGAGCGCATCCCGCTGGCCGACTATGAGCCGCTGGCGGATAGCTGGCAGCCCATCGAGCGCCCGGCGCGCGAATGGGCCAGGCTGGCCCGGCAGGCCGGCATGAAATACATGGTGATGACAACCAAGCACCACGAGGGCTTCTGCCTGTGGGACACGCAGCAGACGGACTACAACGCCGTCAAGCGCGGACCCAGGCGTGACCTGGTGCGGGAGTACGTCGAAGCCTGCCACGAGTTTGGCCTGAAAGTCGGCTTCTACTATTCGCTCATGGACTGGCACCACCCGGACGGCGCACGCTGCGCGCTGGACGGGGCCGCCCACCGGCGCTTTATGGACTTCACCGACGGCTGCGTGCAGGAGCTGATGACCAATTACGGCAAGATCGACGTCCTCTGGTATGACGTGTCCTGGCCGCTGACTTCGCCGGAGCTGTGGGAGAGCGCCCGCCGCAACGCGCTGGTGCGCGAGCTGCAGCCGGGCATCCTGATCAACAACCGCTCCCAACTGGACGAAGATTTCGGCACGCCGGAGGAGCAGGTGACCGCCGAACGGGCAGGGCGCAACTGGGAAGCCTGCATGACCTTTAACGGCTCGTGGGGCTACATGCCCAGTGCGGTCGATTGGCACTCGACGCGGGCGGTCGTCTTTATGCTGCGCACGGCAACGGCCGGGCAGGGCAATCTGCTGCTGAACATCGGCCCCCGACCGGACGGCAGCGTGCCGGAGCAAGCCTACGAGCGGCTCCTGCCACTCGGCGAGTGGTTGGCCGGCAACGGCGAAGCCGTCTACGGCCAGGTCGAGCGCGCCGGCGGGCGCATGGAGTGGATGCCTTGCGGCTACTGGTCGATCAAGGGCAATGACGCCTATTTCTGGGCCGACAAATGGCCGGGCAAGGAACTGACCATCGGTGGGCTGCAGATGGATGTCAAGCGGGCCAGTTTGCTGGCCACGGGCGATGGGATCGCCGAAGAGATCACCTTCGAACAGGTCCCCGACCGCCTGATCCTCAAGGGCTTAAGCGAAGAGAATCCGGACCGGCTGGCGGGGGTGGCGGTGATCAAGCTGGAATGCGCCTCCGCGCCACGCCAGGTGCTCGGCGCCGGCTGCGTCGTGCTTTGATCCGATCGGCTCCGGCTCAGGCAGAATAGCCGCTGATGGGAGTGTGATGGCAGAGATCCGGCTGAACGATGTGACGCGCACCTTCAGCAAAGCCAGCGCCCTGGAGCGAGCGACGCCACGCGCCCGGGGCCTGGCAGGCGAGCAACAGGACCGTGCTTTTGCCGAGCGGGCGGCAGTGCAGGGCCAACGCGAGGCGAGCGGGCAAGCCGGCCACGGCGACATCCTCGCGTTGGACCACGTCAACCTGACCATCCCGGATGGCCAGACCTGCGCAATCGTCGGACCATCGGGCTGCGGCAAGAGCACGCTCCTGCGCGTGGTGGCGGGGCTGGACAACGAGTACACGGGCACGGTCTACTATGACACGCAGGACATGCGTGACGTGCCGGCCAAGGACCGTTACATCGGCATGGTCTTCCAGAGTTACGCGCTCTACCCGCATTTTCGCGGGCAAGGTAACCTGAGTTTCTTCTTCCGGGTACACAAAGCGCCGGACGCGGAGGCCGCCGAGCGCATCCGCGCGACCTCCGAGCTGATGGGCTTCGGCTTCGAGCTGTTGCTCGACCGCAAGCCGGGCACGCTCTCCGGTGGGCAGCAGCAGCGCCTGGCCATCGCACGCGCCCTGGTCCGTAACCCCCGCCTGTTCCTCTTCGATGAACCGCTCTCCAACCTCGACGCCAAGCTGCGCCAACAGACCCGGATCGAGATCAAGCGCCTGCTGCGCCGCTTTCAGATCACTGCGCTCTACGTCACGCACGATCAGGACGAGGCTATCGCCCTGGGCGACCGGATCGCGATCATGCGCGAGGGCCGGGTCGAGCAGGTGGGCGTTTACGGCGAACTGCTGGAGGAGCCGGCCAACGTCTTCGTCGCCGGGTTCCTGGGCCGGCACCCGATGAACCTGGCCGGCGGGACGCTGAACGAGGATGGGACCCTGCAGGCGGGCGGTGCGGCCCTGACGCTCCCGGCAGGGCTGCGTGCCCGCTTCGGCGCCGGGCGGGCGCTGAGCATCGGCGTCCGGCCAGAACACGGACGCCTGGCGCCGGCGCCCGGCGCGGGCAAGGTAGCGCCCTGGGGCAGCGAGGAGCTTCACGTGCGCGGCGAGGTGGAGATGGTGGAGCCGGATTTCGCCCGCCAGACCCAGATGATCTTTCTGCGCAGCGGAGAACTCACCTGGCGCGTGCTGGCCGCCAGGGACCAGGGCGTAAGGGTTGGAGAGACGGTAGACGTGCTGTTCCCGGCCGAGCGCCTGTACCTGTTCGATGGCAAGAGCGGCGAGCACATCCGCTAACGCAGGTTAACGCAGACTAAGGCAGGCGTCTACAGGGTGAAGTAGAAAGTCGCCCCTTCACCGGGCCTGGCATCCGCCCAGACGTGACCACCTTGGCGGTGGATGATGCGCTGCACGATGGCAAGGCCGGCGTCCGTCCCCTCGTAGTCCTCGGCGCGGTGCAGGCGTTGGAAAACGCCGAACAACTTGGCCGCATATTGCATGTCGAAACCCACGCCGTTGTCCCTCACGTAGTAGACGGTCTGCCCGTCTTTCTCCAGGCTGCCGATATCGAGGCGCGCATGCTCGCAGCGGCGAGTGAATTTCAAGGCATTGGAGAGCAGGTTGACTTACACCTGCTTGAGGAGCGGGTCGCCCTGACAAGGAGGCAGGTCGCCCACTACGATCTCCACCTCACGGCCTTCGCGCTCGTGGGCCAGTTCGGCCCGCGCCGCCGCCTGGCTGAGCAACTCGGCGCGTTCCGCCTCGGCGCGCTTCTGCTCGGTAACATCCAGGTTGACTTCCAGCATCGATTCGGGCCGGCCCTGCGCGTCGCGTTGTAGCGCCCAGCGGCTCGGCAGGATGATCTCACGGCCATCGCGGGTGAGGTGGACGAGTTCACCCTGCCAATAACCTGTCGCCACCACCTTCGCTTCGATCTGCTCCAGTGGTTCGGGGAACCGGGTGTGGAGAAGCGCGTGACTCACCTGCCCCAGCGCCTCGTCCTTCGACCAACCATAACGACGCTCGGCCTCACGGTTCCAAAAAAGGATCCGGCTATGCAGATCGCGCACCAGCATCGCCGCGTAAGCAAGATCAATCAGCTCGGCCTGAGACGCCGGCGAGATAACTTGATCGACCATCAAATGCTCCAATGATTGAG
>JADGQF010000021.1 GCA_017882045.1 Anaerolineales bacterium
AGCCGCTCGCCCATGCCGGAGATAACGGCAAGACCGCGGTCGGTCAGTTCACCGAGAATCGCAACCGCCATGCACAGGCGCTCGAATTCGCGCACGCGCTCGTCCACACCGGCCAGCAGGAGGTTGAGATCGTCAAGATCACTCACCAGCGCTTCGGCCGCGTCATGGTGGCGGCTGATCAGGGCTTGCCGGGCGTCGCGCGAGCGCTGCCGGTCGCCCGCCGCCGCGGCGTGGGCCGCCTCGATCAGCAGATCCGTCACCCCGTGCATAGCCGACGTGACCACGACCGTCGCCGGGTCAGAGCGCGCCTGATTGCAGATTATGGACACGGTCTGGCGGATGGCCTTGGCATCCCCGACCGACGTGCCGCCAAACTTCAATACTAGCATCGTGTTCTCCCCCAATTAGCGGATCGACCCAACGGGCCGCGGTCGACGCAAGCTTCAGGTCTTAACCAGATTGACCCAATAATCGATCGCCTGAAAACCGCGATGACGAAACATGGCGAAGGCCTCGGGGTGGCGCCGAGTATGCACGTGAACTTCTACGTACAGATAGCCCCGGCCGGCCATCTCCACCCGGGCGCGGTCCAGCAAATACGAGCCAAAACGCAGGCCGCGGTAGGATTGCTCGATGCCGAACCAGGCCAGGGCCGCCGTCTCCTGGTCAGGCAGTGGATACCAAACCACCTCGCCGACCGCCCGCTCGCCCTCAGCCACCACCAATCCGTGATATTGCTTACCGCCGTTGTTGTTCCAACCGCGCAAGCGGTAGAACGGCTCGTCGCCGCGCCAGGGCGAGCGCTCGCTGATGCCGACGACTTGCAGGCCGCGCTGCGCCAGTCCCGGATCCTGTGGCCGCTCGGGGCTATGCAACGAAGCCTGCATGCTCACGTCGCCCGGGTCCACCACCTGGTAGCCGCGCCGCGTCAGCCATTCCACCTGGGCCTTGTCGCTCACTGCACTGACCGCCATGTGCTCCGTGGAGCCGTACCACGGCACCCACAGTTTCTCGATGACGCCGTACAGCGGCGTGCTGTGCCCAGCAAAATACACCGGACAATAATACAGGTAGTCCTGCGCTGCGCCAAGCAGCGCACTGCCGATACCCTGCCCACGGCAGGCCGGGTCGACGGCTAACCAGGCGATGGCATGACGTGGCTCGTACGGCTCGTAAATAGGCGAAGCCGGCGGCGGCTTGAGCGCGTGCACGCCGCCTACCAGCTTATCTCCCTCCCAGGCCAGGATGAGGCCCGCCCGATCAAACGCCGGCTGCTCCAGCACACGCTCCCGGAAATCGGCCTCGCCAATCGGCGCCCAGTGCCGATGGCCGGCCAGAACCCGGTTAAGAAATAGGACCAGGTCGGGCAAATGGGCGGGTGAAAAGGTAGTCAAGTTCAAGCGAGAACAGCTCCAAATAAGTGATGCGTGATACCGGCTGCGCGATCAGTCATCGGCTCATGCAGCACGTATCACGCATCACGCAGGTTGTGCTCCAACCTTCACATCCCGATGTATTTGGCGTAGAGCGTTGCCGCCAACGCCTCGTCGTTGGTACCCTTGATGATCGCCCGGCCATCGGGGAAAACGGTCAGCTCGTGCCCGTCGATCTCGGCCCGCAGCAGGTAAGCGTTGACCTTGATCGCCCCTCCCGTATCGCCCTCTCCCGCTGGCACCCTGCCGGCACGCAGCCGTTCGGCCAGTCTCGCCAGATCCAGGGCCGGGGCGCCGGCCACGCTCACTTGCACGGCATCCCGTCCACATAGGACGGTGGTGCGGGCGCCTTGCTCCGCTTTCAGAAAAGCGAAGTCACGACTACCGCATGCCGGGCAGTCTGGCCGCGGCCCACCCAGGTCAAAGCGGTCGAAACTGTTCTCCCACAGATCGGCATACAGCATACCGGCGTTCAGCGTGCCGCGCCCGACGATGAGCTTGATCGCTTCCGCGGCCGCGATGGAGCCCAGCAGGGCGACGATCGGCCCGATTACGCCGGCAGTGTCGCACGTCGGCACGGTTCCCGGCGCGGGTAGCTCGCCCATCACACAGCGCAGGCAGGGCGTAACGCCGGGAAGGATGGTCATCGTCATGCCGTAGGCGGCGAGCACGCCGCAGTAAACCCACGGCTTGCCCAACTTCACGCACGCGTCGTTGATCAGGTAGCGCGTTGCGAAGTTGTCCGTCCCATCCAACACCACGTCAGCACGCGCGATCAGGCCCTCGATGTTGGACGCGTTGGCGTCGGCTACCAGCTCCTGGATGTCGATGCTGCTGTTGATCCGCCGCAGCTTGCGCGCCGCCGCGCTGGCTTTGGGCAGCAGCGCGGCAATGTCATCCTCATCATAAAGCAGTTGACGCTGCAAGTTGTTCAGTTCCAGGTAATCCCGGTCCACCAGCAGCAGATGGCCCACCCCGGCGCGCGCCAGGTGATTGGCCAACACCGAGCCGGTGGCGCCCACGCCAACGATCGTTACGTGTGCCGCCGACAGTGCTCGCTGGCCTTCCTCGCCGATCCCCGGGTAGATGATCTGCCGGGCATAACGCGCCATCTCTTGGTTCATGGAATATCACCCGCCGGTCGGGCTCGGCAGTTCGTTCAGCGCCTCGGCCTCTTTCAGTTTGCGCACCAGCAGCTTGAGCAGGTCAGAGTCGGTAACAATGCCCACCACGGTGCCGCACTTTTCCACTACGGGTAGGCCGGCGACGCGGTTCTCGGTCAGCAGCTCGGCCGCGTGCACGATGAACGCATCAGGCGTGACAGTGAAAACCTTCCGGGTCATGATGTCGTGAAGCCTCAGCTGGCTGAGCATGAAGCTCGTCTCGTACGAAGTGGCGTTAGTAGCCGCCGCAGTCGACGCCTCACGCAGGTCACCCCGGCTGACAATCCCGACCAGCCGGTCGTTCTCGACGATCGGCAAGTGCCGGATCGTGTACCGGCGCATCAGGGCTATTGCCGCCGGTACCTTCATGTCCGGCGGGGCGACGATCGCCGGGCTGGTCATGATGTCACGCACGCGCGTCTTTTCCATGTCCGCAAACTCCTTACGCTCAGCCCGGTACGGTCGCCGGCACGGCCACCACTTTCGGCAAATGGTCCGCCATGTGCTGCTCCAGCATCTTGCCCAGCCGGCGGATGCCCTCCTCGATCTTTTCCGGTTGCTCGCACGAGAAGTTCAGGCGCATGGTATTGCGCCCCCGGTTGGGATCACTGTAGAAGGCGAAGCCCGGGACGTATGCCACTTTGAACCTCACCGCCTCCTGCAGCATATCGGCCGTGTCCATCCAATCGGGCACGCGCGCCCATAAGAACAACCCGCCATCCGGCCGGGTCCAGGAACACCCTTCAGGGAAATAGCGCTGCAGCGCATCCAACATCACCTGGCGGCGCTCCCCATATACTTTGCGAATCAAGCGGATGTGATCGTCCAGGAAGCCGTCCTTGACCATCTCATACGCCAACATCTGTGTGAAAGTGCTGGTGTGCAGGTCCATGCCTTGCTTCGCCATCACTACCTGGTCGATCACCTCGACCGGCGCCACCATCCAGCCCAGGCGCAGTCCAGGCGCCAGAGTCTTGGAGAATGTGCCCAGGTAGATAACATTCCCTTCCATATAGCCGTGCCCGTTGAGCCCCACGGTTGCCTGCAGATTGGCATCCAGGGCCACGAGCGGAGGCAAGTGCTCGCCCGTAAAGCGCAGGGCCCCATACGGATCGTCTTCGACGATGGGGATACCATAGCGGTTCGAGAGGGCCACCACATCGTGCCGGCGTGATAGCGCCAGAGTCGTGCCGCCCGGGTTCTGAAAGTTGGGTAGCACGTACATGAACTTGGGACCTGAGCGCAAGGCCGGTTCGAGTTTATCGGTGCACAGCCCATCGTCATCGATCGGCACCGGGATGTAATCCGCCTGGTAAGCGTTCCAGGCCTGCAAGGCACCCAAGTAAGTCGGCTCCTCGATCAGGATGCGGTCGCCCGGGTTGATCAACAGCTTGCCGATGGCATCCAGCGCTTGCTGCGAGCCGCTGGTGATCACCACATTGTCCGGCTGGGCATAGATGCCGTAGCGACTCATCTGGTCGCAGATAAACTGGCGCAGTGGCGGGAAGCCCTCACTGGCCCCGTACTGCAGGGCTTGCGCTCCATGCTCGCTCAGCAGGCGGCAGGCTGCCTCCTGGCAACGCTCCGTCGGGAACAGTTCAGGCGCCGGCAACCCACCGGCGAACGAGATCAGATCGGGTTGCGCCGTGAACTTAAGCAACTCGCGGATGATCGAACGTCCCATCCGCTGCGTCCGCTGCGCATAGCGGCTTTTCCATAGTGTTGCCATTACTCAACCTCCTTGTTGAGACACATGAGATAACACTCGACTCTCTTGATCTTCACCATCATACACATCTGCACCGGCAGGCGCCTCACAGGGCGCCGGCACTGTCGCCTCGTTCTACGCGGCTGCGGGCAGCGCAGCCGTGCGCTCGGGCGCAGCCGTGGGCTGGGGCGCAACGACCGCCGCGCCGCGGCGCAGCGCCTGCTTGTTGCTATCCAGGAACTTGCGTTGGCGATCAGACAGGTGCGCGTCCAACGCGCGCTCAACCGCTTCCAGCGGCAGCATGTTTGTCGCCGCCAACAGAGCCCCCAACAGCGCCACGTTGGCCTGGCGGGCCGCCCCAAGCTGCTCGCCGATCTCGTTGGCGGGCACGGCGACGTAGCGTATATCGCTGCGACTGGGCAGGGCCGGCACCAGCGAGCTGTTGTAAACCAGCCAGCCGCCGGGCCTTACCAGCGGTTCGTATTTCTGGAACGAAGGCAGGTTCAGCGCGATCACGCAGCCCGGCCGGCGCACCAGGGGTGAACCGATCTCTTCATCGGACACGATGACCGTGCAGTGTGCCGTTCCGCCCCGCATCTCCGGTCCGTAGGAGGGGATCCAGGTGACGTTCAATCCCGCGTCCAGGGCCGCATAGGCCAGCAGTTGCCCGGCGAACAACGCCCCCTGCCCGCCGAAACCCGAAACAAGAATCTCAGTATGCATCGCTGCCTCCCAGTGCATCAATGCGGCGCATCATTGCGCTTCACCCCAGCGCCGCGACCGCATCCATCACCTTGAAGTCGCCGAGCGGAAAATACGGGACCATCTTGTCCCGTATGTAACTCAGCGCATCCGCTGGCGACAGGTGCCAGTTTGTCGGGCAGCTTGATAGAAATTCTACCATACTGAGCCCTAACCCCGCCAACTGTGCCTTGAACGCGGTCAGGATCGCCTTCTTGGCCTGGCGTATGGTGCGCGGGTCGTAGACGCTGCGCCGGACGACGTAAGATGCGCCCGGCAGCCCAGCGATGATCTCGGCCATGCGCATCGGGTAACCGTGAATTTCAACATCTCGCCCGTAGGGCGTTGAAGTGGTGACCTGTCCCGGCAAGGTCGTAGGCGCCATCTGGCCGCTCGTCATGCCGTACACGGTGTTATTGACGAAGAAAACGCTAATATTCTCGCCTCGATTGGCAGCGTGCAGGATCTCGGCCGCGCCGATCGAAGCGAGGTCGCCATCGCCCTGGTACGTGAACACCACCTTGTCAGGCTGGGTGCGCTTCAGGCCGGTCGCCATGGCCGGCGCCCGCCCGTGCGCAGCTTCGACGGAATCCAGGTTCATGTAGTAGTACATGAGCACCGAGCAGCCGACCGGCGCGACCATCAGCGTCTTTTCCCGCAGGCCCAGCTCATCGATCGCCTCGGCGATCAGCCGGTGGATGATGCCGTGCGTGCATCCGGGGCAATAGTGCATCGGTGCATCCGTCAGCGCCTCCGGGCGGCCGTAGATCAGCCTGCCTTGCTCGATTATGGCTTGTTGGTCATTCATGGCGTCCAACTCTCATTTCTGCAGCCCCGGCCACGGCCGGGCCGGCGAAGGCGACGTCGACGTTGACGTCGACCGCGTGCAGCGCCTCCAGTATCTCGTCTGGCAGAGGCACGACACCGCCCGTTCGCCCGTAGAACTCGACCGGGCACTGGCCCATCACCGCCAATTGAACGTCCTGCAGCATCTGCCCGGTATTCATCTCGACTACCAGCATCGCACGCACCTGCTTCGCCAGCGCGCGCAGCCGCTGCCAAGGGAAAGGCCAGAGGCTGATCGGGCGGAACAGGCCGGCCCGAATGCCCTCGGCGCGCGCCTCGCGCAGCACACTTTTGCAGGTACGTCCTACTGTGCCGAATGCCACGAGCAAGTACTCCGCATCCGCCGTCTCGATTTCCTCCCAGCGCTGTTCGTTCTCCTCGATCAGGCGCAGCTTGGCCTGCAGGCGTTGGTTGAGCGCTTCCAGCTCCGACTCCTTCAGGTAGAGAGAGGTGATGATGTTGTGCTCGCGGCCCCTGGCCCCTCGCACTGCCCAGGCGCCCCGCTCTTCCTCGCTGAGCAGGGGCCGCATCGGCGGCATCTCCGCCGGTTCCATCATCTGGCCCAACGACCCGTCCGCCGCGACGATGACGATAGTCCGATACTTCTCGGACAGCGGGAACGCGTCGTACACGATGTCCACAGCCTCCTGGATGGTGGCCGGGGCCAGCACGATTGGGTGGAAATCCCCATGTCCGGCCGAGCGCGTCATCTGGAAGTAGTCGCTCTGGCTGGGCTGGATATTGCCCAGGCCCGGCCCACCGCGCATGATATCCACCAGCACCACCGGGACCTCGGACGCAGCGATATACGACAGCCCTTCCTGCATGAGACTGATGCCTGGGCTTGAAGACGAGCTCATCGCCCGCGCCCCACCGCTGGCCGCCCCGTAGACCATGTTGATCGCGGCAACCTCACTCTCAGCCTGCAGGAATACGCGCCCCAGGTCGAGCATGCGTGCCGACATGTACTCCAGCAGCTCGGTTTGCGGAGTGATCGGGTAACCGAAGAATGCTTCCACGCCACCCCGCACGGCCGCTTCAGCAATTGCCTGGTTACCTTCCCACAACTCCCTGGCCATCACTTGCCTCCTTGGGACAAAAAACACGCGCGGGGATCTAGAGACCGCCTGCGCGCTTCGCGTCAACGCGATAGACCGTAAGGACCACGTCCGGGCAGATCAGAGCGCAGATCGCGCAACCTGTGCATTTCCCCTCGGGGTCGACCAGTTCCACCGGCCGGTAGCCTCGAGCGTTGAAACGGTTGCGGCCCATATGTAGAACGTTCTGCGGGCAAACCGTAGTGCACAGTTCGCACCCCTTGCAGCGATCTACATCGACAAGGACAGTGCCTTTAGCCATGTCTGTCACCTCCTCGAGACAGAACTGATTCGGTTGTGTGCTAAGTAGGTGTTCACAAGTCCCTTGAATAAGGCGCCCGCATCTGCCCGTAGCGCCGTTCGAGAGACTTCTGGTTACCTACTTAGGAGTCCTGGCTCACATAAACCGGCTGCAGGCGACGCCAGGGCGAGAGAAGGCGCCGGCCCATCGCATGCAGCGTATCCTGTATCAACATTTGGGCGACTTGCGAGTAGCGCAGCTTTGGGCCACTCACGCCCACTTCCAGCTCACGCTTTTCACAGACGGTAGACATATTGACCTGGTCCACCTCCTCCTTGAGCCGGGCCATTTCCAATGAGAACTCAGCCGGCGTTGTCTGCACCATCAACCTATCGATCTCGGCCATCAGGGCGACCGCACGATCGATGCGTTGCTCCGTGATCTGCGCTTGCGCCGCCGCGACCAGCCCATACTGGGCCTTGACCTGGTTCAAACGCCGCCCGGCGGCGTAGGTCACGTCGACCAATTGATCGCGCGTCATCCAGCGTGTCTCGTAGTTCAGCACGTATTTCCAGCTCGGCGCCACGAGGCGCCGGCGGTGCTCCTCTAGAGTGTGGGCAAACAGCCGGTAACCGTGTTCGTCCGGGTTCTCAAAGGCGCGGCTGCCGGGATCGAGGAAAGGCGCGAGCGGTGAGATGAACGGCGCCAACCGCCCATCCTGGCCGAAACGGCGCAGCAGGTCCTCGCAGTAATCTATTGTGCCCATGACGGATTCTGCGGTCTGCTGCGGCAAACCGCTCATGAAGAATACGTCCAGGCGCCTGGCGCCCACGTCCAGCGCGTCGGCGATCGTGCGTTCCATCGGCTCGTTGCCATAGGGTTTGCCGAAGGCGTGCCGCACGACCGGGTCGTGGCTCTCGAGAGATACTTCCAGGGTGAAGTTAGATAGAGCATCGGCCGCCTGCTGCAGAAATTCGCGTGAGGCGGGCGAGAACAGCTCGAGGATCACCGGGCCCTTGAAGCCACGGACGCTGTTGAAGAAACGAAGAGCGTAGTTTGGACCGGCCTGGCGCAGATCGCCTAACACGAACACCGGCCCACGACTCATGTCGGCTGAGCGCCGCACATCGGCTGCCAGCATCTCCGGCCGGCGAAAGGCCGGGCGCGTACGCCCGTGCATCTCCTTGAAGGCCGCCGCCGACCCGCCGCAGATCACGCAGCTCTGAGTGCAGCCCCGACAGCTCAGTGCCGCCATAATCGGATAATCCATCCAATCCTTGAACGGCACGTAACTGCCCAGGTCCAGGTCGCGCGCGGCGGCCCGCACCACGTAGCGGTAGTCCAGCATCACGTGGTCCAAGTTGTCCGGGCGGTAAGTCAGCGGGTTGGTATGGGCTTCGCCCTCGCGGTCGCGCCAGGTGAGGTTCGGGATGTCCTTGAGCGCCGGCGCGCCGCGCATGCCGGTCAGGTGCGACATGAGCTGGCGGAGCGGTTCCTCAGCCGAATCGCCGCGCACGACGTAGTCCACGTAAGGGTAACGGATCAGCTCTTCATGGTAGTAGGTTGAGGAGAAGCCGCCGAAGATGACCGGCGTGTGCGGATGATGGCGCTTGACCATCTCGGCGATCGCCAGCGCGCCGTGGGCATGGGGCAGCCAGTGCAGATCGATGCCGAAGGCAGCCGGGTTCAGCGCGGCAATCAATGGCTCCGGATCGAATTCATCATCGGTCAACATCCGCACAGCCAGGTTAAGGATCCGGACACGCAGGCCGTGGCGTTCGAGATACTCCGCCATCGTCGTAAAACCGATGGGATACATTTCGAACACCGGAGTGGAGGGAACCAGGTCGCTGACAGGTCCGTATAGAATCGAATGCTTGCGAAAATCGTAGACACTGGGAGCGTGTAGGAAAACGAGGTCGGCACGACCGAATATCACTCGCGTACTTCCTTGTATTCTCAAAATAACACCTGCGAAGCATCGCAGGTGTACCATAAGTAGTATAAGTAGTATACCCTAACCCGGCCTATTGTGCCAACTGGGTTTCCTTTTCCAGCAGAGCGATCAGAAAATCCATCAGGTCCGTTTCCGTGACAACCCCCACCAGTTGACCGTCCCGCACCACCGGTAAGCCGCCGATCTTATGATCGCGCATCAGGCGGGCCGCCTCGACAACCGGCGCGTCAGGCCCGATAGTCAGCGGGTCGGGCGTCATACACGCCCCCACCTCGATGTGATCGAGCACGAAGTTATCATACCACTTCTCACGCACCACGTATGGGGAGTTCGCCGCGCGGCGCAAATCCCGGTCGGTGATGATTCCCACCAATCTGCCCCGATCTACCACCGGCAGGCGCCGAAAGCCGCCCTCGCGCATCAGGTTGATGGCGGTGCGGATGGCATTACGCTGTGTGATCGTCACCGGGTTCGGTGTCATTATATCTGCCACACGCATGGCCGCACTCCCTTTGGTGGAGGTGTGCCCGTGCACCTTGCCTCCGATAGTTCGTCCCGCTCGGCTCTGCACCATCTCGGGAACCTAACAGCATTCTATCACCGGCAATACGGATTTTGTATGACATTGGTCATGCTTATGAAAACGCCCCGTAGGAGAGATGCCATACTCGACATTCGTCCTACAGGGCGTTTCTGGCCGTGACGCCTAATACAAAAACTGGAAAAAGGTCGATCTCCGCAGACGCGACCAGTCCGCAGCTCTGCTTTATGACAGGTAATAGGTCATTCGCTGCAGGCCCACCACCGGGTCGATGTACTGGACCCGCACACTGCTGGGCACGGTGATGGTGATCGGAGCATAGTTCAGGATGCACTTGATGCCCGCATCCACCATCGTTCGAGCCACCGCCTGGGCGGCCTCAGCGGGTGTCGCGATGATGCCGATCTGGATCCCCCGTTCCTTGATGGATGCGGCCAGATCCTTGACGTCCTGCACGTTGACCTTATTGTGCCCGATAGTTTTGCCCAACAAATGTGGGTCCGTGTCGAAGATCGCGTTGATACGGAAGCCCTTGCCCTGAAAGCCGCCATAGTCCGCAACGGCTCGGCCCAGGTTGCCTGCCCCGACCAACGCCACATCCCACATTTTGTCGACTTTCATGATCTGGCGCAACTGGTCGCGCAGATAGACGATATCATAGCCGGTGCCTTGCTTGCCGAACTCACCGAAATGCGAAAGGTCCTTGCGAATCTGCGCCGATGAGATGCCCAGCCGGTCCCCCAGTTCCTGCGAGGACGTGATCTCGCGCCCTTCGGCGACCAGGAAATTGAGAGCCCGCAGATAGACGGGTAGCCTGCCAATCACGATATCTGGAATCTGACGCCTAACCATCTTGCACTCCTTGATTCTGTCCCGATTCTCTGATTGCCATAGGGTCGCACACAGCCTGTTGCTTTTTCGTGTATTCTTTGTGAATGTGACGACATATCCTATCATAAGTTCTACGGTTGTGCAACTCTTGACAAGGGCTTTCGAGTGTGCTACTTTGCAGGGCGACCGGCCGGCTGTGCTGCGAGGGTGGGGAGCAAGTAACATGCCTGACAAACGTTCCACGTGGCTGTTGCTGCTGGACATACTGGACCGCCCGGCGACGGCGCTTGTTAACGTGGCCACCTACCCTCGCTGGCGTTGGCTTTTGCCGGCAATCCTGGCAGTCGTGACCCTGGTCGTCTTTACGGCCGTCAGTGCTCCCCTGCTGGCGGCACAGGCCCAGGAGCTGATGGCCGGCCAACTCAGCCGTCTTTCCGCCGACCAGGCAGCCCTGGTGCAAGGGCAGGTCGCGCGCTTCTCGTCGCCCCTGGTTGTGACCCTGACCGGCTCGCTGGCCGCCATCGTGAGTTTGCCCGCCGGCTGGCTGATACAGGCCGCAATCGTCTACTTTGGCGCCCTCATCGCCGGGGGTGACGTGGAGTTCGGCTGGATCTTCGCGACCGCACCCTGGCTGGGCATCCACTTCGTGTTGGAAACGATACTGCAAACTATCTATGTCTCCACACAGGGCAAACTGCTCGTCAACCACGGTCTGTCTTACCTGGTCTCGACCGGCAAACCCCTGGCCGACGCCCGCAACGCCAGCTACGTCGCCCTGAGGCAGGCCAGCCTCTTCCGCTTATGGAACCTGCTGCTGGTATATGTCTTGCTGCGCAGCGTTGGCAAGCTGGGGCGTGGCAGCGCTTTCCTCGTGACTGTGATATACTTGTCACTATTGGTGGGCGGGCAAGTGGTCGCCCAGCTTGATACGGCCGACCTCGATCTGGCGGTGAGTCAGGCCCAGATAAGCCTGCGTACCGCGCAGGCTCAACTACAACAACTCCAGGACGGCCCTTCGGTCAGCGACCTGGCAGCCAGCCAGACTGTCCTGGCGAGCGCGCAGGCCAACTACCAGCAACTCCTGTGGGGAACCGACGCCGACCAGTTGGCGGCGGCCGCAGGGCAGGTCGAACAGGCTCAGGTGCAGGTGCAACATGCCCAGGAGGCTTACGACAAAGTGAAGGATATGCCCAACGTCGGCATGTTTCCCCAGTCCATTCAGTTGCAGCAAGCCACCATAAATAATGAAACCGCGCAAGCGCAGTACCGCGTCTCCGCGCGTGGCGCTAACCAGGCCCAGCTAGCGGGGGCGCAGGCGCAGATCGCCCAGGCTCAAGCCATAATCGACAAACTGCAGCGAGGGCCATCCGCCAGCCAACTGGAGATCGCGCAGGCCGGCGTCGACCAGGCACAGCTAGCCGTCGAGCAAGCCCAACGGCGGTTGGAAAATGCGCGCATCGAAGCGCCCTCGGACGGCGTGGTGACCGCGGTCAACATCGTGGCGGGCAGCCTGGCGCAGCCCGGGACACCGGCTATCCAGATCTCCGACATCAGTCGCTTCCATATTGACGTGCTAGTGGACGAGGCGGACATCGCCAGCATCGCCGTAAGCCAGCCGGTCACGCTTGAGCTCGATGCCCTGACCAACCAAAAGCTGGCCGGCCACGTATCAATGATCTCCCCTGCGGCAACGCCGGGCACAGGCGGCGTGGTGTCCTACGAGGTGACGGTCACGATTGACCCGACGGACGCGCCGTTGCGCGCCGGCATGAGCGCGACCGCCATTATCACCAGCAGCTCGCATGAAAATGTCCTGCTGGTCCCCAACCGCTCGGTCCAGATCGCACGCGATAGCGGCAAGTCCTACGTCGAGCGCCTGACGAACGGCGTGCCCCAGCGCATCGAGGTGCGCCTGGGCCTGCGCGACGACACGCAGAGCGAGGTACGCGAAGGATTGGTCGACGGCGAGCGAGGATCATCCGCAACCTCAGCAGCATCCAGCAACTGCAACAGAGCTTTGGCGGCCCCGCGCAATAGCGCGACGAGTCACGACAGGCGAAAGTGAGTCAGCACACATGTCGAGAGAAACAGCAGGCCCGGTGATTGAGATCACGGACCTCAAGAAGATTTACCAGATGGGGGACGTCCAGGTCCAGGCGCTGCGCGGCGTATCCCTCACCGTGAACCGCGGTGAAATGGTCGCGATCATGGGCCCCTCTGGCTCGGGCAAGTCGACGCTCATGAACATCATCGGCTGTCTGGATCAACCGACGTCGGGTAAGTACGTTCTGGCCGGAGATGACGTTTCGCGCCTGAACGACGACCAACTGGCCGATATCCGCAACCGCCGCATCGGCTTCGTGTTTCAAAACTTCAACCTGCTCGCGCGCACCGATGCCATACAGAACGTCGAGTTGCCGTTGATCTATGCCGGCGCGCGCGATCGCCGGCAACGCGCGGTCAGTGCGCTCGAGGCCGTCGGTCTCGCCGACCGCCTCCATCACCGGCCCAACGAGCTGTCTGGCGGCGAGCAACAGCGCGTGGCGCTGGCGCGCGCCCTGGTCACGGATCCGGATATCATCCTTGCCGACGAGCCGACGGGCAACCTGGACTCGAAGGCAGGCGCCGAGGTGATGCATATCTTCCAGACGCTGAACGAGCAAAAAGGCATCACGATCGTGCTGGTGACCCACGAGCCGGATATCGCCGAACATACCCGGCGTGTGATCCGCCTGCATGACGGGCTGATGGTCAGCGACGAAACAGTCAAAAACCCGCGCCATGCAGGAGAGTTTGCTTACCAGGTCGAATCACAGAAAGCATGAACCTGAGCGAGTCGCTTCGTCGTGCCTTGCGCGGCCTGTCCATCAATAAGCCGCGCTCGGCGCTGACCATGCAAAGCCTCCTTGGCGATTGAACTCACCCACGCGCCCGCGCCAACTGAGGCCCAAGCCTTACCCGTCCTCACCCCGACTCGATTTCGCGGCCGAGCATATGCTGAACTGGGGTCGTTAACCTTCCGTTAAGCTGCCATTTTTACTTGCGTTTTTGTGATGCATAGTGTACACTGTTGACAGAATACGAAATATAGAACATAATTTCGGTGTGACGTTACCAAACCCATATCTAGGATTAAGGTCTAGCGAGGAGCACCGAATGACGGACACCGGCAAGCAAAAAGCGTTGGATACTACCCTGGCCAGCTTGAAGAAGCGTTTTGGCGAGGGTACTGTCATGAAGTTGGGAGAGGCCGAACGGCAGAAGATCGCTGCTATCCCGACCGGCTCGTTGTCTCTGGACCTGGCACTGGGTATCGGCGGTGTGCCGCGTGGGCGCATCACCGAGATCTACGGCCCGGAATCTTCTGGCAAGACGACAGTCTGCCAGCATATCATCGCTGAAGCGCAACGCCTGGGAGGCATTGCGGCCTTTATCGATGTCGAGCATGCCCTGGACACCAGCTACGCCGAGAAGTGCGGGGTCAACATCGGCGAGCTCTACATCTCGCAACCGGACACCGGCGAGCAAGCCCTCGAGATTGCCGAGGCGCTGATCCGCTCGGGCGCGATCGACGTGGTCGTCATCGACTCGGTGGCCGCGCTCGTGCCGCGCGCCGAGATTGAGGGCGAGATGGGCGACAGCCATGTTGGGCTGCAAGCCCGCCTGATGTCGCAGGCCCTGCGCAAGCTCGTCGGCGCGATCAATTCCAGCAACACCGCCTTGATCTTCACCAATCAGCTTCGCCAGAAGATCGGCGTGATGTTCGGGAACCCGGAGACCACGTCGGGTGGGCTGGCGCTGAAGTTCTACGCCAGCGTCCGCCTGGACGTTCGCCGCATCGAGAGCATCAAGCAGGGCGGCAACACCGTCGGCAGCCGCACCCGTGTGACGGTCAAGAAGAACAAGGTCGCGCCGCCGTTCCGCCAGGCCGAGTTTGATATCATGTACAACAAGGGTATCAGCAAGGCGGGCGATCTGCTGGACCTGGGCGCGAATATGGGCATTATCGATAAGCGCGGGGCTTTCTATAGCTATGGGGACCTGCGGCTCGGGCAAGGGCGCGAGAATTCCAAGGACTTCCTGGAGGCCTCGCCGGCGGTGGCCAACGACATCGAAGCAGCCATTCGCGACGCCGTTTCGCTGGGCCCGGTCCAAAGTCTTATCACTAGGGCGGCGGCTACATCTGACGACGGGGACGAATAACCTTTCTTCCCTGCGTTGGGTGGAGCTTACGATAAACCTGGCCCTGGCAGCGGGCGCTACGGGCAAGCCCCGGGCGAAAAACCGGGCTCAGGGCCAGGAGCGGCTCCTTTGGGTGGGGCACCCTACCCGCGTGTTGGGCGGGCGGCGATTCCCGCGAGGCGGGAGTGGGCTCCGTGTGGCGGAGTCTGGCCACAGCTTTGCATGTTAATCCTGGCGCCAGCGGAAGGCGTAGGTAGAAGAACGGCGTCGGCACATAGCGATCGAGCGAACGAATGCTGTTGACCGGTTGAGTGCTCGTCGAGGAGCCGGCTCGATCAGATCACAGGCCGGACAAGGTCCGATATTATTCGAGCCGGATTGAGCCCGTGCTAGGCCGTTATACACGTGAGCGTATCGTTCGTGCGCGCACAATGCAGAAGAGCTGTGGTACAGATCCCCACGCGGGATATTGTGTGACCACGGCTCTTTTTGTTATTGATATGTCAGGAACAGTAACCAAGCTGGAGTATCAGAAGCACAACCTCGACCGGGCTAATCTCTTTGTCGACGGGGAGTTTGTGCTGGGGTTACCGGCGCTGGAAGCGGCCAAACTGCACGTGGGCCAACACCTGAGCGACGGCGACATCGAACGCCTGCGCGCGCTGGATACCTTCCAAAAGGCATACGAGCGAGCGATGCACTTCCTGAGCTACCGGGCGCGTAGCCAGGCTGAGGTACGGCGCAATCTGCACGAAGCGGGCGTGGACGAAACCACCATCGACGCCGTGCTCGAGCGCCTGGCCCAACAGGGCTATGTGAACGACACCGAGTTCGCCCGCTTTTGGGTCGAGAACCGTGAGCAATTCCGGCCACGGGGCGCACAGGCCTTGCGCCAGGAACTGCGACGTAAGGGCGTCGACGACAAAACAAGCGCCGAGGTCCTCAGCGGCATGGATCAGATCGCCAGCGCCCACAAGGCCGGGCAGGCCCGTGCGCTGCGGCTGGCGCCGCTGGCACAGAGCGACCCGCGCGGCTTCCGGCTCAAGTTGAGCAACTTTCTGCTCCGCCGGGGCTTTACGTACGACGTGGTGCGCGAAGTGGTGAAGACTTTGGCCGCCGAGCTGGCCGCCCAAGAGGGCAGCGAGTCTGGCGCGGCGGATTTACTCGATAACGCTGAAGACGCGGAGCCGTACGAGGAAGGCTGAAAGACGGCAGACGAGCGGAAACCGGTCTCGTCTTTCGTGTTTCGTCCTTCATCGGACGAAAACTTTTAGCGCGGCCGGCCCTGGCCGGCCCGCGATCTGAGCTTAACAACCTAGCTATTGCGAAAGTGAGGAACCATCATGATTCTGGAAGGTACAACGGGCCTCCTGATCGCCCTGTTGATCTTCCTCCTGGCCGCCGCTGCCGGTGCGACCGCGGGGTACATGGCGTCCCGCGCGCGCCAGCAGAAGGCTCTAGCTGAGGCCGAGGCACGCATCAAGACTGCCGACGCCGATGCGCAGCGAACGGTTGCCGAGGCAGAAAGCCGATCAAAAGCGATCGAGCTGGAAGCGCAGGGAAGGAAGATCAAGGTCATCGAGGAAGCGGAGGCAGAAGCCCAACGACGACGCAGGGAACTAGAGCGTGCCGAGGAACGGATTCAAAGACGCCAGGAGAATCTGGACAGCAAGCTGGAACAGCTGGATGCGCGCGATCGTAAACTCAGCCAGCGCCAGGCGAAGCTCGACAAACGCGAACAGGATCTGGAGAAAGTCGAGGTGCAGCGCGTAGCCGAACTAGAGCGCATCGCCAACATGTCTCGCGACGACGCCAAGCAGGAGCTGCTCGCAGTCGTCGAACAGGAAACGCGCCAGGACATGGCACGCAAGATCCGTGAGGTAGAGGCGGAAGCTCAAGGGCAAGCGGATGCCCGGGCCCGGGAGGTCATCACCTGGGCCATCGAGCGGCTGGCTTCAGACCACGTGTCGGAGACCACGGTGTCCAGCGTGCCCTTGCCGAACGATGAGATGAAGGGCCGTATCATCGGACGACAGGGGCGCAACATTCGGGCTATCGAGCAAGCTACCGGCGTCGACCTGGTGGTGGATGACACTCCTGAGGCAGTCATCGTTTCTTCATTCGATCCCATCCGCCGCGAGGTGGCCCGCATCACCTTGAGCCGGCTGGTACAGGACGGCCGAATCCACCCGGGGCGAATCGAAAAGGAAGTTGAGAAGGCCCAGCAGGAAGTCGAGAAATCCATCGTCGAGGCCGGCGAACAAGCGACGATGGAGCTTGGCGTCCAGGGATTGCATCCTGAAATTCTGAAGCTGGTGGGCCGGCTGAAATATCGCACCAGCTACGGGCAGAACCAGTGGGCGCACGCCATCGAAGCCGGGCACATCGCCGGTCTGCTGGCTGCCGAACTGGGCGCCGACGTGCAGATTTGCAAGATGGGCGCCTTGCTGCATGACCTGGGCAAGGCGGTCAGTCACGAGATCGAAGGCCCGCATGCCCAGGTGGGCGCCGACATCGCCAAGCGCTACGGAGTGCCGGCCGCGGTGGTCAACTGCATCGCGTCGCACCATCACGAGATGGAGCAGGCCTCGGTTGAGGCGGTGATCGTCGCCGCCGCGGACGCCATCAGTGGTGGCCGGCCGGGCGCCCGGCGCGAAGCCCTGGAAACCTATGTGCGCCGCATCAAGGCGCTGGAGGACATCGGCAATTCGTTCCCCGGCGTGGCGCAAACCTATGCGATCCAGGCCGGTCGCGAGATCCGCATCCTGGTCAAGCCCGACGATGTGGACGACCTGGGCGCCTTGCGTCTGGCAAGGGACATCGCCAAGAAGATCGAGGACAACCTCGAATATCCGGGCCAGATCAGGGTTACGGTTATCCGGGAAACCCGGGCCATTGAAACGGCTAAGTAAGCGCACACGGTAAGCGTGTAACATAAAAGGGAGGCGTACACCGCCTCCCTTTTATATTCGCCCTCGGAGATGTTCAGACGTGCGTGACGATGGCAATCACCATCGGCTTGCGACCAGTCTCCTCGTAGAAGAACCGGCTCAGCGTCTCCTGCGCCCGCTCGCTGATCGCTTGCGACTTGCGCGCGGTCCCCGTCTTCAGGGCCTGCCAGGCCCGTTCGGCTGCCCGGTCCAACAGCTCTTGACCCTCGCGCATATAGACGAACCCGCGTGACACCAGCTCGGGCTTGCCGCCGACCTCCCCGGTTGCGGCGCTGACAGGCACCACGGCGATCACAAACCCATCGCGGGCCAATACCTCGCGCTCGCGCATCACCGCCGGCCCAATGTCGCCGACACCGGCCCCGTCCACAAAGACGTTTCCGCTCGCCACCTTACCCACCACTTCCGCCGAATACTCGGTCAACTCCAGGACCGAACCGTTCTCCATGATGAAGATGTTCTCATCCGGAATGCCGAGTTGGCGGGCCAGACGGGCGTGGGCGTGCAGATGCCGCAGTTCGCCGTGGATGGGCACAAAGAAATGCGGCCGGGTGAGGGAGAGCATGAGCTTCTCCTCTTCTTGGCTCGCATGGCCCGACACGTGCACGGCGGCAAGCGGCGGGTAGATCACATTGGCGCCCCGTGCGAATAGCTTGTTGATGACACGCGCCACCTCTTCCTCGTTGCCGGGAATGGGATTGGAGGAGAGGACGACCGTGTCACCAGGCTTGATCTCAATCTGCCGGTGGCTGCCCTCGGCCATGCGCGCCAGGGCGGCCTCAGGCTGCCCCTGGCTGCCGGTCGTCACGATAACAACCTGGTCCTCGGGCAGTTTGCGCGTTTCGTAGAGGTCGACCAGCACTCCGGGCGGCGTGTCCAGGTAGCCTTCGTCGCGCGCGATCTCGGCCGTCTTGAGCATCGAATAGCCGGCCAGCGCGACGACCCGACCGTGGCGCTGCGCTGCGTTGATCACCTGCTGCACGCGGCTGAGCAGCGACGCAAACGTCGCGACGATGATACGTCCCGGCGCCTCGCGAAAAATCTGGTCCAGCGCCGGTTCGATGATCTGCTCTGACGGCGTATAACCCGCCCGTTCGGCTCCTGTCGAATCGCTGAGTAGGGCCAGCACACCCTGTGCGCCAAGCTGGCCCAGCCGGCTAAAATCGGGCGGCCCGCCATGGATCGGCGTGTAATCAAACTTAAAGTCGCCTGTGTGGATGATCGTGCCAACTTCGGAGGTGATGGCCAGGCCCACCCCATCCGGAATCGAATGTGTGATCGCCAGGAACTCAAACTCCAGCGGGCCGAGGCGGAACGCCTCGCCGGGCTCGGTCGGTTTTAGCGACGTGCGGCTCAACAGGTTGTGCTCGCCTAGCTTGGACTCGATCAGCCCGCAGGCGAGCCGCGTGGCGTGGATGGGCGTTCCAGCCGGAACCACATCCTTCAGCAAATAGGGCAGGCCGCCGATATGATCCTCGTGGCCGTGGGTGATCACGATCCCACGCACCATGTCGGCTTTCTCGCGCAAATAGGTGTAGTCGGGGATGACCATGTCGATGCCCCACATATCATGCTCAGGCATCATCATGCCGGCATCGACGATGACAATATTGTGGCCGCACTCGTAGAGAGTCATGTTCTTACCAATTTCCCCCAGGCCACCGAGGGGAATGATCCGCAATGCGTTCGTCATATTATTATCTGTTCTGTTACCTTATACTATTTTGGTGGGTGATCAATCTGAATTAACAAAAAATGCCGCCCGGCGACCTGCAACGTGCGGCCCTTGGCGGCAATTCTGCTAGCGATCTCTACCGGTTTCTTACTGTTGCAGTATAGCCGAGCGCGGCATTTTTGTCAAACGCGTTTTGCAAATAAGACCGCGTGGTATTTGAACTCTGCTGAGGGCTGTGGCATAATCAGGTAGTTCGAGAGCACGATTCGTATCGGAGGTTCGAGTGTTAGAGCTGGTCGCAGCTTAAGGTCTGTCCCGCTTCCCAGCCTGTCTGGGAAAACCGCCTGTCGCGCGGCGTTGCCCCGGGCTATTGCAGCCGGCAAAGCGCCCTCGGGCAGGCTTCTGGCGGGACCACGCGCCTGCTGTGATCGTGGTTCGATCGCGAACATGCCGAGTGCCCAGGCACTCTTAATGCCGCACCCTTTGAGCGCCGCAGCTATGGCAGTTGCGGCGCTTTTGATTCTTGTCCCGGCGCCCAGCCGCAATCAGCGCGTGGTTCCCCGTATCGTCGTCGACTACCTTGTCGACCACGCCATCGAGGTAGGCTACCATGCTACAAGTCAGAGATATCACCAGACGCTTAGGCGACGCCCTGGTGCTGGACCGGATCAATTTCAACCTGAACCGCGGCGAGCGTGCCGGGCTCATCGGCCCGAACGGCTGCGGGAAGACGACACTGCTGCGCATCGTGACCGGGGAAATGGCTGCCGACCGGGGCAGCGTGCAACTCGCCCCCGCTTCCCTGCGCGTGGGCTACCTCCCCCAGGCCTTGGACTGGCCTGCCGGCGCAACGGTGGGCGATGTGCTGCGCGCGGCCCAGGGCCAGCGCGAAGCTGCCGAAGGGCGCCTGGCGCGCTTGGCCGAAGCAGTGGCCGGTGGGCAAGGCGCTGCGCTGGAAACCGCCCTCGGAGAGTACGATCGAGCTTTGGCCGAGTATCAAGCGATGGGCGGCGATCGCTTGAGGGCGGATGCCGATGCGGTCCTCGCGGGGCTGGGCATGGCCGACGTAGCCCAGGACCGCCCGGTGCAGGCCCTCAGTGGCGGCCAGAAGACGCGCCTGGGGCTCGCCCGCTTGCTGCTCACCGAGCCCGACCTGCTCCTGCTCGACGAGCCGACCAATCACCTTGACATCAGCGCCCTGGCCTGGCTGGAGGAGTATCTCGCGGAGTATCCCGGCGCGATACTCGTCATCTCGCACGATCGCGCCTTTCTGGACCGCACGGTCACGCGCATCCTTGCACTGGACGATGTCACTCATCGTTTGAAAGAGTACGCCGGCAATTACACGGACTACGCGTTGACGCTCGATCGCGAGCTGGACAAACAATGGGCCACCTACCGCGAACAGCAAGCGCGCGCAGCGCAACTGGAAGCTTCAATTATGAAGCTGGACAGCAAAGCCAAGGGCATCGAGAAGGAGACAATTGCCTTCCACTACCGCAAGATCGCGAAGGACATGGCCCGCCACGCCACAGTGCAGAAGCGCCGACTGGAACGCATGTTGGAGAGCGAGGACGCAGTCGATAAGCCAGGCCTGGCCTGGAAGATGAAGCTGGAGTTCGCCGACACGCCGCGCAGCGGCCAGGACGTGCTTGTCCTCTCTGACCTGAGCATGGGATTCGGCCAGCGGCGGCTGTTCGCTGACGTCAATCTGCAGCTTCGCTTCGGCGACCGGGCTGCGCTGATCGGCGCGAACGGCAGCGGCAAGACGACGCTGCTGCGCTGCATGACCGGCCAACTCCAACCGTGGAGCGGCGAGATCCGGCTGGGGCGCGGGGTGCGCATGGGCTACATGGCCCAGGAGCAAGAGACGTTAGATCCGGCAGCAACGCCCCTGGAAGCCGTGCGCTCTGTCGCGCCGCTCGACGAGACCGAGGCCCGCAGTTTCTTGCATTACTTCCTCTTTGCCGGCGATGAGGTCTTCGTGCCGGTCGGGCGGCTCAGCTTTGGAGAGCGTACCCGGCTTGCCCTGGCGATGCTCGCCGTGCGCGGCTGCAACTTCTTGCTGCTGGATGAGCCGATCAATCACCTGGACATCCCCTCGCGCGAGAGCTTCGAGCGGGCCATGGCTCGCTTCGAAGGCACCGTGTTGGCGGTCGTGCACGATCGCTATTTTATCGAGCGTTTCGCGACAGTCATCTGGGAGTTAGCGGATGGACAGGTCGTGCCAACTTGAGCTTTGAAGGGCCGCGTGGCATACTTGCGGCTGATGAGTTGGTGGCAACGATTGCGAGAGGACTCTGTGATGGCCCGGCTGGCGCAACCCACTGACCGGCCGGCATTGGCAGACCTGCAGGTGCGCGCCTGGCGCCGGCACGGCATGCTGGCAATCGAAGACCAGGTTGCGCTGCTGAATAGCGGGCTCAGCACCCTGGCATTTGCGCACGAGCGCGCCATCGGCTTCCTGGGCCTTCACTTACGCGAACCGACCGAGGACGGGTTGTGGGTGGACGCGGCCATGGTCACGCTGGCCTCGGGTGTCGCCGTGGGACGCATGCTGGGCAGTCTGCTGCGTGCCACGCTGCCCGGCCTGCGAGCCCAAGGCGTCACGGACATCGTATGCCTCACCGTCGAAACCTGGCTGCGCGATGCCCTGGTAGAGGCGGGGTTCAGCGAAATCGACCAGGTCATCACTTACGCCCGCCACAACCAGTATGCCGTACCGCCGGGCCGGCCGGCAGCAACGCTGCGGCCGGCCGGCCCGGCGGAAGCCGACACTGTCCTCGCACTTAACGCTGCGGCCTTTGGCTCATTCTGGCGCTACGACTCGGCCACGACGCTGAGTTGGTTGTTCACCGCCGACCACGCCGTTCTGGCCGAACGGAACGGCCATCCCCTAGGCTTTGCCCTGACCAGCCATACGTCGGGTAACGGTTATGACCAGTTGATTCGCCTGGCCACGCATCCTGACGTGCAAGGCCAAGGCATCGGGCGCCAGTTGGTGGCCGATTCCATCGCCTTTTCACGCCGCACCGGTTCGCCCGGCCTGGCCCTGAACACCCAGGTCAGCAACGCGGTCTCACGCCATCTGTATGAGGCGCTGGACTTCCACGTTGTCGGCGCGCCGGTGCGCGTCATGACTTACCCACTCCGCTGAAGAGGCGAGCATGCTCGACGTTCCAATCCAGGCTTTCATCTTCGATTTTGGCGGCGTCTTCACCCGCAGCGACGTCGTGGCGAAGTGGCTGCGCGAGTACGACGCGCAGTTAGGCCTGGCGCCCGGCACTCTCATGAACGCACTCTATAGCGGCGAGACCTGGGAAAAGGCTTCGACCGGCCAGATCACGCGTGAGGTATTTTGGGAGCGCGCAGGCGTCCCCTTCGAAGCACGGTTGCCGGCCGAGTTCGGGCGGTTGCGCCGGGGGCTGTTCCACGTCGAGCCCATCAACGAGGGCATGGTCGCGCTGGCCAGGCGATTACGAGCCCGTTACCACCTGGCGCTGTGCAGCAATGCGCTGGCCGATTTGCAGGAAGTACTGGCCGAGCGGCCAGACATTGGCGGGTTGTTCGACGCATCGATCATCTCCTGGGCCACCGGGCTACGCAAGCCCAATCCCACTATCCTCTCCCTCAGCGCGGAGCGCCTCGGGGTACCGGTCAGCGCTTGTCTGTTGATCGACGACAAGCCCCGCAACACCGACGTCGCCCTGGCCCTCGGCATGCAAGCCATCGTGTTTGAATCCGTGGAGCAAGTGGAACAAGAACTCAACGCGCGCGGCCTGCTGTGACACAAAAGGCACAGAGCAGGCAATTTGACACACTTCGTCTCCGATGTTAATATCTCAGGCGGTTCCGACGTCTCGCGTCGGGCGGTAAACGCGAAACGTTAAACGCCTCACGCCGGTGGGACGCAGATGGGTAGAGAAGCAGGCGGCTCTAGGCCGGCCTGATCTTGGCGCCCGAGTAGGAGGTAAACCTTATGGAAGCCTGGTACGCTCTGCACACCAAGCCCCAGTCAGAGGTTCAGGTGCACCGTGCCCTGGTGGCTCGCGGCTTCGAAACCTACCTGCCCATGCTGCCCCCTCGCAAAGAAAGGCATGCGCAGCCTTTGTTCCCGGCCTACCTGTTCGTTCACTGCGATATGGAGGCGATTGGCATCGCTAACCTGCAGTGGATCCCCGGCTTGCGGCGTATCCTCGCGTTCGCCGGGCGCCCGGCCGTCGTCCCGGACGAGGCCATTAGCCTGATCCGCTCCAAAATGGCGGAGATAGACGCCGACGGCGGGCTCCCAAGGCATCATTTCAAATCGGGTGATGGTGTCGTGATTGAGCGGGGGGCCCTGAGCGGCATGCGTGGCATTTTCCAAGGGCCGGCCGGGCCTGCCGAGCGAGTCCAGATACTGATCCGTTTTCTGGGTCAGGCCAATCGCGCCGAGGTTTCAGTGGATGACCTGGTGGCCGCGCCCGACGGTGACCCAGAGATGTTTAACCGGCGGCGCGGCACACGCGGGCATGGGCGGCGTGTGCACTACCAGGGCCGCATGCCCGGCAGGGACGCAAATACCTTAGATTAACCAATACTTATGTTGGCATAATGTCCGCCAAACTTGCGCCCCCAGATACAATAAGGTATAATCCGGCTTGCCCGCGCCCGGCTATTATGGGATGCCCTACGAGGGAAACGGAAGCGCTCTGTGAAAAACCTTAGTCGCCTCGGCATGATGTTGCAGCTTGGCTGGACGGTCGCTCTGGCGGTTTTGGTCCCTCTGGGCCTGGGCCTTTGGTTAGATAGCCGATTTTCGACATCCCCGTTGTTCATTCTTATCGGCGCCATGCTGGGCATCATAACGGCAACGGTCGGGGTTGTGCGGGTCACCGTCCGGGCCATGGATGAGTTATCAGAACCCAGGCAGACGCCAACCGGTAAGGTGGACCGGAAGGAGGACGAGGCATAGTGTTGAAAAGACTGCTCACCGTACGCAACTTGATCATTCTCGTCGCGATCGTCGCCCTCTTTGTGATCTCGGGGCTGCTGGGTCTCGGGGCGTACAAGCCGTCGGTCGAGCTGGCTGCGCCGGTGGTTTTCCACATCGGCCCATTTAGCGTCACCAATGCAATTTTCTGCGCCTGGCTGGCGATGCTCCTCCTAATCATCGTGTCCTGGTTGGCGACCCGCCGCATGCCGAAGAACCTGGAGGCCGCCAGCAACACTGACCTGGTCCCCAAGGGCATTCAGAACGTGATGGAGACGATCATCGAAGTCGTGTATGACCTGGTTAAGGACATTGCCGGCCCCAAGGTGAGCAAATTCTTCCCGATCGTGATGACGATCTTCCTGTTCGTGCTGGTGTCCAACTGGTTCGACGTACTTCCCGGCTTTGGCACTATCGGCAAGCTGGAACACCCGACAGAGGAAATGGCCACCAACGGCTATATCGCCAAGGGCGCCATTCTGACGTCGCAGCCCGCCGCATCGCCGCAAGAGGGCTATGTGATGGTGTCCCTCTTCCGCCCGCCATCCACGGATCTTAACTTCACCCTCGGCCTGGCCATCATCTCGGTCGGCTTGAGCTGGTATTTCGGCATCCGGGCGCAGGGCGCGAGCTTTTTCAAGCAGTTCCTGGATGTGAGCGCCTTCAAGAAAGGCCCGATGGGCGTGGTGCAAAACTTCGCCGGCCTGCTTGAGTTCGTCGGGCAGTTCACCCGCATCATCTCTTTTAGCTTCCGGTTGTTCGGCAATATTTTCGCAGGCGAAGTGTTACTGGCCGTTATGGCCTTCCTCATTCCCTACATCGCTTCGCTACCCTTCTACGGCCTGGAAGTCTTTGTCGGCTTCATCCAGGCCGTGGTGTTCATGATGTTAACCCTCGTGTTCTTCGTCACGGCAACAATGGGCCACGGCAGCGAAGAGCACCAATAATTCAGGAGGAGTCTCGCATGGATATCAATGTAGCAAGGAACCTCGCCGCCGCTCTGGCCATCGGTCTTGGCGCTATCGGCCCTGGCATCGGCATGGGTATCCTGGGTAGCAAGGCCATGGAAGCCATCGGCCGCAATCCTGAGGCCACCGGGCAGATCCAGACGAACATGATTCTGGGTTTCGCCTTCACCGAAGCTATCGCGATTTACGCCCTCGTAGTCGCGCTGATCGTCAAATTCGTTTAGTACGAACGGAGAGGGTGAGTATTTGGATAAGCTCGGCATTTCGATCGGGTATCTGATATCACAGATTGTCAACTTCACCCTGTTGGCCGTCATACTCTACTCGCTGCTCTACAAACCCGTGCTGCGCATGCTGCGCGAGCGTCAGAACCGCATCGCCAAAAGCCTGGCCGACGTAGATGCGGCGCGCGAGAGCGCATCCAAGGCGCAGCAAGAGTACGAGCGGCGGATTGCTGAGGCGCAGCGCAAGGCCCAGGAGATCATAGGCCAGTCCGCCCAGCAGGGTGAACAGGTAGCCGTGGAGATCCGGGCGGAAGCGCAACGCGATGCCAACGCCATCCGGGAGCGGGCCCGTCAGGATGCCGCCGAGGAAAAGGCGCGTATCCTGGCCGAAGTGCAGAACCAGATTGCGAGTCTCTCCGTGCTGGCCGCCGAACGCGTCTTGGGCCAATCCATGGACGATACACTGCAGCGCAAACTGATCAACCAGTCGCTGCTCGAATTGAGTGCTGCTCAGCCGCGCCGGACTGCCGTACCCGGTGTTCCGAACGGCTCTCAGTCCTGACAGGATGCTGTGCCATGAGTTCAAGGGACCGCGTAAGCGATTACGCTGAGGCCTTTTACGCTGCCGCCTGGGAACGCTGGCTGGCGGCCCTCCAGTCGGCCGCTAGCCAGCTCGCGGAGCACCCCGAATTGTGCGCGCGCCTGGAGGGGAGCCGGTCAGATTTCGGCCAGAGCCAGGCGTTGGTCGATAACATCTTACCGGCGGATGCCGACCGCCCTGTGCGGAATTTGCTCTACACTCTCGTGCAACGCGGGGACCTGGCCCTGCTTGAGGGCCTGAACGAGGCACTGCGTGCGCGCGTGCGACAGAAGGAAGCCGGCCCGACCGAGGTGGAGATCGTCAGCGCGGTGCCGCTGACAGATGAAGAGCGACAGACGCTGGTGGCCAGGCTCGAAGAGCAGCACGGCGCGCTCGCCATCCGTTACCGGGTGGACCCACAGATCCTGGGCGGCTTGATCGTGCGCGTCGGTGACGAGCTTATCGACAACAGCGTCGCCTCCCGCCTGGCTGCCATGCGCCAGGCGTTGGGCATCAGGACCGCGGGCTGACGCCGGCACGGCTGAGTTGGCCAGCATAGCGCAAAACGAAAAACGCAAACCGTAAAACGTACACCCTTTCGTATGCCTGCCAGGTGCTACGTTTTACGCTTTGCGTTTTAGGCTGTTATTGACAGACGGAAGGATTCTCTCGATGGCGGTAAGCACAAACGACCTGATCAATCAGCTGAAGCAACAGATCCTTAGCTTCGAGATGCCGACCCGCACGGTGGAAGTAGGCACGGTGACCGAGGTCGGAGATGGTATCGCGCGCGTGAGCGGGTTGGACAATGCGCGCGCCTCCGAAATGGTGGAGTTCGAGAACGGCGTGCTGGGTATCGTGTTCAACCTTGAAGCCAATAGCGTCGGCATCATCATCATGGGTGAGCCTACGGGCATCGCGGAAGGGCAGACCGTGCACAGCACCGGCCGCCTGGTGTCTGTCCCCGTCGGCCCGCAGATCATCGGGCGGGTAATCAACGCGGTCGGCCAACCCATTGACGGCAAAGGTCCGATCGACACGACCGAGTACCGCCCGGTCGAGCGCATCGCCCCGAATGTGGTCAGCCGCCAAAACGTGAACACACCGGTGCAGACGGGGATCAAAGCCATGGATTCGATGATCCCCATCGGCCGCGGCCAGCGCGAGCTGATCATTGGCGACCGCCAGACCGGCAAGACCGCCCTGGCCATCGACACGATCATCAACCAGAAGGGCAAGAATCTGATCTGCATTTACGTGGCCATCGGGCAACGGCAGGCCCAGGTCGCCCAGGTGATCGCCACGCTGGAGAAGTTCGGGGCAATGGAGTATAGCATCGTGGTGGCGGCTTCGGCCTCCGAATCGGCCACGCTCCAGTACATTGCCCCCTACGCCGGCTGCGCCATTGGCGAAGACTTCATGGAGAACGGCAAGGAAGCCCTGATCATTTACGATGACCTGACCAAGCACGCACAGGCCTATCGCCAGGTCTCCTTGCTGCTCCGCCGTCCGCCCGGCCGCGAAGCTTATCCCGGCGACGTCTTCTATCTGCATAGCCGTCTGCTCGAACGGGCCGCCAAGTTGTCGGACGAACGCGGCGGCGGCTCGCTGACGGCCCTGCCCATCATCGAAACGCAGGCGAACGACATCTCGGCCTATATCCCGACCAACGTCATCTCGATCACCGATGGCCAGATCTACCTGGAGACCGACCTGTTCTACGCCGGCATCCGGCCTGCCGTAAACCCCGGCCTATCCGTCAGCCGCGTGGGCGGCGACGCGCAGACCAAGGCCATGAAGCAGGTGACCGGCCGTATTCGCATGGAACTTGGGCAATACCGCGAGCTGGCGGCCTTCGCGCAGTTGGGCGCGGCGGACCTTGACCCCATTACCCAGCGACAGTTAGACCGCGGCCAGCGCATTACCGAGATCCTGAAACAGCCGCAGTACCACCCCGTCGCGGTCGAGCACCAGGTGATGATCTTCTATGCGGTGACCAATGGTTTCCTGGACAAGATCCCGTTGGATAAGTTCCAGGCCTGGCAGGACCAATTCATCCGCTTCATGGACACCAGCCACCCGGATATTGCCAGAACGATTGCGACCGGCAACAAGAAGATGGACGAGGCCACGATCCAGAGCCTGCGCATGGCGCTGGAGGCCTTCAACAGCACCTTTGCGGCTTAGGAATGACGCATGCCTAGCATTCGTGAAATTCGCCGTCGCATCGGCAGCGTGAAAAACATTGGCAAAGTTACCAAGGCAATGGAGACGGTGGCCGCCTCCAAAATGCGCAAGGCACAGCAGCAGGTGCTGGCAACGCGACCGTACGCGGAGAAGTCCTGGGAGGTCCTGAGTCACCTGGCCCGCCTGAAAGGCGAAAGCTCTCAGGAACATCCCTTGCTGCAGCAACGCCCGGTCGAGCGCATCGGTCTGCTGCTGATCACTGCCGACCGTGGCCTGGCCGGCGCGTACAATAGCAACATCATCCGCGTCGCGGCCCGCCAGGTATACGATTGGCAAAAGCACGAGCACAAGCAGGTCAGTGTGGTAACGGTGGGCCGCAAGGGCCGTGACTGGATATTGCGCCATGGCCCGCCGCTACGGGCCGAGTTCACGGGCCTGGACCGCCCGACCAGCTACGAGATCGCGCCGGTGGCGCACGTGCTGATCGAGGACTACATAGCGGGCGTCTACGACGCGGTGTACATGGCTTCGACACGCTTCATCAGCACCTTGCGCCAGGAGCCGGCGATCCGCCAGTTGCTGCCCATCCAGCCGCTGGAGCCGGAAGCGCCGGCCCCGGCCGACTACATTTTCGAGCCCAGCCCGGAAGCCATTCTGAGCGAGATTACGTATGACATCACCGAGCTACAGATCCTGCAGGCAATCTACGATGCCATCGCCAGCGAGCAATCGGCCCGTATGATGGCCATGCGCAATGCGACCGATTCGGCCAAGGAATTGGTCGGCGACCTGACGCTGAAATATAACAAGGCCCGCCAGGAAGCAATCACGCGCGAGTTGCTCGATATCTTGGGCGGAGCAGCCGCAGGGAAGAAGTGATTGGCATTGGTTACAGAACGGAGCAGACTACATGGCCTCAAACGGCGCTAATGGTTCAGACGGCGCTCAATCCCACGGCCAGATCACGCAGGTCATTGGGCCCGTGGTCGACGCGTCTTTCGCCGAAGGCGAAAAGCTTCCCGACATCTACGACGCGTTGGAAATCCCGCTCGAGGACGGCGACACGCTCGTTTGCGAGGTCCAACAGCAGCTGCCCAATCGATGGGTGCGCAGCGTAGCGATGTCCAGCACCGATGGCCTGCGCCGGGGCATGCCGGTGACCGGCACCGGCGCGCCGATTCGCGTCCCGGTTGGCCCGGCCAACCTGGGGCGCATTTTCAACGTGCTCGGCCGGACGATTGACAACCAGGGTCCGGTGGAAGCCGCCGATTACTATCCCATTCATCGGCTGGCGCCCGCGCTCGTGGACCAGGCGACCGGCGCCGAAGTGTTCGAGACCGGCGTCAAGGTCATTGACCTGATCGCTCCCTTCCTGAAAGGCGGCAAGACCGCCATCTTCGGCGGCGCAGGCACCGGGAAGACCGTCATCATCCAGGAACTGATCCACAATATCGCCAAGTTCCATCAGGGCTATTCCGTGTTCGCCGGCGTGGGCGAGCGCAGCCGTGAGGGCACGCAACTCTGGCACGAGATGGAAGAGTCGGGCGTTTTTCCCAGCACCGTTCTCGTCTTCGGGCAGATGAACGAACCGCCAGGCGCGCGCATGCGCATCGGGCTGACCGGCGTCACTATGGCCGAGTATTTCCGGGACCAGGGGCGCGACGTGCTGCTCTTCATCGACAATATCTTCCGCTTCGTGCAGGCCGGCTCCGAAGTGTCCTCGCTGCTGGGACGCATGCCCAGCGCCGTGGGCTACCAGCCCACCCTGGGCACCGACATGGGCGAGCTGCAGGAGCGCATCACCTCCACCAAGACCGGCTCAATCACCTCCATGCAAGCAGTCTACGTGCCCGCCGACGACTACACCGACCCGGCGCCGGCGACCACCTTTGCCCATTTGGATGCGACCGTCACCCTGGACCGCGGGCTGGTCGAGCAGTCGCTATATCCGGCAGTCGATCCGCTGGCCTCTACCAGCCGCATCCTCGACCCGCTC
>JADGQF010000386.1 GCA_017882045.1 Anaerolineales bacterium
GCGGATCGATGGCCAGCGCTTTGCAGAGCTTGCCGGGACCGTCGGTAAGATGGCGCTCAGGGACGGCGCCCCGTCGCACGCGCGTCAGGTCAATGCCCTCCTGCGGAAGGATGGCGCGCAACAAAACGGCTCCCGCAGCCTGCTCGGCCGATTTGGCGACGGCATTCATGCAGAAGTTGGACCCGTAGATGAAATAGACGTAGGCGTGTCCCGGCGGACCATACATGATGGCGCTGCGTGGGGTGCGGCGGAAGGCATGCGAGGCTTCGTCATCCGGGCCCGTATAAGCTTCAACTTCGCTGATCAGTCCGCTGCAGCGCCGGCCGTCGACGGTGCGCACCAGGCGCTGTCCCAACAGCGCGCGCGCGACAACAAATGTGTCGCGCGCGTAGAATGCCCGTGCCAGTCGCGTCATAGGGCTGACCGTGCCGGTGTCAGTCGAGCTGGCGGATGACAAGCACTACCTTGCCCTGTATCTCGAGCTGATCTGCCGGCACCGGTATCGGCTGATAGGCCGGGTTGGCGGGCTGCAGGCGCACCATGGGGCCTTCCGGGTAATAGTACTTCAGGGTCGTTTCTTCACGATCTTTGATCCAGGCGACGACCATGTCGCGCGGCTGGGCCGTCTGCTGATGGCGAATGACCACCCAGTCCCCGTCGTAAACCAGCGCATCGATCATCGAATCGCCCTTCACCTGCAGGGCGTACAGGTCGCCGCTGCCGGGAACGAGATCTTGCGGCAGGTTCAAGGTTTCACCGGAGAACGGGTTTTCTTGCTGCCCGAAGGCGCCGATGGGCGTGCCGGCTGAGATGATCCCGTACTTGGGGATGGGCATGATGCGCGGGGCCACACCATCCGGCGGGCCCGTCGGGCCGCCATCAATCAGCCGTAAACCACGCGAAACGTCCTTGTTGCGGTTGATGAAGCCTTTTTCTTGCAGGCGCTCCAGGTTATATTTAACGACCGACGTGGAGCTGATATCGGCGGCCTTGCCGATCTCACGGATGGTCGGCGGGTAATCGTGCTCGGCGTGATACTCACGGATGAATTCCAGGATGCGCTCCTGACGCGGAGACAGGGTCATTGCAGTCCTCCTCTGGACCAGAGCTCGTGCCCCTCACGGCAATCGAAACTTTGTGCTGCTTCGTATGGCGCTATTATACGCGAACATCTGTTCGTTTGTCAAGCGTTTATCGCAGGTTTTTCCAACTCTGTTTCCACATCGGGCCGGATATCCCAAGCCGCGCAGCTTGACACTCCATGCTATAATAGAGACGTCGGGTGTTTGCCGGTCAGCTAGTCAGTAGACAAACAGGAGGCAGGCTCTGGAACCTTCAGAACTCGCACATGTGATTGTAGGGCAATTGGAAGAGCGGCAGGCGGCCGAAATCGTCATGTTGGACCTGACGGAAATTACGCCGATAGCGGACTACTTTATCATCTGCACCGCACAGTCGGACCGGCAGGCCAGGACACTCCAAGAAATCCTGGGTGAGGAACTAAAGAGACAATACGCGATCCGTCCACTTTCCACCGAGGGAGAACCATCTTCGGGCTGGCTTCTCCTCGACTATAATGCCGTGATCGTCCACATCTTCTCACGCGAGGCGCGCACCTTCTACCGCCTGGAAGAGCTATGGAAGGCGGCCCCGGTGGTGCTTAAAATTCAATGAGGGTTATATGATGAAAAGATACGCTGCCGGTCTGGCAGTGCTACTGATTGCTTTCTTGGGCGCGGGCTGCGCACCTCAGTTCACGCCTCCGCCGACCGGCGTGCCCGTCACGGTGATCGTGACAGTGGTGCTGACGCCGACGCCCGTCCCGACCACCCCGGCGCCTCTGGTCGCCGAGGCGACTACGACGCAGGCTCCGGCATCGCCTACCGCCACCGCCCAACCGCCTACCAGTACGGCCGTGCCTCCCAGCGCGACGCCGGCGCCATCGGCAGTGCCGGTCAGCATGACGCCATCACCTGTGCCGCCGTCGCCGACTGCCTGTCCGAGCACAATCAGTGTGGGCGGCGACTTCGGCCTGGCGTACACGACGGCAAAGCTGCAGCAAGGGCTTGGCTGCCCGACGACCGGGGAACGCAGCTTGAAGACCTCATACGAACCGTTTGAGCATGGATTCATGTTCTGGCGCGAGGATACCACGCAGGTCTACGCGTTCTATGGGGTAGACAATACCTGGCAAGAGTTCACCGACACTTACGTTGACGGCCAACCGGAGTATTCGTGCCCGAACGCCAGTACGCCGTCGACCGCCCCGCCGACCCCGAAACGAGGTTTGGGCAAGGTGTGGTGCACACAGCCCGACGTGCGCAGCCGGCTGGGCAAAGCACTATCGGACGAGATCGGCAACACTCGCTCGCTGCAGGATTTCCAGAACGGCAGCATGTTGCTCATCCCTGACTATGTCCGCATCCCCCTGGTGCTTTACAAGAGCTCCGGACACTGGCAGCTGGTCAAGTAACTGCGCGATTACGGACGGCGGCTCGGGGGTCGTCGCCATTCCTGGCTGGATGCTTACTCGAAGATCCAGGCGTCAATCGTCCGGCTGTAGCTGAGCAGCTCTTCGGGCTTGAACCATAGGGCGATCTCGGTTTGGGCGGTCTCCGGCCCATCGGAGCCGTGGATCAGGTTGCGGCCCATCTCCAGGCCCAGGTCAGCGCGGATCGTGCCCGGCGCGGCTTTGGCCGGGTTAGTCGCGCCCATGGTCGCGCGTGCCGCGGCAACTGCCTCTGTGCCCTCAAGCACCATAGCTACTACCGGCCCGCTGGTGATGTACTTGAGCAGGCCGTCGAAGAACGGCTTGCCGATGTGCACCTCGTAGTGCTTTTTGGCGAAATCGTTGCTCATCTGCAGCATCTTCATGCCGACGATCTTCAGGCCGCGCGCCTCAAAGCGACGGACAATCTCCCCCACCAGACCGCGCTGCACGCCGTCTGGCTTGATCATGACAAAAGTGCGTTCCACAACTTTCTCCGCGCTGACTGGTAAATGCCGCCTGAGTATACCCGAGGGGACCGGCTTGTGGCAAACGGCGCATAGAAAAGCGCCGGAGACATCAGTTGTCTCCGGCGCTCTGACTTGCCTTGCCGGACCTGCCGGGCCTCCGCGGCCCGGCAGGTCCAGGTATGAACTCAGTGACCGCTGGTCGCGACGGCCTTCTCGGGCTTCTTCGGAGCATCGAGCGCGATACCGTAATCGGCCGGCTTCTTGCTCTGCAGGATGGCCCAAACCACGGCCCCTAGCAGGACGATCATCACGATGGCCAGGGGCAAGGTAATGCCCTTGGCCGTCACGACGATGGGGGCGATGATCAGGCTGATCAGGTTGATGACCTTGATCAAGGGGTTCAGCGCCGGGCCGGCGGTGTCTTTCAGCGGGTCGCCGACGGTGTCGCCGACGATACTGGCCTTATGCGCTTCGGAGCGCTTGCCGCCATACTGGCCTTCCTCGATCAGTTTCTTGGCGTTGTCCCAGGCGCCGCCGGCGTTCGACATGAAGACCGCCAGCAGTTGACCCGAAAGGATGATGCCGGCCAGGAAGCCGCCCAGGGCCGCAGCCTTGAGCGTGAAGCCGACTATTATCGGGATCAGCACGACCAGCACGCCCACGGGCAGCAGCTCGCGCTGTGCAGCCTCGGTGGAGATGCCCACGGCCTGCTTGTAATCGGGCAGAA
>JADGQF010000387.1 GCA_017882045.1 Anaerolineales bacterium
AACCTGGCATCGGCCGGTAATGGCGCCGCGTTGCGCACTCTTCTGGTTGTGCCCGCGGCGCTGGACGGAGCGAAGGCCAGCACTGCGGCCAACCTGGCGGTTGCTTTTGCACGCATCGGCAAGCAGGTCATTTTGGCCGATTGCGACCTGCGACATCCCGAGCAACACGCCATTTTCGGCCTGAGCAACAGCGAGGGCATCAGCACTGCGGTCGTCCAGCCCGGCGCGCGGCTACCCTTGCAGGCGACCGCACTCCCCTGTTTGCGCGTGCTGACGAGCGGGCCCGCCGTCGAGGCCCCTGCGGACCTGGTCGGCTCCACCGGCATGGCCGGGCTCATCGCGCGCCTGCGTGAGGAATCGGACCTGGTCATCTTTGATGCGCCGCCGGTGGGAATGGCAACGGATGCCGCCGAGCTGGCGAGCCAGGTGGACGGCGTTCTGCTCACGGTCAGTGCGGGCCAAACGAAGCGCGAGGACGCCCAACAGGCGAAGGAATTGCTCAACAAGGTAGGCGCCCGCCTGGTAGGTGTCACGTTGGTCAACGTGCCGCTGGACGCAAAGCTGCGCAAATACCTGGCGGCATGAAGGACGGGGCAGGCTCGTCTTTCGTCCCTCGTCTTAATGAGTGGAGGTCCCGATGAAAGGTCTGATCCTCAGTGGCGGCACAGGCTCTCGTCTCTATCCCATCACCTATACCAACGCCAAACAACTCGTTCCGGTGGCCAACAAACCGGTGCTTTTTCGCGTCATCGAGGCGATCCATGATGCCGGGATCAACGACATCGGCATTGTGGTAGGCGTAGACGACAATGCCCGCCAGGTGCGCGAGGCGGTGGGCGATGGCCGCCGGTGGGGGGTCAAGATCACCTTCATTCCGCAGGAAGCGCCCCTGGGTTTGGCCCATGCCGTGAAGATCAGCCAGGACTTTCTGGGTAGTGACCGGTTCGTGATGTTCCTTGGCGACAATGTCATCCAGGGCGGCATCAGCGACCTGATTCGCCGTTTCGAAACCAGTGATTGGGACGCCCAGGTAGTGCTGACGCCGGTCAGTGAGCCCCAGCACTACGGGGTTGCCGAGTTGGACGACAACGGTTGTATTCAGAAGCTCGTCGAGAAGCCGCGCCAGCCGCGCTCCAACCTGGCGCTGGTCGGTATCTACATGTTCAGCGAGCCTATTTTCCAGGCCGTCAACGGGATTAACCCTTCCTGGCGCGGCGAGCTGGAGATCACAGATGCCATCCAGTGGCTGATCGACCACGATTACCGCGTTGAGCCCCACGTGCACCGCGGCTGGTGGATCGACACCGGCAAGCCCATCGACATGCTGGAGGCCAACAACCGCGTGCTGGACGAGATCGACCACCACGTCTTAGGCTACGTGGACCGGGACTCGCAGGTCAACGGCAAGGTGACGATTGAGAAAGGCGCCGAGGTCATCAATAGCGTCATCCGCGGGCCGGCCATCATCGGCGAGGACACGCGCATCGTCAACTCCTACGTGGGACCTTTCACGTCGATCTATCACGGCTGTGTGATCGAGAGCAGCGAAATCGAGCACAGTATTGTGCTGGAGAACTGCCACATCGTTGATATCCCCGTGCGCCTCGAAGACAGTGTGATCGGCCGCAACGTCATAATCACCCGCTCGCCGATAAAGCCAAAAGCCTACAAGATGATCCTGGGGGATAACAGCCAGGTGGGGATCCTATGAAAAACCTGATGGTCACGGGCGGAGCCGGCTTTATCGGCTCTAACTTTGTCCGCTACATGCTGGGAAAACACCCCGAGTACAATGTTCTGGTCTACGACAAGCTGACATATGCCGGCAACCTTGACAACCTGCTGGAGGTGGCCGGTGACGCCTGCTACAGTTTCGTCCGCGGGGACATCTGCGACGCCGCGGCCGTAACGGAAGCCATGCAAGCGCACCAGATCGATACCGTAGTCAACTTCGCGGCCGAGACGCACGTCGACCGGTCGATCATGGACCCAGATGCGTTCATCATGACTGATGTTTATGGCACCTACACGCTGCTCGAAGTCGCCCGGCGGCTGGGGGTCGAGCGCTACCACCAGATCAGCACCGACGAAGTGTACGGGCATATCGAGGGCGATCACCGCTCCCAAGAGACCGACAACCTGGCGCCGCGCAGCCCTTACGCGGCCAGCAAAGCCAGTGGCGATCTGATGGTGCTGGCCTACTATGTCACCTATGGCTTGCCGGTCACGCTAACGCGCGGCGCCAACAACGTCGGCCCTTACCAATACCCCGAAAAGGTGATACCGCTTTTCGTGACCAATGCCATCGACAACCAGGCGCTGCCCGTGTATGGCGACGGTAAACAGCGGCGCGACTACCAGTACGTGATCGATCACTGCGAAGGCATTGACGTGGTATTGCAGCGGGGCAAGCCTGGCGAGGTTTACAACGTCGGCACGGGATCCGAGATGGAAAACCTGAGGATGGTTGAGATCCTGCTCGACGAGCTCGGCAAGCCGGCCAGCCTGATTCAGCATGTCGAAGACCGCCCGGGCCACGACCGCCGCTACTGCCTGAACGTGGATAAGCTGCGCGCGCTCGGCTGGCAGCCAGGATACACCCATGAAGAGGCGATCCGCGCGACCGTGCGCTGGTATGCGGCCAACGAATGGTGGTGGCGCAAGATCAAGTCGGGGGAGTTCAAGGAGTATTACCGGCGGCTTTACGGAGATCGCAAGGTCATCAGCGCCACCTGAAAGGCGTCTACACCGCCCTCTATTTTGCCTCTGCCACACCTACGGCGGCGGATGGCCCCTCGCTCTTGACACACTGGTAGATGCCGCCCAACACGAGCCCGCCCCCCAGGATCTGGCGCAAGGCTAATGCCTCGCGCAGCAGCGGGATCGACAGTAGTCCTGTCACCACCGGCTGGCCGAGGAGTATCACGACGGCCGTGGAAGCCGGTAGGTAACCCAGCGCATAGTTTATCAGCAGCCAGCCGCCGGTCTGCGAGACCAGGGCCGCGCCGAACAGTGCCCAGTACGAGCGGGCGCTGTAGCCAAGCAACGGAATGTGCAAGACCAGGCAACCAAGGGAGAGGGACACGGCTGCGGTAGCCACTGCAATCCAGAGACAAGACAGGGCGTCGAGATCACGCCGGGCACGCTGCGTGATCAGCAGATAGCCGGCGTAGAACACCGAACCGGCGAAGGCCAGCAAATCCCCCTGGTTGATGGAACGAACGGCGCCGGGCTGAAAGCCCGTCACCACGCCTGCGCCCGCCAGCGCGACGACCAATCCCAGCCAATAACGGGTACGGAGCCGCTCCTTTAACAGCAGCATCGCGCCGAGCCCCACCCAGACGGGCGCCATGTTGTCCAGCAGGGTAGCGGTGGCGGCCGAGGTCAGGAGCAGGGCCGAGTTCAGGAAGCCGAGGTTGATGCCCACCCACAGACCCCCGAGCATGGCCGGCCCAATGCCTGAGCGTGGCAGCCTGCGACGGCGCAACTGCCAGGCGAATGGCCCGCCGAGCAGCATGGCCGCCAGGGTCATGCGGATCGCGGCGGCGGCCGGGCCTGGGACTGCAGCCCACTTAGTAAAAATCGCGGTAAACCCGATGCACATCACGCCGCCTATTAGCGCCAGGTAAGCGCGCGCCGGGCGGGCCTGAGCGATCGTTTCAGTGGGCGCCGCGCCTTC
>JADGQF010000388.1 GCA_017882045.1 Anaerolineales bacterium
GGATTGATGCTGGCGGTACCGGCCATCATGAAGTTCCAGTTCAAGAAGCCGCCGGCAAAAGCCGCAAGGCCGGTGAAGATGCCCAGGACCAGCAGAATGCCGACGGTCAGTTCGCCGATGGCGATCAGCTTGGCGAACCAGACGTAGTCCCCGGCGCCAATCATCGCCTGGATGAACGCCCGGTACCAACCAAAGGCGATGGCCGGATGAGTCGTCCCGGCGCCGTTAGCAACCGCGGTCGTCCAGAAGCCCTTGAGAGCGAGACCCGTCTGCATCCAGGCCGGGTTGCTCAACTTCTCGAGACTGGCGGAAATCCACTCATAACCGACGTACAGCCGGACGATAAGCCACAACCACGCCCAGCGGGTCGAGCTCAACAGCGAGATGGCGAAGGGCGGGTCCGTGACCGCGACCACGTTGCTTCGTCGCTCGTTCACAGTAGTGCTACGCATTACCGCGTTCCTCCTCTGAAAATGTAGTTCATAAACTTAACCGATGGCTGCCACCCATTAGTATGCCCGTTTCAGCCGTCGAAGGTTGTCATAAGCATTCCAGATGAGAGCCATCAGTTCAATTACTGTGACTATTATTACACTACGGAAGAGTGGGTTCAACAGGCGTTTAGCGTAAGCGGCGGCGCGCCATATGGCGCGCTACCGCAGATCCAAACGGTGGGGACTAGGTTTGAGCCGTACCAGGCGGAGTTAGCGCATGCCTACATCCAGGTGAACCGTCGCCACTCGCCGGGCGGCCACCTCGATGGTCAGGCTTCCAGCGCGGACGGTGAGGGGCTGCACGGGGTGCTCCAGTAAGTCGCACAGGCTCGCACCCTGGATCTCCAGGGCAGCCGAAGCCAGCGTGGCTTCTGCATCCCTATCCGTGACGTTGATCAGGCGTACCACCAGACCGGGCTGCACGGAGCCCGGCTTGACGTGCATGGTCAGCACGTCGCCGGCGGGCAGGTCGAGCAGCGCCCCGCTGCCCGGCGGCAGAGCCGACTCCAACGCCGGCTCCCCGAGATGCTGGACCAGCGGGGTGTTGTAGGCCGCGTCCAGGCCAAAGCGATGCGCTTGCGTCTCATCGAACCCGCCGGCATGCGGCAACACACGGTAGCGGGCTGCCACGCGTCCAGGCTGGTGTGCCCGGAAGTTCGTCTCCCAGTAATTGTTGGTGACCCAGCCCAAGAGCATGGCGCGCTCGAGCCTCACCTGCTGTTGATAATCGGCATAGTGAAAGTCGCCCAGTTGCACCAGCGGGTTGTCGGGTGTGGCAATGGTTACCCCGAGCGCGTCGTTAGAGAAGTCGACCCACTGCTGGACCGTGAAGTAGTCACGGCAGACCCCGGGTATCTGGTCCCGGTCCACGCTCATCGCGACGCCGCCCAGGTCCAGGTGGGCGACGGCGCCGGGAACGTCGAAGGGGAAGAGCAGATAGGTGCTCTCCGGGTGGGCGGTCAGGCCCATGTCCCACCAGGACTCGAATTCCACCCATTCGGCGAAGTCGGGGATGAAGGTCGTCTGCAGCAGCGGCCCGACGATACCCGGCGCTTCCAGCACCTGCACCACCGTCCGGCCCAGCGGCGTGCGATGGACACGGTGCGCCACGACCGATGTGGGTCCGGCGCGCTCGGCCTGCCAGCCCGTCTTCCAACCGGAAGGGCGCTCCAACTCCTCGGCCTCCCACTTCATGTAGAAAAGCTGGTGGCGCGGCCAGGGAGCGGCCCTGTCTGCCACGGCCTCGTGCACGTAGCCATGCAAAGGATAGCCGGCGGACGAGTCCACCCACTCGCGCCCAAGCCGCTTATCATACCAGGAGGTTATGCCACCGCGCTCCAGATCAAAGGTGATACGGTGGTGATCGTTCTCGACCACTGCTTCCTCGCTGAAGTCCGCCGCGAGGCTCTCCTCCGCCAGGCCGGCGCGCGGCACAACCGTGTAGCCATAGCCGGGCACTACCTGCGGCTTGATCAGCCTACGCGTCGCCTGGCTCGGGTCGGCAGCCAGCGCGCTCGGCAGCGCGAAAAAGTTCTCCGGGAAGCGACGGTCCTGCGAGTGCCGCCCGGCGGTTGCGTCTTCGGCTACCCCGCGTGGCTCGAGCACATGGCGTGGCACCTCGCCGGCGATGACGCGCGGCCAGGGCAACGGGTTGAACAGCAAAAGGTCCTGGTCGCCGGCGCGCGGCACGTAACGGGCGAAGTCCGCCAGGGCATCGCGCTGCAAGAGCAGGCTCAGACTGCGCGCCTGGTAGGCGAAGTGGGCTTTATGCTCCCACTGGGTCACGGTATCTTCGTTTCCCGGGCTGACGATCGCCACATCCGCACCCCAGGTGTGCTCGCCCCATAGGTTCAAGTTCCACCAGGCGCTCTCCCGATAGAGGTCGAAGGCACGGCGGGTCGCCGGGGCTGCATTAGGCTTGACGAGATCGGCCGCGGCGAGGGCATCGGCGGCGCGCAGGCGCGCCCGGCTGCGGCGATTGGTCGCCTCCTCACGCGCGCTGCTGATGCTGCCGAAGTTCCAGTAGTCGGTCCAGTCGCCGCGAAATGTGGGCAGATCCTGCGCGTATGGCTTGACTGCCTCCCACCACAGCGCGGGCGTGGCGAACACCAGGCGTGGCGACTTCCCCTGGGCGTTCCAGGCGTCGATGAAAGAGCTGAACTGCTCGAAGGCCGGGCCGTTGTCGCCGAAAGGATGGTAGCTTTGCACCATCAGCACCGGCAGCGGATAGCCGATCTCGTCCAGGCGGCGTTCGACACGCGGCCACCAGGTCTTCTCCAGCAAGTCCGCGTCACGCCCGATCCCGAAGCGCCAACCCTGGTCGTAAGGCCAACCGTTGTAGGCCAGCACCTTCCTCCCGCTGGGACCCTGCCACCAGAACACGTCAGGCCGGTGGAGCGGCGCGCCGCCGAAATGGGTGTTGATGGCCATGCTGAAACCCTGGATCCCGAGATCGACCAGCAGATCGACCAGCGGCCAGGCCTCGCCGTTGACGTCGCAGTTCATGCCATGGCGGATGGTGAAGCCGTATTGGTCACGCAGGCGGCGCAATAGCTGGAAGCTCTCGATCAGCTGGCCGGTATCCAGGGCAGGAGTCAGATTGGCGAACATCCCCGTGACTTCGATCCGCCCGCTGCGTTCCATGGCGACGAAGCGCTCGATCTGCCGCGCACTGGCATGTTTCAGCCAGTTCTCCAGAATCACGGTCGTCTCGACCGTCCAGCGGAATGCGCCGGCGCTCTGGCCGTCTGCGTACTTCTCCGCCAGGCGCAGGCCCTCATCGATGAAGCGCATCTGCAGATCCATGACGATGGGCAGGTCGTGCGTAAAGCCCAAGTCGGTGTGGCTATGGTGAATGAGGTAAAAGGTCTCGACCTTAGACATCATTTCGCTCCCCGGAGTTGGTTGGTCAGCGCAGTTCCCTGAACTCGGCGATCTGCGTCTGGACGGCCGCGCTCAAGCGCCCTGCCCCGCCGATCCGCTGAAAGCGCTCGGCGGTGCCGCCACTACCTGTCACGACGACGGTCCCATAGTCGAATATCTGGCCGGCCAGCCCCCGGTTCACAGAAACGCTCTCGATCTTGCCGAGTGGGATGTCTGTGCTGTGCCGAGACAGGAAGCCCTGCTGGGCGGCGAGCCGGCGATCGGTCAGCGTTACGCTGGAGCTGAGCCAGGTGACCA
>JADGQF010000137.1 GCA_017882045.1 Anaerolineales bacterium
CCGGCCGTCACGTCGAAATCGACATGATCGTTGGCAAGCACGCCGGGAAAGCGCTTGACGATGCCGCGCATTTCGACGCGCTGGATGCGCTGTTGCTGAGGGCCGGACGATCCGGGCGACGACCCGGGCGACGATCCGGGCGGTGGAGGAAACAGGGTTTCCTTAGGCATAGGCTAACCTTCTCTTCTCGTTTTATGCGGGCGGCTGGGCCGCCCGCATAAAACGAGCAAGGCTCAATCAGAATTGCGCCCAGGGCCGAACTTAGGGCTGCACCTTGATGCTGCCGTCCGTTATCCCGGCGATGGCCTTGTCGCCGGCCGCTTTCGCGTCGGCGGGGAGGGCGTAACCGGAGTTGTAAACGATCTTCAGGCCGCCGTTCTTCAGGTGGAGGGTGAAGATGTCGCCGCCCAGCTTGCCGGCCTTGCGATTGTTGATCATGTCCTTCAGGATGCTGGTCCAGTCGTAGACCTGGCTGGCCACGACCAGGTTGGGCGCCAGCGTAGCCTGATCGGACTGCGTGCCGAACCAGAGGATGCTGCCCTTATCCTTGGCCGCGCCGATAGAGCCGACCACCGACTGCGAAGAACCGGTCAGGGCGTCAGCGCCGGCCGCGATGTGCGTCTTGGCGGCCTCGGTCATCAGGGCCACGTCGGAGAAGGAGCCGGTCCAGGTCTTGTTGACCTTGATCGACGGATCGACGGAGGCCACACCCTGGGTGAAGCCATCGATGTAAGTCTTGGCATCGCCAACCTCGACCGGGCCGGTCACACCGATCTGCTTGGTCTTGGTCAGCTTGGCTGCCAGCACGCCGTTCACGTAGCCGCCCTCTTCAGCCGCGGCAGTGTAGGCATAGATATTGGGCATGCCGAAGGTATTGACGTCGGTGCCCCAGGCAAAGGTGGTCTTGGGGAAGTCCTTGGCGACGTCCTGCACTGAGGAGCCGTACTGCGAGCCGTGGGCAATCACGATGTCAAAACCCTGGCTGGCGTAGTCACGCAGCGCGGGTGGCACATCCGGCACGTTGAACAGGTTTTCGGTATACTTGATTTCCATGGCCGACGGCCCGCCCAGGTCCTTCTGGACAGTCAGAAGCGCCTGGTACATGGACTGGCTGAAAGCCATATCGGTCGTGGCGCTGGGCATGATTACGGCGACACGGAGCGGTTTGGCCGGCGTAGCGGGGGCCGGGGCAGCGCAGGCCGAGGTGACCAGCACCGCGACCAGCAAGACGGCGATCAACATACGATGGCCCTTCATGTGAGCTTCCTCCTTATGTGTGTTGTCACGCCCTGAGCGTGGCAATTTCCAACCAATACTATCGCACAAGATCGAGCCGGGCGCCACTTCCCAGATGGGGTTAGTTTGTGCCGCGCTCGAAAGGCAGGTTCAACGCGGACGGCTGGCGCGCCCGGTTCATGGTAAACGCGAGGGCCGCGATCGTCAACAGGTAGGGCAGCATGACGGCGACGTCGGACGGGATCGGCACGCCCAGCACCTGCATCCACAACTGGAAGGCGTTGACCGTGCTGAACAGCAGCGCGCCGAGCATGATCCCCACGGGTTTCCAGCCGCCGAAGTAGACCAGGGCGACGGCGATGAAGCCCATCCCGGCGGTCATGTTCTCCTGGAAAAGGTTCAACAGCGAGATCGACAACGAAGCCCCGGCCAGGCCGGCCAGGGCGCCGCCCAGGCAAACGCTCAGGTAGCGGATGCCGTTGACGCTGACACCCAACGAGTCGGCAGCCGCCGGGTTCTGACCCACCGCCTTGATCTTGAGGCCCAGCGTGGTCTTGTCCAGCACGAACCAGGCCAGCGGAACCAGCAGGAAGGCGCCGTAGACCAGCAGGCTCTGTTGGAAAAAGATCGGCCCCAAGCCGGGGATGTCGCCCAAAAGCGGGATCTTCAGGCTCGGAAAGCCCTTGATCGTCTTGACAGTGCCGATGGTGACCTTGAACAGCAGGCTCGACAGCCCCAGCCCGAACATGTACAGGCCGATGCCGCTGATACCCTGCTCGGCCTTCAACGTCACGCTGATGAACGACATCAGCCCACCCATCGCGAGGCCGACGACGATCGCGACCAGCAGGGCCAGCCACAGGTTGCCGGTGTTCAAGGCCACGAAGAAAGCCGCGTAACCGGAGACCAACATGATGCCGTCGACCCCCAGGTTCACCACGCCGGAGGTCTGGCCGAAGGCCTCACCGATCGCGGCGTAGAGATAGGGGGTGGCCAACCTGACGGCCGAGGTGAGAATGCCGATGATGATCGCCAGCGTTCCGAGTTCTTTCATAGGGTTAGCCCTTCCCCTGCGTCACAGGCTGCGGCGCCGTCTTCTGGGCCAGCAGCTGGCGCCGGGTCGTCCAGCGGCGGGACAGGAAATTCGAGCCGACGACGAACAGCACGACCAGGCCGAGCAGAGTGCCGACCAACGCCGAGGGCACTTGCACGGCACGTTGCATTGTGTCGCCGCCGACCAACAGGCTGCCGAACAGCCAGGACGCCGGGATCAGGCCCAGCGGGTGCAAGCCGCCGAACAGGGCGGCGACGATGCCGGAAAAGCCGTATCCGCTGGTGATACCCTCCAGCAAGCGGTGTTGCACGCCGATCACTTCCACTACGCCGGCCAGCCCGGCGAAGCCGCCCGCCAGGGTCAGCGCGAGCGCCTGGTAGAAGGGGACCGGGATGCCCGCGTAGCGCGCCGCGTCCGGATTGAGGCCGACGGCGCGGATGCGATAGCCGATGGTGGTGCGCCACAGAAAGATGTAAACGACCACTGCCAGGATCACGGCCACGATCAACCCGGCGTGCAGCAGGGTCTGCGGCACAAGACGCGGCAGCCAGACATTCTCGGGCAGCCGCTGGGACTGGGGCAGAAACGTGCCGGCCTTCACGCCGGCCGGGTCCATCAACGGGCCGCGCAGCAGCCCATTCATGAGTTGCAGCGCAATCGCGTTCATCATGACCGTGCTGAGGATCTCGTTGACGGCCATGCGGCTCTTGAGGTAGCCGGGGATGAAGCCCCAGACAGCCCCGGCGGCGAAACCGACCAGCATGGTGGCGGGGATGAGCAGCCAGCCCGGCCAGGTGGGGAACTGAAGCGAAAACCAGGTGGCGCCCAGCGCGCCCAGGATGATCTGCCCCTCCCCGCCGATGTTGATCACGCTCGCGCGGAAGGCGATGCAGATGCCGAGGCCGACCAGCAGCAACGGCGTGGCCTTGACGAACGACTGTGTGAAGCCGGAGACGCTGCCGAACACGCCGCTGACCATCGCGGCGTAGGCCGTGAGGGGGTTGACGTGCAGTAACAGCAGCATGACGGCCCCGATCAGCAGCGCGATCAGGATCGCGCCGGCCGGGAGCGCGAGCCGAAAGCCGACATCTCCCCAATCGAACTTCACCTTGCCAGGCGCTGGGCCGGTCTTCGCAGCCGCATCAGATGCCATATGCCACTCCGTATTGCTTCACAGCCGAGACGCTGACAACTAAGAATTAAGGCCTAACTTACAGGCACGGGTCGAACCGGCCGGGCGCAGGTCATGGCCCAGGAGCACACGCTCCAGGCCGGCGGGCAGGTCGTTGATGCGCCGGCCGGTGGCATGGAAAATCGCGTTCAAAATCGCCGGCGCGGTGGGCACCATGCCCGGCTCACCGATGTTCTTGGCGCCAAACGGACCGGGCTTGAAAGGCGCCTCGATGAAACGCGCGACGATCTCGGGCACGTCCAGGGCGGTCGGGATCAGGTACTCGTCGAAGTTGGTGGCCTGCATGTAGCCCTCGGCGTAGTCCACACGTTCCATCAGGGCGTAGCCCAGGCCCTGGGCGATGCCGCCGTAAAGCTGCCCGAACGCGCCCTGCGGAAAGATGACCTTGCCCGGATTGTGCGCGGCCCAGATGCCCGTCACGTCGACCTTGCCGATGGCCGGGTCGACCGCGACCTCGGCTACCTGGGCGCCGTAGTGGTAGGCAAAGTAGGGCTTGCCCTGGCCGGATTCGAAAGACCAGTGATTGTCCGGCGAGTTCCAGCGGCCGCGCGCCGAAAGCGTCAGGCCCATGTGCCGGGCGTGGTCCACCACCTCTTCGAACGTTGCCGGCTCTTCGCTCGGGCCGATGTAGCGCTCGCCCGCGCGCAGCACCTGGGCGACGTGACAGCCCAGCAGGTCGGCGGCGGCTTCGGCCAGCAGGCTATCGAGCCGCATCGCCACCACCTGCGTCGCGTTCCCGCCCAAGACGGTCGCGCGTGAGGCCACCGTCGGCCCGCTGTCGAGGGCAGTGTCGGTGTCCGGGCGCGGCATGTGGAAGCGCTCGGGGCGCAGGCCCAGCGTCTCGGCGGCGATCAGGGTGTAAACCGTGCGCGAGCCGGTGCCATAATCGGTCAGGCCGGACGTGAGAGTCAGGCTGTAATCGTCGTTGACGGCGAGTGTGGCCTGGGCAAAATCGGCGCCCTCCGCGCCGAGCGAGATACCGTGGAAAACCGCCGCGACGCCGATGCCGCGCAACACCGGCAGCGTCGCACTCGCACCCCGCGCGAAGGCGGTCGCCACGGCCTGGTGGTCGTCGTCATATTGCCGGCGCTTGCGGTCCCAGTCTGAGATGCGCCGCACTTCTTCCAGGCATTCGGCCAGGGCCACGTCGTCGCCCAGGCGCTGGCCATGCGGCGTCCGGTCGCCGGGGCGCAGACAGTTCTGCAGGCGGAACTGGATCGGATCGAGGCCCAGCCGGCCGGCCAGCTCGTCGATGGCCTGCTCGATGCCCGCGCAGACTTCCGTGTTGCCGAAGCCGCGGAACGCGCCCGAGTAGCCGTTGTTGGTGTAGGCCACGTCAGTGTCGACGTGACAGGCCTCGTAGCGGTACGGCCCCATGGCATGGATGCTGGAGCGCCAGGCGGTGAAAGGGGTGACACTGGCGTAGGCGCCGCTGTCGACCAGCGCGTGGATGCGCGCCGCCCGCAGGCGCCCATCGCGCTCGGCGCCGAGCTGGATGTGCAGGCGCATGGCATCCCGCTTGTAGGAGGCGATCATCGACTCTTCGCGCCGGAAGGTCATGCGGACGGGACGCCCGGTCAGCAGGGCGAGTTTCGCCACCTGGCCCGAAGTCTGGTAGAGCAGGTCGTCCTTACCGCCAAATGCGCCGCCAACAGGCGGCTGGATGCAGCGCACGTTCTCCGGCCCCAGGCCCAGCACGCGGCAGAGATTGTCGCGATTATTGAAGGGGCTCTGGTTGGAGGAATAGACCGTTACGCCCGCGCTTTCTGCAACGCCGGGCCAGGGCACGGCCAGGGCGCCTTCGGTCTCCAGGTAAGCATGCTCCTGGTGCATGGTGCTGTAGTGCTCGTCGAGCGTCACCGCGCAGGCGGCGAGGACCGCGTCCGGGTCGCCCTGGCGCACGATGTGATGGGCCAGCAGGTTGCCCTGCGGCGGCTCGGGGGCGTCCCAGGGCTGCTCGCCGATGATCGGCGCGTCCGGCTGCAGGGCGGCCGCAGGATCGAAGGCGGCCGGCAAGGGCTCCAGCTCGACCACGATCGCCGCCAGCCCGGCCGCCAGGGACTCTTCGCTCTCGGCCGCGATGGCAGCCAGGGCATCTCCCACATAACGCACCCGCGCGTGGGCCAGCATATACATATCGGACACCGGGAAGCCGAAGCGGCCGTTGTCGACAAAATCGTCGCAGGTGATCGCCGCCCGGACACCGGGCACGAGCAAGGCGGGCGCCACGTCGAGCCGCACGATGCGGGCGTGAGGCAGCTCGCTGCGCAAGGCACGCGCGTAGAGCATGCCGGGCAAGGTATAGTCGCCAACATATTTGGCCGTGCCGAGTACTTTCTCCAACGCGTCGACACGTGTGGCCGGGCGCCCGACGTACTGCAGATCTGGCATCAGAGCGCCTCCGCCACGGAGCGAACCTGCCCGTTCTCTCGCTGCCGCGCGGTGGCCTCGATCGCGTCCACGATCTGCTGGTAACCGGTGCAGCGGCACAGGTTACCGGCGATCGCCTCGCGGATCTGCACCCGGTCCGGCTGAGGGTTCACGGACAGCAGCGCCTCGCCGGCCAGCACCATGCCGGGTATACAATAGCCGCACTGCACGGCGCCGTAGTCGATAAAGGCCTGCTGCAGATCGTTCGGCCCGCCATCCGCGCCGCGCACGCCCTCGATGGTCACCACGCTGCGCCCGCCTGCCTGCCGGGCGAGCACCAGGCAGGAGTTCACCAACCGGCCGTCGAGCAGGACCGAACAGGCGCCGCACTCGCCGATGTTGCAGCCTTCCTTAGTGCCCGTCAGGCCGAGGTCGTCGCGCAGCACGTCGAGCAGGCTGCGATCCGCCGGCGCCTGAACGCTGACCGGCTGGCCGTTGAGGGTGAACGACAGGCGCCCCGCCTCTGCTCCCTGGCTCGCGTTCCCGGCCGAGCGGGCGGGTGAGGGACGCGGGGCGTCCCGCGGCCCATCCGCCGTGCCGGGGAGAGCGGGCGCGGGCGAGGCTACTGCCTGCCCAGCGGCAAATACTTGCGCCAGGGCACGCGCGACCAGCCCTTCGAGCGCCAGTTCCTTATACTCGGTCGACCAGCGCCGCCCGGTGATACGGATCATCTCTGCGGCGACCTGCTGGCCGGCGAAGGTCCAGAGATCCTCCCCGGGCAGGCGACAGAGCAGGCTGACTTCCACCTCGCTGAAGCGCCGGATCGACGGCGTGGCCGAGCCAGCCACCAGGCGCACCTCGGCGATGCAACCTTCGGCGTCCAGCCGGCCCAGGGCGGCGACTGTCAGGCGGGAAATGGCCATGGCATTGCGCCGGCCAACTTTGAGGAAAACGCTGCGGCTGGTTGCGTCGGGGACCCGGAAACTGAGCGACGCGAGCAGCCCGCCCGGCGGTATGCGAGTGCGGTTGGGGCTGATGACCAGGTCGGAGACGGCCAGCTCCTGTGCGCCGGCCGGCGTCAGCAGGCGCGCGGAGGCGTCCAGGCAGATCAGAGCCGGGAGCGAATCGGCGCAAGCCGCCGCGTTGGCGACGTTGCCGCCGAGGGTGCCCATGTTGCGGATCTGGGTGGCGCCGACCTGGTGACAGGCCTCGACGAGCAGCGGGGCAGCCTGGCGCAGGATCGGACTGGCGACGATCTCGGCGAAGGTAGCCGCCGCGCCGATGGTGACGATGCCATCCAGGCAGGTGATCTGATGTAGTTCGGGGATCAGAGAGATATCGACGACCCGGTCGCAGAGCTTGCGCTCTTCGCGTGCCAGCAGCACTAGATCCGTGCCGCCCGCCAATGGGCGGCTGCGTATACCCGGCTCGTTCAGAAGCGCCACGGCATGAGGGACGCTCTCTGCACGCACGTAACCAAAACGTTCCACTGGCACGCTCCCAGGCAGGCGGAACTCAGGGCGTGCGGCTGCGATCATGGCGCCTCCGCAACCACTGGAGAGGGCAAGTTTTTTGTGGCAGATTTAAGGACCGCCGCGCACGTTATCACAATTTGCGCGGGCTGTCAAAGACATAACCCGCATAACCGCGGGGCGCGCAAATCAGCCGCGGGGCGCGCCGGGCAGGCGAACGCGGCAGCCGATAAGGCTCAAAATTGCCCGACACGGCACAGGTGGCTCCGCGGCCGCCCACCGTCAGATTGCCTCTCAGCGCACTCCTGTCCAGGGCCTATCCCAGCCGGCCGCGATCGGACCGGCCAGGTCGACGCCGGAGATCGGCAGGAGCGGCGCGTTGGCCGACAGCGCCGCGGCGGCCTCCAGAGCGGCGTGCGCTTCGCCGGCGGCGGACACGATCACCGGCACCGACAAAACAATCATCAGTGGGCGGGAGCCTGGTGCTGCACCTGCGGCAGCGCCTGCCGCGGCGAACACGGCGGTCAACACGTGACGGCCTGGCGACAGGGTGGATGGCACCGGGAAGCGCCACTGGCCGTCGGCGCCGGCCCGAACCTGTCCGAGGAGGGTATTGCCGTCAAAGATGCTGATCACGCTGCCCGGCGGCGCGCTGCCTGCCAGGCTGCCGAGGGCCGGCGCGCCGGGGACAGAAACCGGAAACTCGGCTTCCGGCACGAAAACCGGCGGCACGACGCTGAGGTTGCCGAGCCGGACGGGCGTACGCGCGGCGACTGGGGTTGCGGCGACCGTCGTCACAGCCGCGGCAGGGGTCGCGGCGGCGGGGACCGCGGCGGCCTGGGCGTTCGCCGGTGTGGCCGGCCCGGCCGCGGCCGGTGTGAGGGTCGTGCTCGCGACTGGCGTACCACCCGCCGCCGTGGTTTCTCCGGCTCCCGGCGTGCTTTTGACGGCCGCGGCGCCGGTTTGCGTCGCGGCTGCGGGTTCGGTTGTGGCTACCAGGGTCGTGGCCGCCGGTGTGACCGCCGCGGCCGTGACAGCCGCGGTCGGAGATGCCGGGGTGGCTTGCCCTGCGCCGGGCGCGGCGGTGAGCATACCCTGCTGAGTGGCGGCAGTGCCCGCGGCGGCAGTTCCTGCCGCAGCAGTGCCTGAAGCCGCTGTCGCGGCGCCGGCCTGCGCGGGGGGCAGAGCCGTCGCGGTACCCGCCAGGTTGCCGCCGGCAGTGGCCTGAGAGCCGGGCGCCGCAGCGGTGGGGCCGGGAGTCGGCACGACCGCAACCGGCGTCGCCGGCCGAGGGACGGCCTTCGGCCGGTCATTGATGAGGATGATCGCGCCGACCACTACGATTATGGCCAGCAGCACGCCCGCGATGCCCAGGTTCCAGCGATCCAGATGCCAGAACCAGCCCGGTTTCCGCTCACCCGACATGGCTCACCTCCTGCTGACCGTCCGCGGGGCCAGGCGCCGGGTCCAACGCCGCGGCAGCCGGCTGGACGGCCGAGAACGCCCTGGCCTGCGCGATCCAATCGACATAGTCCGGCTGATTGCCCACGCCCGGGGGGCAGATCTGCGCCAATTGTGCCGGCGCCGCCAGGGCCAAAGCCCGGTAGGTACAAATGCCGGCATCGTACAGCAGCCCCGCGTTAATTCTGCCGATCCCGGCCAAGGGATCGAGATCGTCGGGCGTGCTGCCATTCCAGGCACGGCACATGAAGCCGTTTTCCTCGGCCAGGCGCAACGCGGCCGCCTGGATGCGCGCGACGTCCACTTTTTGGAAGCCGCGGAGGCCCAGGATGCGCCGCAGCTCGTCGCCGGCGAGGTCGCCCAATTGCCAGAAAGTGCCGATGCCCGCGGCATACAGCTTTTGCGGATAGACGGGACCGATGCCGGACACGCGCAACAGGTTCTGCGGACAGGCACAGGTGGCCGGCCCCCGCAGGGCATTCTCGGTACCGGTTGGGCTGCCCGGCGCCGGCTCGGTGGGGGTGGGCGCCTCGCCGGCGCCCATATCCACCCCGGCGGACGCGTCGGCAACGACTGCGATCTCCGGCTCAGGCAAGGTTTCAACGGCGGGGAGCGGCACGAGCGCGGGCGTCACGTCAGCGAGCGCCGTATCAGCGGCCGCCGCCTCTACCGGTGCGGCAACTGGGCCCATGTCAACGCCAGGGACGGTTTCCGCGCTGGCGGCCGGGTCAATGGCTCGCATGTAAGCCGTCTCGATGGGCACCAAAGGGGTCTCAGCGGGCGCAGACACAACTTCGGAGGCGCCGGCGAGGGAATCCGACGGTTGCGGGATGGTCGGCAGGGCCTCGACCGGAGCCGGCTCGACGGGCAGATCCAGCGTGCCATCGGTTTCAGCGGTTGCCGCGGCCATGGACAGCGTCTCGACAGCGGCCACCTCGATCAACAGGGGTTCGAGCGTTGGCGCTTCGGCAACCGACGGTTCGAGCGCTGAGGCTTCGGCAACCGGCGCTTGGGTCATCGGTGCTTCGACGGCAGGCAGTTCGAGACCACCCGCCCTTCGAGGGGAAAGGCCTCGGCAACGGGCAGATCAGAAACAGGCAGTTCGACAGCCGGCGCTTCGATCGCGGGCGCTTCGACAACCGGCAATTCGACGGCGGGCACATCGATCGTCGGCGCTTCGATCAGAGTTGTTTCGACGGCCGGGGTCTCGAGCGCCGGGGCTTCCATGGCGGGCGTTTCAATGGCCGGCGCTTCGATGGTGGTGGCTTCATCCGCTGCGGCTTCGGTCACGGGCATTGCCTCGTCAGGTAGTACGACGACGGGCAACTCCAGGGCGGGCGTTTCGATTGGCGGGGCTTGAACTACCAGGGCCTCGACGACGGGCGGAGCAACGGCCGGGACGGCTTTGGCTGCCATCAGGTCGGCCCTGGCCGCAGCCAGGTTGGCCTCGGCTGCCGTCAGTTCAGCCCTGGTCGACGCCAGCTCGCTGCGCAAGCCGGCCAGCTCGTTCTCGGACGCCTTCCGAGCCGCCAGGGCTTCGACTGCCTGACGTTGCCAATCTAGAGTCTTGCGGCGGAAGAACAGCACCTCCAACAGCAATTGCAGAAGCCAGCCAGCCAGAAGACCTAAAAAGAAGCTGAGGAACGGGCTCATGAATTCTCCTTTGCCAGGCACAGGTGCAAAGAGCGCGACGGGAAAACCGGTGCGCCGGGGAGTACAGGAACGTGGAGAAACAGCGCCCCGGCTACCAATAAGTATACCACACAAAGTGCAAGAACGCGCAGCCGGATGCTTGAAAAGGGCGACGGTTCTGACTATGTATGGCATTCGGCGGGCCTGAAGAGACTGAAGGCAGTTGATCTCTACGACGGTCGAGGTGACATCGGTTGGTCCCGATGGTGGAATATTCACCGCGAATATCCCTGAAGTAGATTTTGGCCTGTCGCAGGTTCTTCGCGTCGTCGCCCAAGCCCCATGTCTCCTCGGTGGGCAACGGTAGTGGTCGAACAACCTGAGCTCCATTTCCTTCTCATCACTGCGCGCATTGCGCGGCGGTCACGCTCGCTCTAAAATCGACAGGTATAACGACGACGTGTAAAATATGATTATCATATTCTACAGAGGAACGAATTGTGCACACAACCTCACTCTCGGTCACCGAGATGGTCCGGGGCTTCTCCGATTACGTGAACCGGGTCGCGTATCGAGGGGAGCGGTTCATCCTGCTCAAGGGCCGCAAGCCTGTGGCTGAGTTGCGCCCGGTGCCCGCGGGCAGGGTACTCGGCGAGCTGGAGGATGTTCTACGCTCGTTGCCCGCGCTGAATGCGGCCGAAGCCGCTGATTTCGCGGCAGACATCGAAGAGGCGCGCACACGACTGCCGCGCGAGGAGTTGAGGGATCCGTGGCAGTCTTGATTGACACGAGCATCCTGATCGCTTACGAGCGCGGTCAGCTTGATATAGCCGCGCGGGTGGCCGGCCGAGAGGCTGAAGAAGCTTTCCTTTCTGTCATCTCGGCCAGCGAGCTGCTGCACGGCGCCCATCGAGCGACGGACCCCGCTGTCCACGCCAGGCGGCTGGCCTTTGTGGAAGCGACCCTGGCCCGATTCCCGGTGCTCGAGATTGACCTGGAGGTGGCGCGCGCGCACGCCGCCCTGTGGAGTTGCCTGGCGCAACGGGGCGAGATTATCGGCGTGCACGACTCTTGGATTGCGGCGACCTGTATCGCGCTCGATCTGACCCTCATCGCCGGCAATACCCGTGAGTTCAACCGGGTCCCCGGCTTGAAGGTAGAGAATTGGACGGCTGAGTAGATGCTCCTCCTCAACTTCTCCCAATATGCGAAAGAAAAGCTGACACACAGAAGACCATGCTTATCTCTTTGATTCTCACTCTCACCCCCGAAGCCCCGGCCGCACTGCCGCCGGAGCTGGGCCGCGCGGTGCAAGCGGAGATGCTGGCGCGGCTGGGGCAAGTGGACCCCGCACTGGCCGAGCAGATCCACGTGGGCGACGGGCCGAAGCCGCTGACCTGCTCGGGGTTAGTCCCGGCCGAACCTGTGCCGGAGCCGCGGCATCCGGCCGACAGCGTGACCGTCCGGCCCGGCGCGCGCTACTTCGTGCGGGTGACCGGCCTGGTCGAGCCGGTGAGCCGGGCGTTGTTCGCCGGGCTGGTCGAGCGGCCCCCGGCGCATTGAACGCTGCACGGGCAGCCGTTCCGGGTGGTGGAAGCCGTCTGCGACGCGGCGCGTGACGGCTGGACCGGGGAGGCCAACTGTGAAAGTCTGGCCGCCAGTGCGCTGCAGTGCGAGAGCCACCTGCCCCGCGCGCTGACTCTGGAGTTCGCCAGCCCCACCGCGTTCAAATCGTTGGAGATGCAAGTGCCGGTCCCCCTGCCCGGGCTGGTGTTCGACAGCCTGGTGGAGCGCTGGAACGCGTTCAGTTCAGCTCGGTGGCGTTGGACCCGGACCTGCGCCGCTTTGCCAACGAGCGGGTGGCAATCAGCC
>JADGQF010000389.1 GCA_017882045.1 Anaerolineales bacterium
CACGTTACCGCGGAAAATGCCCACCAGCGCCAGGATGATCCCGGCCGCGGCGCAGACCAGCCCGATGCGCAACGGCAGACCAAGACGGGCGAACCAGGAGCGCGCTTCCCGTGCGCCGGGTTGAGTGGTTGGTTGGTTCAAAGGCGCAACCTCACTTCGCCAGCACCTGCGCCAGCTCGAGCAGGCTCAGGTCCAGCGCCTTTTTGTTGGCGACCACATCGGCCAACAGTGTGGCGACGATCTCGCCCCGGATCAGGCCCATCAGCACCCCGCTCACGCCACGCTCCAATTCCTCCACCGCGGCCGCTGCCAGGCGGGTAGCCAGCAGGCGATCAAATGCGCCAGGCGCCCCGCCGCGTTGGATATGACCCAACGTGCTGACGCGCAGCTCGAAGCCCAGGCGTTCCTTGTGTTCCTCAAAGTAGCGTGCCAGCCCGGCGGCGTTGTACTCGGCGCCCTCGGCGACCACCACCAGGGCGTGCGGTTTGCCGCGCTCGTAGCCGCAGCGCAGCGCGACCGCGATCTCCTCGGGATCGGTATCGACCTCAGGGATCACCACTGCTTCCGCGCCGCCGGCAATCGCGGCCATGAGCGCCAGGTAGCCGCAGTTACGCCCCATCACCTCGATCAGGAAGGCCCGCTGGTGCGATGAGGCCGTAACTTTGAGCCGGTCTATTGCCTCCAGGGCGATGTTGAGCGCCGTATCCACCCCAATACACGTCTCTGAGCCGTACAGATCGTTATCGATGGTAGAGGCCACGCCAACCACCGGAAAGCCCATCTGGCACAGGGCCTGCGAGCCGGTCTGCGAGCCATTGCCGCCGATGACCACCACGGCTTCGACGCCGCGTTCGCTCAGGCTGCGGATCGCTTTACGCCGCCCCTCTTCGGTCTTGAATTCGAGCGAGCGCGCGCTGCCCAGCATGGTGCCGCCCAACTGGATAACGCCGCTGACGTCCCGTGCGCTCAGCGGGAGCAAGTCACCCGAGATGAGGCCGGCGTAGCCGTGCCGGACGCCGAACACTTCCCAGCCCTTGTCGACGCCGGTGCGCACGACCGCCCGGATGGCCGCGTTCATGCCTGGGGCATCGCCCCCGCTGGTCAGGACTGCGATTCGTTTCATGAGACCTCCGCCGGTCTAATATCCTTCACGTTCAATTGCAGACGCCGCGCGCCGGTGAACTCGTTACACTCCAGAGTATAAGCCAGGTCGACGGTCCGCGGCAACCGGCCGTACCAATGCCCGTGCCGAAAAGCGATCGCTTCCCACTCTTGCCCGCTCCCCGGACCAAACGCGCGCGGGTCGCGCACAGTGAGCTTCAGATGCTGGGCCTCCAGCCCGACTTGCGACTTTGAGATGACTTCCAGGCCCAGGCTGGCCAGCACCGGCTGCGGGTTAGCGCTGCCGCAAGGTTCCAACTGCGCGAGAAGCGCTTGTGTCGCCCAATCGAGCTCTCCCAGCTCGATCACTACGTCTATATCCAGCACCGGCCGCAAGTCTCGCCCGGCCAGTTGGGCCTCGGCGAGCGCCTCCAGGCGGGCGCGCAGCTCGGGCAGGCGGTCGTTGGCGACAGTGAAACCCGCCGCCGCGGCGTGTCCGCCGTGTCGCAGCAACAAGTCCCGGCACTCATCCAGGGCAGCGATTATGTCAAACTCCGGGATACTGCGCGCCGAGCCGCGTGTGCTTTCGCCGTCGACGCGCGCCACCAGCGACGGCCGGTACAACTCCTCAGCCAGACGGCCCGCCACCAACCCCACCACGCCGTGCTCGAACTGGGCATCGTCGATCAGGTAGATGTAGCGCTTCGTGCGCTCCTGTTCGATGCGCTGCCTGGCCACTGCCACGAAGCGCTGGGTGAGCGCCTGCCGCTTGCGATTCAGCTCGCCCAACTTTATGGCGATCGAGCGCGCCGCGATGGCATCGGGTGCTGTGAGCAGCCGGTAGGCGATGCTCGCCGACGCCAGGCGCCCAGCAGCATTGAGGCGCGGTCCGAGCACGAAGCCTATTGCGGTGGCGTCCACCCGCCCAGGCGACAACCTGGCCTCGTCGAGCATCGCCAGCACGCCGGGCCGCCGCGCCCGGTTGATCTCAACCAGGCCGCGCTGCACCAGGGAGCGGTTCTCGCCCAGCAGAGAGGCGAGGTCGGCCACCGTCCCCAGCGCCACCAGGTCCAGCAGATCGGCCTCTCCCAGGCTCAACGGAGCCGCGGCGACGGGGTCCTCTCTCTCGGCCTGAAACAGGGCCTGGGCAAGTTTGAAAGCCAGCCCTACGCCGGCCAGGTCCTTGAACGGGTAACGATCGCCCGCTTGCTTGGGGTTGATGACCGCCAGCGCCGGGGGCAATTCCTGGCCTCGCTCCGGGCTGTGCACGATGGAGTGGTGATCAGTGACGATGACGTCCATTCCCAGGCCCTGGGCATAAGCCACCTCTTCCAGGGAGCGAACGCCGCAGTCAACCGTGATCACCAGCCGGGCGCCCCAGGCAGCGACCTTGTCCATCGCGCCGAAGTTGAGGCCGTAACCCTCGTCAACGCGGTGTGGGATGTACGGCGTCACGCGCAGGCCAAGCGCCCGCAGGGCCTGCACGAGCAAGACCGTCGAGGTCACACCATCCGCGTCAAAATCGCCGTAAACCGCCACCGGCTCGTCCTCACGCACCGCGCGCCGGATACGCTCGACGGCGACCGCCATGCCGCTCAGGCGCAGGGGATCGTCCACCCGCACGCGGCCGGTGAGAAAAGCATCCACGTCGTCAGGATCGATCACGCCACGGTTGTGGAGGATCTGCACCAACAGCGGGTGCAGGTGAGGGAAACGAGCGCGGAAGTCAGGCGGCACGAGCGGCCTGATATTCCAGCGCTTGAGCGTCGGCGGCATAAGCCCTCAGTACATATCCGGATCGGCGGCCCGGCCTACCGGCCCCTCAGGCAGCCAGGCAGACCAGCGGGCGGCAAACTCCCGGCATTATAGCTTCAGCAAGAGAAAACTGCAACGCGCTGGACAGGCCCTTGGACGCGCAGACCCCTCCTTGCGGAGGGGTCCGGCCTTGGCGGCGGAGCGGGCTTACTGGCCCCAACTCTGCCGTTTTACGAAGTCCGTCAGGAAGGGGATCTTCACGTACTTTCCGTTGTAGGCCTGCAATCCCCAGTAGATCAGGGCCACCCAACAGACGATGGCAGCGATGCCGCCCAGGCAGCCGAAAGACACGGCCCCGAGCACGGCGATGAGCACCCAGGCAACCACGCCGGCAGCCAGCGCTTGCATGGTATGGGCCTTCAAGAAGGGCCGGCCCTTCTTGTCTTCCATGAGCATTATGACGATCGGAACCACAGGGGTGAGGACATAGTCCAGCAACGCCCAAAGCTTATCGTCGCTGGTGATCTCCTCTCCAGGTGGCACGATTCCCTGCCCGGCCGGTTCATAAGGACTTGTCATGCGACCCTCCATGAGAAGTGAGCTGGTAAGAATACGTGAAACTGTCGTTCCATTTGGGCACCACTTGTGACCAATATTATAAGGTACTCAAACGCGGTCTGTCAAGCTGTTTGGCCAGGCCGTCGCGCATATGTTAGAATTGTTCTTGCATTAGTTGACTTATCATTCGCCGGCCGGGCCCTCGCTCTGCCAGAGGAGGCTGTTATGACGCGTGTCGTGT